>NZ_JBHWAQ010000010.1:0-129952 GCF_042743475.1 Streptomyces sp. NPDC059534
ACCGTCCCCACGGCGCCCTCGGCGGACAGACGCCCTACGAGCGCCTCAAGCAGAAGACCCAGACCCTGCTGTAATCAAGCTGCGGCAGTCGCACACCTAGAGCCCGGTGGACGGCGGACCGAAGAGCTCGTCCTGGGCCGCGTCCCGGGCACCGAGCAGGGCGCCGCGCAGGACCGCCGCGTCGCCGAGGGCCGTCGGCCGCACCTCGGTACGGAGCGGGGAGAGGGCCGCGAGCGCGCTCTCGACCCGGGAGGCGAGAGCGGCGCCGCCCTGGTGGCCGGTCTCGCCGGCGAGGACCACGCAGCCGGGGTCAAGGACGGAGACGACAGCGGCCGCGCCGACCGCGAGGCGGTGGGCGAGGGCGTCGAGGAAGGGGCCGTGGCCCGAGGTGAGCGCCTCGGCCGGGTCGAGGCCGTGGGCGGTGGCGAGGGCCGCGACGGCGGCGGCGCAGGCCAGCTCGTGGAAGCCGCCGTCGCAGCCGGTGGCCGAGGGCAGCCCCGAGGTGCCCGGCACCGGAAGGAAGCCGATCTCGCCGGCGCCGCCGGACGCACCGCGGCGCACCCGCCCGCCGAGGACGACGGCAGCGCCGACGCCCTGGCCGAGCCAGAGCAGGACGAAGTCCTCGCGGTCGCGGGCCGCGCCCTCGCGCAGCTCGGCGACGGCGGCGAGGTTGGTCTCGTTCTCGACCAGGACGTGGGCCGGGAGCCGCTCCTGGAGGACCGCGACCAGCCTGCGGTGCCAGGCGGGCAGCCCCGTGGAGTCGCGCAGGTCGCCGGTGGCGGGGTCGATGAGCCCGGGGGCGCCGACGGCGACGCTGTGGAGCCGTTCGACGCCCGCCTCCCGTACGGTCCGTTCCAGGAGGGCGACGGCCTT
Source organism: Streptomyces sp. NPDC059534 (assembly GCF_042743475.1). Taxonomy (NCBI): domain Bacteria; kingdom Bacillati; phylum Actinomycetota; class Actinomycetes; order Kitasatosporales; family Streptomycetaceae; genus Streptomyces; species Streptomyces sp. NPDC059534. Next base: position 874 of record NZ_JBHWAQ010000010.1, read on the forward strand.
CTCGACGGCGGAGCCCGTCTCGTCGTCGTCGCCGACGGGCGCGGTGGCCTCGGCGAGCGTGGTGCCGAGGAGGTCGGCGACGGTGACGGAGACCGAGCGGGTCCGTACGTCGAGGGCCGCGAGGTGGGCGCGGTCGGCGACGATCCCGTACAGCTTGGCGTTGGGTCCCCGGCGCTCGGCTCCGGACTCCCCGACGACGTGGACGAGGCCGGAGCCCTGGAGCCGTTCGACGAGGTCGGCGACGGTCGGCCGGGAGAGTCCGGTGAGCGTCTTGAGCTGAGTGGCCGTCAACGGACCTTCGGCCTGGAGCAGTCGCAGGGCTGACCGGTCGTTGATGGCCCGTGCGGTACTCGGGGATGCGGCCATGCGGCGATCCTCTCAGACTCGTTCCCGGGCCCGTTCCGGCCGGGGTCTTCCCTGCGGACTATTTATCAGGCAGGGTTCCTGATAGTTTACGCGCCACACCACGACACCAGGGAGGGACCCATGACGGCGGAGACCGTCACCAGCACCGAACGCCTGCGGCGGGCGCGCTTCGCCATCGCCGCCGTCTTCTGCGTCCACGGCGCGGTCACCGGCAGCTTCGCGACCCGGATCCCCTGGATCCAGGAGCACGCGGCCGTCAGCGCCGGCCAGCTCGGGCTCGCGCTCGCCTTCCCCGCGCTCGGCGCCTCTCTCGCGATGCCGCTCGCCGGAGCCGTCTCCCACCGGTTCGGTGCTCGCACGGCACTGCGCGGACTGCTCGCCCTGTGGACGCTCGCGCTGACCCTGCCGTCGCTCGCCCCGAACATCTGGGGGCTGTGCGGCGCGCTCTTCGTGTACGGAGCGACCGCGGGCATGTCCGACGTGGCGATGAACGCGCTCGGCGTCGAGACCGAGAACCGGCTCGGCAAGTCCATCATGTCGAGCCTGCACGGCATGTGGAGCGTGGGCGCCCTGCTCGGCTCCGCCGCCGGCACCGTCGCCGCGCACGTCGGCGGCGACGCCCGGATCCACCATCTGATCGCCGCCCTGGTCCTCACCGCGCTCGGCCTCGTCATCTGCCAAGGCGTCCTGGACGTGCGCAGCACCCCGGACGAGGAACCCCCGCCGCGCTTCTCGCTGCCGCCCAAGTCCGCGCTCGTCATCGGGGCCATCGGCTTCTGCGGAGTGTTCGCGGAGGGCGCCAGCATGGACTGGTCGGCGGTCTACCTGCGGGACGAACTCGGCAGCTCGGCCGGGCTCGCGGCCGCCTCCACCACCGCCTTCGCCCTGACCATGGCCGTGGCGCGGCTGGCCGGCGACCGGGTCGTGGACCGCTTCGGCGCCGTCCGCACCGTACGGGCCGGGGGCGTCGTCGCCACCCTGGGCGGCCTCCTGGTGGTGCTCGCCCCGCACGCCGCCGTCGCGATGGCCGGATTCGGTCTCATCGGGCTCGGGATCGCGGTCGTCGTCCCGCTCGCCTTCGCCGCGGCCGGGCGCAGCGGTCCGAACCCCAGCCAGGCCATCGCCGGTGTCGCCACCATCACGTACACCTCGGGGCTCATCGCCCCGTCGGCGATCGGCGGCATCGCCGACGTGACGTCCCTGATGTTCTCCTTCTGCCTGGTCACCCTGCTCGCCTTCGGGCTCGTGCTCGGCGCGGGCGTGCTCAGGTCCGGCGGCCGGGAGGCGGCGTCGGCGACGCCCGCCCCCGCGAAGAGCGCCGACCCGGTCGGGTAGGACCACCGCTCGGAGCCGGGGGCATGAGGCGTACGACCGCTCCCGGGCGGCGGTCGAACATATCCGATCAGCGGTGGCGCATACCATATGGCTGATCTTGAGCGGTCACGACGCGGCCGCCGGTACCGGAGAACGGGAGCTACCTCATGAACCTCGGCGTGCGCTGGACCCTGCACGGCGACGGGAGAACACCCGCTCCGGGAGCCGTCGTCCGCCCGGACGAACGGCTCTCCTGGCCGCGTACGGCCGGTCTCGGCGCCCAGCACGTCGTGGCGATGTTCGGGGCGTCGTTCGTCGCCCCGGTCCTGATGGGGCTCGACCCGAACCTCGCGATCATGATGTCCGGTGTCGCCACCGCGATCTTCCTGCTCGCGACCCGCGGCACCGTCCCGTCCTACCTGGGCTGCTCGCTCTCCTTCGTCGGCGTCGCCGCCGCGATCCGGGCCTCCGGCGGCACCAGCGCCACGGTGACCGGCGCGGTCCTGGTCGTCGGCGCGGTGCTGTTCCTGGCGGGCCTGGCGGTACGGAAGTTCGGCGCGCGGATCATCCACGCGGCGATGCCGCCGATCGTGACCGGCGCCGTCGTCATGCTGATCGGCTTCAACCTGGCGCCCGTCACCGCCTCCACCTACTGGCCGCAGGACCAGTGGACGGCGCTGCTCGTGATGCTGTTCACCGGACTGGCCGTGGTCTGTCTGCGCGGCTTCTGGTCCCGGATCGCCATCTTCCTCGGGCTGATCTTCGGCTACGCCGTCTCCTGGGTCTTCGACCTCGTCTTCGGCAAGATCCACTCGATGTCCCCGGGCGGCCAGGTCACCGACCACTGGCGGCTCGACCTCTCCGGCGTCTCCACGGCGGACTGGATCGGCCTGCCGTCCTTCCACGGACCGAGCTTCGAGTGGTCCGCGATCCTGGTCGCGCTGCCGGTCGTCATCGCGCTGATCGCCGAGAACGCCGGACACGTCAAGGCCGTCGGCGAGATGACCGGCGAGCCGCTGGACGACCAGCTGGGCACCGCGATCGCCGCCGACGGCGCCGCGTCGATGCTGTCCACCGCGGTGGGCGGCCCGCCGAACACCACGTACTCCGAGAACATCGGCGTCATGGCCGCCACCCGGGTGTACTCGACCGCCGCCTACTGGGCCGCGGCCGGCTTCGCGCTCCTCTTCGGCCTCTGCCCGAAGTTCGGCGCGATCGTCGCCGCCATCCCCGGCGGCGTCCTCGGCGGCATCACGGTCATCCTCTACGGCATGATCGGCCTGCTCGGCGCCCAGATCTGGATCAACGCCAAGGTCGACCTGCGCAACCCGCTCAACCTGGTCCCGGCCGCCGCCGGCATCATCATCGGCGTCGGCGGCGTGAAGCTGACCTTCTCCGACACCTTCGAGCTGGGCGGCATCGCGCTCGGCACGATCGTCGTCATCACCGGCTACCACGTGCTGCGGGCCTTCGCCCCGGCCCACCTGAAGGAGCAGGAGCCGCTCCTGGACTCCGGCACCAGCTCGTACGAGACGGGCGCGGACACCGCGTCGAAGAACTGAGTGATTCGCCCGTTCTGGGTAAGCCGGGCCCGAGAGGTTCCCTCGACGGCCCGGCGGCTGGGAGCCTGCCCCCATGGCGCAGACCCAGCAGATCGGGCAGCAGGCCGAACGGCTCGGGCCGTTCGTGGCAGTCGACCCCGTGGTGGACCGGATGCGGTCGCTCCGCTCGGCCTGGCATCCGGCCGACGGGGTCGCCGTCTTCAACCGGGTCTATCTGACCGTCACCGAGGAGATCGGCCACGCCATCGAGGCCGGCACCTTCGCCGACCGGCGGGCCGCCGCGACACTCGACGTACGGTTCGCGGAGCGATACCTCGCGGCGGTCGACGCGGCCGCGACCGGCTGCCCCGTGCCCGCCTGCTGGCGGCCCCTCTTCCACTACCGGCGCCATCCCGGCGTACGCCCGCTGCAGTTCGCGCTGGCCGGGATCAACGCGCACATCGGGCACGACCTGGCCCTCGCCGTCGTCGACGCCTGCCGGCTCCTGGAGTGCGCGCCCGCCGACCTCGAGGACGAGTTCGACCGGGTCGGCGACATCCTGGTCCTCCTGGAGGAGCGCATCCGGGAGGAACTGATGCCGGGCCCGGACCTCCTGGAGATCGCGGACCCGCTGACCCATCTGCTCGGCTGCTGGAGCCTGGACCGGGCCAGGGACGGGGCCTGGCTCGCCGCGCGCTCGCTGTGGCAGCTGCGCGGGCTGCCCGACCTCGCGGCGGAGTTCAGGGAGCGCCTCGACCGGTCGGTGGGCCTGGTGGGGCGGATGCTGCTGACCCCCCTCACCAGGCCCTGAACCGCTCCGTACGGAGGATCAGTCCTCCGGCAGCTCGACCGGGGCGATCTCGTCGTACACGTCGCCCGGGCCGGGGTTCGTGGCGTCGGTGCCGCCGCCGAAGTGGTGCATCACGCCCCAGACCGCGTTGAGCGCCGTCTGCACCGCGCCCTCGGCCCAGCCGGCCGTCCAGGAGATGTCGTCGCCCGCGAGGAAGATGCCCCGCTTGTCCTGGGGCAGCCGGTCCTGCATGAAGTGCGTGAACAGGCGCCGCTGGTAGCGGTAGTGGCCGGGCAGGTTGGCCTTGAAGGCGCCCATGAAGTAGGGCTCGTTCTCCCAGGAGACCGTCACCGGGTTGCCGATGATGTGCTTCCGGATGTCGACCTTCGGGTAGATCTCGCCGAGCGACTTCAGCATGACCTCCATCCGCTCGTTCGCGGACAGCGGCAGCCACTTCAGGCTGTCGTCGCACCAGGTGTACGAGAGGCAGATCGTGGCCGGCTTGTCCGGGCCCTCGTCCAGGAGGTAGGTGCCGCGGGTCATCCGGTCGGTCAGCGTCATCGACATGACGTCCCGGCCGGTCTCCTCGTCCTTGTCCAGCCAGAACGGCCGGTCGACGGGGACGAAGAGCTTGGACGACTCCATGTAGTGGGTGCGCTCGATCGCCGTCCAGTGGTCGATCGGGAAGAGCGAGTCGTCGCAGGCGATCTTGGAGAGCAGCATCCAGGACTGAGCGGTGAAGATCGCCGCCTGGTACGTGCGGATGTCGCCGGACGCGTCGGTGACGGTGATCCGGTTGCCGGCGGTCCGGTTCAGCCGGGTCACGGCCGGCTTCGGGGTGCCCCCGTGCAGGGAAGCGAGCGAGGTGCCCGGCGCCCAGTGGACGATCTTCTCCGGCTCGCGCTCCCAGAGGCGCAGCGGCAGCTGCTGCGAGCCGCCCACGATGCCGCGGTGGTGGTCGTCGGCTTCGGTGTAGACGACGCGGAGGATCTCCAGGATGGAGTTGGGGAAGTCGGTGTCCCAGCCGCCGGTGCCGAAGCCGACCTGGCCGAAGATCTCACGGTGCCGGAAGGACTTGAAGGACTCCGACTCGCAGAGGAAGCCGTAGAAGGTCTGGTTGTCGAGCTTCTCGACGAGCTTCGACCAGATCTCGCGGATGCGCGGGACGTCCCGCTCGCGCATGGCCTGGTTCATGTCGGAGAAGTCGGCGCCCTCGTCCAGGCAGGCGTTCCACGCGTTCATCACGTCGCGGTAGACCTGCGGCAGGTCGTCGACGGTGGTGGCGTAGTGCGACTCGCCCTTGAGGTCGACGACGGTCGACGGGGTCGACTCGGCGAGCGGGTTGGGGAAGGGCGTGGTCTCCAGGCCGACCAGGTCGATGTAGTGCTGGAGCGCGGTCGAGGAGGGCGGGAAGCGCATGGCGCCCATCTCGGCGGTCAGGCCCTCGGTGCCGGTGCCCTCGAAGCCCACGGTCCGCAGCCGGCCGCCGATCTCGTCGGCCTCGTAGACGACGGGCTTGAGGCCCATCTTCATCAGCTCGTAGGCGGCGATGATGCCGGAGAGCCCGCCGCCGATGACGGCGACCTCGGTGCCGTGCTCGGTGGCCGGTATCTGGCCGAGCCCGGCCGGGTGGGCCAGGAAGTCGTCGTAGGCGTACGGGAAGTCCGGACCGAACATGGTGATCGGCGGCTGGCCGTCGCTGTGCGGGACGGCGGTCGTGGGCACCGTGGACGTCATGGGGTACGGACTCCTTGCACGGAAAAAGGTGAGGCGGGGCGGGAAGGCGGGGGGACGGCTCAGACGAGGGGGCCGTAGAGGCCCGGGCGCCGGTCGCGGAGGTAGGGGTTCTCCGCGCGGGAGGCCGCCAGGAGGTCGGGGTCGGCGTCGCCGAGGACGAGATCCTCGCCGCGCCCGGCGCGGGCCCGGGCGGTGCCGTCGGGGCCGGCCAGGGTGGAGAGGCCGACGAACTCGAAGGCGCCCTCCGTGCCGGCCCGGTTGGCGTACGCGATGAAGAGCTGGTTCTCGAAGGCACGGACCGGCACCACGGAGAGGGGCACGATCTCGGCGGGGTGCATGAGCGCGGTCGGCACGAGGAGGAGGTCCGTACCGGCCAGCGCGTGCGCCCGCACGTTCTCGGGGAACTCGACGTCGTAGCAGATCATCATGCCGACCGTGAGGCCGTCGATCTCCGCCTGGACCACGGCCCGGTCGCCGGGGGTGAACCACTCCAGCTCGAAGTCGCCGAAGAGGTGGGTCTTGCGGTACCGCGCGAGCGGGACGCCGTCGGCGCCGATGAGCTGAGCGGAGTTGTAGAGGACCCCGTGCCGCTCGGTGTCCCGCTCCGGGTAGCCGTACCCGACGGCCAGGCCGTGGCGCACGGCGATCGCCGCGACGGCGCGGGCGGAGGGGCCGTCGGCCGGCTCGGCCAGGCGAGCCAGGTCGGCGCCGATGGCGTAGCCGGTGAGGAACAGCTCGGGGGCGAGCAGCAGGCCCGCTCCGGCGGCGGCCGCACGGGCGGCGGCCTCGTCGAGGATCTTGAGGTTGGCGGCCACGTCACCGAGCTCACCGGAGCTCTGGAGCAGGGCGGTGCGCAGCGCGGGCATGGGTGATCCTCGGGGGGTCGGAGTACAAGGGGAAGACGTCAAAAACGGTACGGTTTCGCGCTCTGTTCGGACAAGACGGCAGCGTTGCGGACCGACCGTCGAACCGTTGCGCGATCCCCGGCCACCGCGGCGATTCGTTGCGTACGGCTCCCCCCGTGGTCGCACGGCTCCCCCGCCGCGCGGCGGAGACGCGGACCGTCCTGCGGCCCGACGCCCCGGCGGGGGCTCGCGCGGAAGAGTGGTGGTCGTCCGGAAGAACACCGGGCCACCTGCCGAAAGGACCGAATCGACCATGAACCGCCGTACGAAGATCGCCTCCCTGGCCGCCGCCCTGCTGATCACGGCGGGCGCCGCCGGCTCCGCCGCCGCCTCGGGGGACGGCGCGGACGCCCGGCACGGGCACGGCAAGCGGGAGGCCGCCGCGCTGACCGGCACGGCCAAGCTGTATCGGCCGGCCGGCGACGACATCACCTTCAGCTTCGACGCGCACCTGGCGGCGAAGGACAACAAGGATCCGGAGTCCGCGACCGGCACCTTCCGGTTCAGCCACTACAAGGACGGCCGGGGCGGGTACGCCGTGGCGAAGGTGGACTGCCTGGTCACGGGCGGCAAGGTCGCGGTCGTGACGGGCATCGTCACCGAGACCGATGTGGACGGCTTCCGGAACAAGCGCGTCGGCATCTCGGTCCATGACACCGGAAAGCTCGACCGGCTCGGCTACAGCTGGATGACCCGGGGCCAGGACTCGGAGCTGCCGCCGTGCCAGAGCATGGCCCCGTTCGAGAAGGTCAAGGCCGGTACGGGCGACTTCCACGTCCTGCCCTGGCTGCTGGAGTACCCGACCGAGTAGACCGCCCCACGGGGGTGGGCGGGCGAAGGGCGGTGCGGGAACCACGGCCCGCACCGCCCCGAACGCCCACATCGCGGGTACTACGCGGGCGAGCCCGAGGAGAAGCGCCGCAGCAGCGGCGAGAGCACCAGGACGGACTTGGTGCGCTCCACGAAGGGCTCGCCCGCGATCCGTTCCAGGACGCGCTCGAAGTGGCGCATGTCCGAGGCGAAGACCTGGACGACGGCGTCCGCGTCACCGGTGACGGTCGACGCGGACACCACCTCGGGATACCGCTCCAGACCCCGCCGGATGTCGTCCGGCGAGGTGTTGTGGCGGCAGTAGATCTCGACGAACCCCTCGGTCTCCCAGCCGAGCGCCGCCGGGTCCACCCGTACGGTGAAGCCGGTGATGGCGCCCTCGGCCCGGAGCCGGTCCACGCGCCGCTTCACGGCGGGCGCGGAGAGTCCGACGAGCGCGCCGATGTCGGCGTAGCTGCGGCGGGCGTCCTCCGCGAGGGCGTGGACGATGCGTTCGTCGAGGTCGTTGAGTCGCACTACGGGTGGATCACTTCTCTGCTGATGCGAGGCGGGAGCGGCGCATGCCGTACAGGAAGTAGACCACGAGGCCGACGGCCATCCAGCCACCGAAGTACTGCCATGTGATCACGTCAAGCATGTACATGCTGTAGGCGCAGCAGATGAAGCCCAGGATCGGGAAGACCGGGCCGAGGGGCACCTTGAAGGAGCGGTCCATGTCGCGCTTGGTGTAGCGGAGCACCACCACGGCGACGTTGACGAGGGCGAACGCGAAGAGCGTGCCGATGCTCGTCGCGTTGACCAGCTCGCCGAGCGGGACGGCGGCCGCGAGGAGGCCGCAGAAGAGCGAGACGATCAGCGTGTTGACCCGCGGGGTGCCGGACTTGGGCTCGACCTTCCCGAAGACCTTGGGGACGAGCCCGTCGCGGGACATCGCGAAGAGGATGCGGGTCTGGCCATAGAGCACGGTCAGGACGACGCTGGCGATCGAGATCACCGCACCGGCGGCGAGGAGCGTGCCCCAGAAGCTCTGACCGGTCACGTCGTTCATGATCGCGGCGAGGGACGCGTCGGAGCCCGCGAACTTCTTCCAGTCCCAGGCGCCCACGGCCACAGCGGCGACCAGCACGTACAGCGCGGTGACGATGACGAGCGAGAGCATGATCGCCCGCGGGAGGTCGCGCTTGGGGTCCTTGGCCTCCTCGCCGGCCGTGGAGGCGGCGTCGAAGCCGATGTACGAGAAGAAGAGGACGGCACCGGCGGCGCCGATGCTGTCGAGGCCGAGCGGCATGAAGTCGGAGTAGTTGCCGGACTTGAAGCCCATGAAGCCGACCGCGCAGAAGAGCACCAACGAGACGATCTTGACGCACACCATGATCGTGTTGGCACGGGCGGACTCCTTCGCGCCCCCGAGCAGGAAGAGCATCGCCAGCACGACGACTATCAGGGCCGGCAGGTTGAAGACACCGCCGTCGCCGGGGGGCTCGGTGAGGGCCGCGGGCAGCGTGACACCGATGGTGCCGTCGAGCAGCTCGTTGAGGTAGTCGCCCCAGCCGACGGCCACTGCCGCGACGGAGACGCCGTACTCGAGGAGCAGACACCAGCCGCAGATCCAGGCGACGAGTTCGCCCATCGTTGCGTAAGCGTACGAGTAAGAGGACCCGGCCACCGGGATCGTGCCGGCCAGCTCCGCGTACGAGAGCGCCGAGAACAGTGCGGTGAGACCGGCGAAGACGAACGCGACGGTGACCGCGGGGCCGGCCTTGGGAACGGCCTCGCCGAGGACGACGAAGATGCCGGTGCCGAGCGTCGCACCGATGCTGATCATGGTCAGCTGCCACATGGAGAGCGAGCGGCGCAGACTGCCGCCCTCACCCTGCCCACCCTCCGCGACCAGCGCTTCCACCGGCTTGCGCCGGACGAGTGCGCCGAGGGTGGAGGTCTTCGGGGTGGCCGTGTCGACGACCGGTGGGGCTGCGCCTTGATCCAGCACTGCGGAGGCTCCTTATCGCTGCCTGTGGAGGCGGAGCGGGGACCGCGGCGGTGCGTGGGCATGACTGAGCATGCCCACGGGGGACGGAACCGCCGAGCAGGCGGTCGCCGCCACTCCTGGTACGGGGCACGAGCCTAAGGGGCCGGGGTTCGCACTCGTAATGCAGGGTTGTTGCGCAGTGCCGGATGATCATTGCGCGCTCACGGCGCAGGCGGGGAAACATTGCGCGCCCCCGCATGAATCGACACATCAGGGTGTGAACCGGTGCGTGCACGCGTATGGACTCCTCGTGCCCGATGACCGACCCTGCGAGCTCCTGACGACCGCTCCTGACGACCCACGATCGGAGGCCCCGGTGCGCTGGCTCGACCCGGCACCGTTCCTGCGCGGTACGGCCTGGCTGGACGGGCCCCGGCCCGTGCGCGCCGACCCGGACGACCTCGAAAGGCTGCCGTGGGACGTCGCCGCGCGGGCCGCGCTGCCCATCGGCGTACGCATCGAGTTCACGGCCGAGCCCGGCACGCGCGCGGTGGAACTGCGCTACCGGGCGTCCGTTCCGCGGCCGGACGACCCGCTGGGCGCCCTGCGCCACTGCTTCGCCCTCTGGCAGGGCACCCGGCTCGTCGGCGAGAGCTGGGCCGCCCCGGCCGCCGAGGCCACCGTCACGCTGCCGCTGCCCGTGGACGGCGGAGTCTTCGCCGTCCACCTCCCGGAGGGCCAGGCCCCCGTTCCGGTCGCCCTGCGGGCCGTCGGCGGCGCCCTCTCCCCCGCCCCGCCCCGGCCCCGCTGGCTCGTCCACGGCGATTCCATCACCGAGGGCTGGTGGGCGACCCGGCCCGCGCACGCCTGGCCCGCCACGGCGGGCCGGCGCCTCGGCCTCGACCCGGTGAACCTCGGGTACGCGGGCGGGGCGCGGGGCGAGCTGCCCCTCGCCGAACACCTGGCCAGGCTGCCGGGGGAACTGATCACCCTGGCCTTCGGCACCAACTGCTGGTCCCGGGTGCCGGCGACGCCCGACTGGCTGTACGCGACCGTCCGGGCCTTCGTCGGCCTGGTCCGCAGGGGCCACCCGGACACCCCGCTGCTGATCGTCTCGCCGGTCCTGCGCCCCGAGGCCGAGCACACCCGCAACGCCCTCGGCGCCACCCTCACGGAGCTACGCAGGGCCATGGAGCGCGCGGGCCGCGACCTGGCCGCCGAGGGCGACGGACGGCTGCGCGTCCTCTCCGGGCGGCCGATCCTGGGCGCGGAGCACCTGGCGGACGGACTGCATCCGGACGACGCGGGACACGCCCGGATCGCGGCGGCCGTCGCGGAGGCGCTGGGACCGTGGGTGCGCGCTACCCCAGCGTCCTGACGAGGAAGGTGGCCGCGTCGGCCTGGGTACGCGTGCGGCCCTCGGGGTCGGTGAAGGACCAGCGGTCGGTGTACTCCGTCACCGGCTCGTAGCCGAGCCGCGCGTACAGCGCCGCGGCCCGGGGGTTGTCATGGCCCACGCCGAGGCCCAGGACCGCCCCGCCGCGTGCCCGCGCCAGCTCCTCGGCGGCGCGGACCAGGGCGGTGCCGATGCCCCGCCCCCGCAGCCCGGCCACGACGTCCAGGCCGTTGAACTCGGGGCAGTCGTCCAGCACGGCCCGTACCTCCGGCGCGGCGCAGCCGTCCCAGCGGACCTGTCCGTTGCCGACCGGGATCCCGTCCCGCCAGGCGATCAGATAGGTGCCGTGTCCGGTCTCCTGCCGGGCGAAGCGGTCCGCGTGACGGGTGGGGGCACCCGGGGTGGGCAGATGGCGGTCGAGCGGGGCGATGTCCTCGGCACGGCACGGCCGGATCTCCACGTGGTCCATGCGGTGACCGTACGGGAACGCCGTGGGCCCCCGGGAGCGATTTCCCGGGGGCCCACGGCGTTCAGGACGCGGGGCGACTAGCTCCAGCTGGCGTGCAGCGGCTTGCCCTCGGCGTAGCCGGCGGCGGACTGGACGCCGATCACGGCCTTCTCCTCGAACTCCGCGAGCGAGCCGGCGCCTGCGTAGGTGCAGGAGGAGCGGACGCCCGCGATGATCGAGTCGATCAGGTCCTCGACACCCGGGCGGGCCGGGTCGAGGAACATGCGCGAGGTGGAGATGCCCTCCTCGAACAGCGCCTTGCGGGCGCGGTCGTAGGCGGACTCGTCGCTGGTGCGGTTCTTGACGGCGCGGCCGGAGGCCATGCCGAAGGACTCCTTGTAGAGCCGCCCGTTGGCGTCCTGCTGGAGGTCGCCCGGGGACTCGTACGTCCCGGCGAACCAGGAGCCGATCATCACGTTGGACGCGCCGGCGGCGAGCGCCATGGCGACGTCGCGCGGGTGGCGGACACCGCCGTCGGCCCAGACGTGCTTGCCGTACTTCTTGGCCTCGGCGGCGCACTCCAGGACGGCCGAGAACTGCGGGCGGCCGACGCCGGTCATCATGCGGGTGGTGCACATGGCACCGGGGCCGACGCCGACCTTGATGATGTCCGCGCCCGCCTCGACGAGGTCCTTGACGCCCTCGGCGGCGACGATGTTGCCCGCGACGATCGGGACCTGCGGGTCGAGCGCCCGCACGGTACGGATCGCGCTGATCATCGACTCCTGGTGGCCGTGCGCGGTGTCGATGACGAGCGTGTCGACGCCCGCGTCGAGCAGCTGCTTGGCCTTGCCCGCCACGTCGCCGTTGATGCCGACGGCGGCGGCGATGCGCAGCCTGCCGTTCGCGTCCACGGCCGGGCTGTACAGCGTCGCGCGCAGCGCGCCCCTGCGGGTGAGGATGCCGACGAGCTTGCCGTCCGTGTCCACGGCCGGGGCGTAACGGCGGTTGGCGGCGTCGAGGGTGTTGAACGCCTCGCGCGGGTCGATGTCCGCGTCCAGGAGCAGCAGGTCCTTGGACATGACCTCGGAGAGCTGGGTGAAGCGGTCCACGCCGGAGAGGTCGGCGTCGGTGACGACACCCACCGGGCGGCGGAACTCGTCGACGACGACACCGGCGTCGTGGGCCCGCTTCGGCAGCAGCGACAGCGCGTCGGCGACGGTCTGGTGCGGCTCCAGGACGATCGGGGTGTCCAGCACGTGGTGGCGGCTCTTGACCCATGTGATGACGTCGGTGACGACCTCGATGGGGATGTCCTGGGGGATGACGACGAGGCCGCCGCGGCGGGCCACCGTCTCGGCCATCCGGCGGCCGGCGATCGCGGTCATGTTCGCGACGACGAGCGGGATCGTGGTCCCGGTTCCGTCCGGCGAGGAGAGGTCCACCGCCTGTCGGGAACCGACGGCCGAGCGGCTCGGCACCATGAACACATCGTCGTACGTCAGGTCGTAGGGCGGCTTGACGTCATTGAGGAAACGCACGTGCTGACATCCCAGTCGTTCGGATCGGCCCCTAGGCATTTCAGCCAGGGGAAAAAGCACGTAGTTCATTGTCCCACGCCTGTACGAATACCAGTCCAGGGCGAATCATCCGAGGCTTGCGGCAGGTGGTTCGTGCGATCCTCCGAAGCCCTCTCCCAGGGCGAGGAGGACGGAGAGGCGGGTGGGGCGCTCGTCGGCGGCCGTGGCGAAGACCTCCTGGGCGGTCCGCCACTCCTGCGGCCGGGTCCGGGCGTACCCCTGCCAGCCGGTGACCACCAGGGTGACCGGTTCGGGCAGGTCGCCGAGACAGTCGGCGAGGGCGTCCCAGTTGCGGCCGAACCAGTGGGGCAGGGCGAGGGCCGCGGCGCACCGGTCCATCAGGGCGGCCTTGTCCGTGACTCCGGTCAGGTCGAGGACGACGGGGGCGTCAAGCCTCATCCGTGACCACCTCCCGGAACGTCTCGTAGTGGTCGTCGGTGTAGTACCTCTCGCCGTTCCGGCCGGTGACGATCCGGCGCGCTCCCCGGTCGCCTTCGCCGGGGGTCCTCACCGTGTACTCGCGGTAGTAGCCGCGCGTCTCACGGGGCAGGACCCGCTCGAAGTTCGAGAAGACCGCGCCGTCCTTGGCGTACGGGAAGGGCCCGCCGCGCGCGATGAGGTCGAGGGTCCTGCGCGCCTCGGGCGGCAGGTCGGCGGCCCGTACGGTGGGCAGCCCGGAGGTCCCGCTGGGCGCGACGGCGGTGTTCCCCGCGGAGGCGGTACGGGTGGAGCCCGGCGCGGCGCCGCCGCTCGCCGAGGAGCACCCGGCGAGGAAGACGGCGAGGACGAGCGCGAGGAGTACGCGCAGGGGCCGGAGCAACATGTCCCGAACATACCGTTACGGGTCGACTCCAGCCCCTCGGTTCACTCGGCCGTCACCCCGGCCGCCGCCCGGCGGCCGTCGGGGTCCGTCCGGTCGGCGTCGTTCAGCTGCCGTCGGGGTCCGTCCGGTCGAGCGCCGGGTGCGTGCCCGGGCTGGACTCGGTGAGGAGGTAGTCGGCCGCGGCGCGGTCCGTCACCAGGCTGGTGACGAGCCCGGAGCGGAGCACCGCTCCGATGGCCGCCGCCTTGCGCTGGCCGCCCGCGATCGCCACGACCTCGGGGATGCGGCGCAGCCGGTCCGCCTCGACGGTGATGCAGCGCTCGCCCAGGTCGCGGCCGACCCGGCGCCCGTCGGCGTCGAAGAGGTGGGCCGACATCTCGGCGGCGACGCCCAGCGAGGCGTAGTGGGCCCGCTCGGCGTCGGAGAGCATGTCGTGGACGGTCGAGATGCCCGGCTCCCAGGAGCCGATGGAGACGCAGGCGACGGTGACCTTGTCGAAGTACTCGAAGGCCCGCGCGATGCCGGTCTGGCTGCGCAGCGCCGCCGCGGTGGCCGGGTCGGGCAGCAGCATGGGCGCGTAGATCGGGTGGGCCTCGCCGCCGGAGACCTGCGCGGCCCGCCGCACGGCCTCGACCGAGCCGCGCTCGGCGGTCCCGGCGTCGTACACCCCGGTGAGCTGGACGACGGTGCAGGGCGGCAGCCGGTCGAGGGCGGCTGCCATGTGGATGGTGGAGCGGCCCCAGGCCAGGCCCAGGACGTCGCCTTCGGTGACCAGTTCGCCGAGGAGGTCGGCCGCGACCTCGCCGAGGTTCTCCGGGTCCGGCGACTCGTCGTCGCCCTCCGCCGGGGACTCGACGACGACGGCGTGGCGGAGCCCGTAGCGGGCGCGGAGCGCGTCGGACCGCTCGGCGTCCAGCTCGGCCGGCACGCGGATCTCGATCCGTACGAGGTCGCGCTCCAGGGCGGTCTCCAGGACCCGGGCCACCTTGAAGCGGCTCACGCCGAACTCCTCGGCGATCTGGATCTTGGACTTGCCCTCGAGGTAGAAGCGGCGGGCCATGGCCGCCGCCTGCACCAGCTCCGCGGGGCCCATCCGCAGGGCTGACCGTCCCGCCGACATTCCCGCCACCGCGATCTCCTCACTGCTGTTCACGTACCGCTGTTCACGTACGGCTGTCGTTCACACTCTGGCTCGCCGTTCATCCTGTCAGAAACGGCGGGCCTTGATCAGTCCTGTCGGCGGCCCGACGGACCGCGTTCATCCGCCGGAGGCTCAGTGGCCACACGCCCACGGGGCGGTGGCCGTCGCGGCCTCCGCGCGGGCCCGCAGGGAGGCGACGGCCGCGGCCGGGTCGGCCGCGCCGTACACCGCGGACCCCGCGACGAAGACGTCGGCGCCGGCCTCGGCGCACCGCTCGATGGTGGACTCGGCGACCCCGCCGTCGACCTGGAGCCACAGCTCCAGACCGTGCTTGGAGATCAGTTCCCGGGTGCGGCGGATCTTGGGCAGCATGATGTCGAGGAACGCCTGGCCGCCGAAGCCGGGCTCGACGGTCATGATCAGCAGCATGTCGAGCTCGGGGAGCAGGTCCTCGTACGGCTCGATGGGCGTGGCCGGCCGCAGCGCCATGGACGCGCGGGCGCCCTTGGCGCGGATCTCCCGCGCCAGCCGCACCGGGGCGGCGGCCGCCTCGACGTGGAAGGTCACCGAACCGGCGCCGGCCTCCACGTACTGCGGGGCCCACCGGTCCGGGTTCTCGATCATCAGGTGGCAGTCGAGCGGCGTGTCCGTCGCGCGGGCCAGCGACTCCACGATCGGCACACCCAGCGTCAGGTTGGGCACGAAGTGGTTGTCCATCACGTCGACGTGCAGCCAGTCGGCACCGTCGACGGCCTTCGCCTCATCGGCGAGCCGGGCGAAGTCCGCGGACAGGATGCTGGGGTTGATCTGCGCCATGTGCCAAGCCTCCCACGTTCTTGGGTACTTCTTTGCCGCTGAGCGGTTTCGGTTCCGGTCCAGACCAATTTCGGTACGAAGCGACGAGGACCGGACCGGGACGGACCGGGAGATTGCGGTCAGGCGGTACGGCGCAGCAGCGCCAGGTACATCGCGTCCGTGCCGTGCAGATGCGGCCACAGCTGGACGTCCGGGCCGTCGCCGAGCGCCGGCACGCCGGGGAACAGCGGACGGGCGTCGATCAGCTCCGCGCCGCCGACCTTCTTCAGGACGTCGTCGACGACCACACGCGTCTCGGCCAGGTGCGGCGAGCAGGTCGCGTACCCGACGACACCGCCGACGCGCACGGCCCGCAGCGCCTCGGTGAGCAGGGCGCGCTGGAGCGGCGCGAAGCCGTCCAGGTCCTCGGGACGGCGGCGCCAGCGCGCCTCGGGACGGCGGCGCAGGGCGCCCAGGCCCGAGCAGGGCACGTCCATCAGGACCCGGTCGAAGGAGCCGGGGAGCCACGGCGGCCGGGTGCCGTCGGCGGCGATGACCTGGTACGGACCCGGGTTGCCCGCGAGGGCGCGCTCGACGAGCCGGGCGCGGTGCGGCTGCTTCTCGGAGGCGAGCAGGGCGGCGCCGCGCTCGGAGGCGAGGGCGGCGAGGAGCGCGGCCTTGCCGCCGGGTCCCGCGCAGCCGTCGAGCCAGCGGGCGTCGGAGCCTTCCACGGGCGCGTTCGCCAGGGCGATCGCGACGAGCTGGCTGCCCTCGTCCTGGACGCCGGCCCGGCCCTCCTGCACCGCCTCGATGGCGCCGGGCTCGCCGCCCTCGGACATCCGGAGGGCGTACGGGGACCAGCGGCCCGGCAGCGTCTCGGTGGCCGCCGCGAGCTCTTCGGTGGTGGCGCGGCCGGGGCGGGCCACGAGGGTGACCTCGGGGCGCTCGTTGTCGGCCTCCAGGAGGTCCTCGATGCCGGCCCGGCCGCCGCCGAGGGAGTCCCAGAGCGCCGAGACGACCCAGCGGGGGTGCGAGTGGACGACGGCGAGGTGGTCCTCGGGGTCCGCGTCGTACGCGGGGGCGACCTGCGCCACCCAGGCGTCCAGGTCCTGCTGCGAGATCTTGCGCAGCACGGCGTTCACGAACTTGGCCCGGCCGTCGCCGAGGACCACGCGGGCCAGCTCGACGCTGGCGGAGACCGCGGCGTGGGTGGGGATCCGCGTCCCGAGCAGCTGGTGCGCGCCGAGCGCCAGCACGTCCAGCACGGGCGGGTCGACCTCGCGCAGCGGCCGGTCGATGCAGGCGGAGATGATCGCGTCGTACGTGCCCTGGCGGCGCAGCGTGCCGTAGACGAGCTCGGTCGCCAGCGCCGCGTCCCGCCCGTCGAAGTCGCCCTTCTCCCGGGCCTTCCTCAGCAGCGGCGGCAGCACCAGGTTGGCGTAGGCGTCCCGCTCGTCCACCGCCCTCAGCGCCTCGAAGGCGAGCATCCGGACGGGGTCCTTCTGGGGCCGCCGGTAGGGCTTGTGGGGACGGCGACGTGCCTGCTCGCTCAAAGGTGCTCCGGGTGACGAAATGAAGACGGTCGAACCCACTCAGCCTACGTCCGTCCGGCACCCCCGGGGAAAACGGCCCCTGCCGGAGGGCCCCGCGCCGCCGCCGGGCGGCTACGCTCCCAGCCGCTCGCCCGGGGCGATGCGGACGCCGCGGGCCCAGTCGGCCGCCTTCATCGGCTTCTTGCCCTGGGGCTGGACCCAGAGCAGCTCGACGGCGTACGAGCCGGTGCCGGCGTAGACGTTGTTCTTGCCGACGGAGAGCTCACCCGGGGCGAGGTCGTCGCGGTCGGGGAGCGGGGTGACCTGGATGAGCTTGAGGCGCTCGCCGCGGAAGACCGTCCAGGCGCCGGGCGCCGGGGTGCAGCCGCGGACGACGCGGTCCACCCGCAGCGCGGGGTGGGCGAAGTCGACCTGGGCGTCCTCGACCTGGATCTTGGGGGCGAGGGTGATGCCCTCGACCGGCTGCGGGACGGCGTGCAGCGTGCCGTCCTCGATGCCGTCCATGGTCGCTGCGAGCAGCCCGGCGCCCGCGAAGGCGAGCCGGGTCAGCAGGTCACCGCTGGTGTCGGTGGGGCGGATGTCCTCGGTGACGACGCCGTACACGGGACCCGAGTCGAGCCCCTCCTCGATCTGGAAGGTGGACGCCCCGGTCACCTGGTCGCCGGCCATCAGGGAGTGCTGCACGGGAGCGGCGCCGCGCCACGCGGGCAGCAGCGAGAAGTGCAGGTTGACCCAGCCCCGGGCGGGGACGTCGAGGGCGACCTTGGGCAGCAGCGCGCCGTAGGCGACGACCGGGCAGCAGTCCGGCGCGATCTCCCGCAGCCGGGCGAGGAACTCCTCGTCGCGCGGCCTGGCCGGCTTCAGCACCTCGATCCCGGCCTCCTCCGCCCGCTGGGCCACCGGGCTGGCGACCAGCCGCCGGCCGCGCCCCGCCGGGGCGTCCGGCCGGGTGATCACGGCGGCCACCTCGTGGCGGCCGGAGGCCAGCAGGGCGTCCAGTGCGGGTACGGCGACCTCGGGGGTGCCTGCGAAGACGAGCTTCATGGGTGGCGACTGCCTGTCTGTCCGGGGGCGTTGCGAGCGACGCACCAGTCTAGGTGGTGTCGTGCGATCAGGCCGGGCCGGCGGCGTCCGGCACCCCGCCCTGACCGGCCCGACCGGCACGACGCCCCCGGGCGGCGGGTGTCAGGGGGCGTACGGAAGGACGAGCGCCCCGCGCATATGCGTGTACGCCCCCGCAGCGTGACCCAACTCCCGGTGGCGCGTTGGTCAAGAGAGATTGACCGAACTCGGGCCGCCGTTCCCCCTGCGGCCCGCCCCTTACACACACGCCGGTTCGAGAGGCTTTCACATGGCCGACCACGCAACCCACGACGCCCAAGCCCGGGCGAGTCTGCACCTGTTGGTGCGGGACATCGAGCGGGTCCGGCGGCAGGTGGACGCACTGCGCACGCTCACGGCCCAGCTGGGCAATGTCTACCGCCCTCGCCGCTCCGGTCCGTCGACGGGCTTCGTCGTCTACGGGCGCGCGCCCGCCCCGACCGTACGGCTCGCCCAGGAGCTGCGGGACAGCGTCGAGACCCTGGTGACCGCGGCGGTCGACTTCGACCGCTCGCTCGGATTCTCCTGGGACGCGGTGGGTTCCGCGCTCGGGGTCACCAAGCAGGCGGTCCACCGCCGCTACGGCGCCCGCCGCGCGCCCCAGCCGGGCGTCGCCGTGGACCAGGACCACTCCGTGGAGCCGAGCGCGACCCGCACCCTTCCCTCGGTCCCCGCCGCCCGCTCCATGCCTCCGCAGCCCACCTCGGGCAGCGCCGCCCTCCACGAAGACCCCCGCCCGTCGGCCTTCCCCGGCCCCCGCAACGGCTGACCCGCACCACCCCCACGGCCGCCCGCCCCGCACCGGGACGGGCGGCCGTGTCATGGGCAGCCGGGCCATGGACGGCCGGGCCACCCGGTCGGCCGGGAGGGACCTCGTCACCCTCCCGGCCGACCCGGGTCAGCCGATGTCCGGCGGGTCGACGCGGATGCGGACCGGCTCGCCGCCGCCGCGGGCCATGCGGGCGGCGCGGGCCTGCTTGAGAGCCGTCGCCAGGGCGGCGCCGCTGCCCGGGGGGACGCGGACCAGGGCGCGGTCCCACTGCTCGCCCGGAGGCGGGTCGCCGGGGCGGCGGGGACCGCCGGGGCGGACGACGGGGAGCGGTACGGGGCCGAGGATCTCGGCGTCCGCGGGCAGCGCGGCAGCCGCGAGGAAGCCCTCCACGGCGTCGGGCGGACCGGCGACGGCGGCCATCCGGGAGACGGGCGGGAAGCCCAGTTCGGCCCGCTCGGCGAGCTCGCGCTGGGCGTGCCCGACCGGGTCCCAGCGGACCAGCGCCTGGACCGGCCGGAGCGTCGGCTCCGCGACCACCACGACCGTGCCGCCGTCGGGCTGGCCCCGCACCAGCGAGGCGGCGTCGATCCAGCGGCGCAGCGCCTCCTCGCCGGCGCGCAGGTCGGGGCGGCCGAGCATGGCCCAGCCGTCGAGGAGCAGCGCGGCCGCGTAGCCGCCGTCGGCGACCGGTTCGGCGCCGGGGGTGGAGACGACGAGCGCGGGGCGGCCGGGCACGGTGTCCAGGACGTGGTCGCGACCCGAGGTGCGTACGGGAACGGCCGGGAACGCCCGGCCCAGCTCCTCCGCCGTCCGCCGCGCGCCCACGATCTGGGCCCTCAGCCGGTTCGAGCCGCACGCCACGCAGTGCCAGTCGGGAGCGCCGCGCCCGCACCAGCCGCACCGAAGCTCCTGCTGCTCGGGCGCCTCCAGGGGCCCGGCGCAGTGGCGGCAGCGGGCGGGCGTCCGGCACCGCTCGCAGGCCAGCTTCGGCACGTATCCCCGCCGGGGCACCTGGACGAGCACCGGACCGGTCTTGAGGCCCTCCCGTACGGTCTGCCAGGCCAGCGAGGGCAGCCGGGCCGCGCGAGCGGCCTCGTCGCGGGCGAGCTCGCCGTCGCCGACGGTCCGGATCAGGGGGGCGGCCCTGCGGACCTGGTCGCGCCCTGCGGTCAGCGCCTTGGCCCAGCCGGACTCGACGAGCTGGGCGGCCTCGACGGTGCAGCTCGTGCTGCCGAGGAGGAAGGCGCACCGGTCCTGGCCGGCGCGCAGGATCAGGACCTCGCGCGCGTGGGGCTGCGGGGCGTGCGGCTCGCTGTGGCTGCCGTCGCCGTCGTCCCAGACGACGACGAGCCCCAGGTCCCGTACGGGGGCGAACATCGCGGCCCTGGTGCCGACGACGGCCCGCACCGCGCCGCGCCGCACGGCCAGCCACTGCGCGTACCGCTTCTCCGGACCGGCCTCGGCGGTGAGCAGCGCGTGCCGCCCCTCCCCCAGGACGTCGGTGAGCGCCGCGTCGACCCGGCCGGCCGCCCGGCCGTCCGGTACGACGACGAGCGCGCCCCGGCCCGACGCCAGGGTCGCGGCGACGGCCCGGGCGATCTCCTCGGCCCAGTGCGGTCCCGGGAGTGCGTTCCACACGGCCCGCGGCGACCCGCCGCGCGCCAGGGAGTCCAGGAACGCCGGCCCCCGGTCGTACCGCGTCCAGCTCCCCGGTTCCGGCGCGGCCGGCGGCGGCAGCGGTGCCGGCGAGGGGCGGCCCTCGGCGCGGGCACTGCGCGGCGGCACGGCGAGCTGGAGCACGTCCGCGAGACTGCCCGCGTACCGGTCGGCGACGGCGCGGGCGAGAGCGAGCAGCTCGGGTCCGAGCACCGGCTCGGGCGAGACGACGTCGGCGAGCGCGGCCAGCGGTCCCGAGTAGTCCGAGGTGGCCCGCCGCTCGACGAGGAAGCCGTCGATGAGCCGGCCGCCCTCCCGGCGTCCGTTCTTGACCTGGTGCGCCCCCGCCCCGAACCGCACCCGGACCCGGACTCCGGGGCGTGCCGTCTCGTCCAGCTCCTCGGGCACCGCGTAGTCGAAGAACTGGTCGAGGTGGAGCGCCCCCTTGTTCACCACGACCCTGGCGACCGGCAGCTCCTTCGCCAGGGCGGCGCCGCGCCAGGTCCGCGGCTTGGCCCGCGGTACCTTCGCCGTCCGCACGGTCTCCCGAATGAGCGCGAGCTGCTCGGGTTCGTCGGACTTCTCGTTCTCGCTGCTCACAGCCCCATACCTACCAGACGCCACCGACAGGCGGACATGGCCGAAGCCCGGTACCCCGTGAAGGGGTGCCGGGCTTCGTTCGCGTACGGCCGGACCTTGGGCCGTGTCCGAAACGGCCTAGAGGCCGGCGGCCTGCTTCAGGGCGTCCACGCGGTCCGTGCGCTCCCAGGTGAAGTCCGGCAGCTCGCGGCCGAAGTGGCCGTAGGCGGCGGTCTGGGAGTAGATCGGGCGGAGCAGGTCGAGGTCGCGGATGATCGCGGCCGGGCGGAGGTCGAAGACCTCGGCGATGGCGTTCTCGATCTTCTCGGTCTCGACGGTGTGGGTGCCGAAGGTCTCGACGAAGAGGCCGACGGGCTCGGCCTTGCCGATCGCGTAGGCGACCTGGACCTCGCAGCGCGAGGCGAGGCCCGCGGCGACGACGTTCTTGGCGACCCAGCGCATGGCGTAGGCGGCCGAGCGGTCGACCTTGGACGGGTCCTTGCCGGAGAAGGCGCCGCCACCGTGGCGGGCCATGCCGCCGTACGTGTCGATGATGATCTTGCGGCCGGTGAGGCCGGCGTCGCCCATCGGGCCGCCGATCTCGAAGCGGCCGGTCGGGTTCACCAGGAGGCGGTAGCCGTCCGTGTCGAGCTTGATGCCGTCCTCGACGAGCTGCTTGAGCACGTGCTCGACGACGAACTCGCGGATGTCGGGCGCGAGCAGCGACTCCAGGTCGATGTCGGAGGCGTGCTGCGAGGAGACCACGACCGTGTCGAGGCGGACGGCCTTGTCGCCGTCGTACTCGATGGTGACCTGGGTCTTGCCGTCGGGGCGCAGGTACGGGATGGTGCCGTTCTTGCGGACCTCGGTGAGGCGGCGGGAGAGCCGGTGCGCGATGTGGATCGGCAGCGGCATCAGCTCGGGGGTCTCGTCCGAGGCGTAGCCGAACATCAGACCCTGGTCGCCGGCGCCCTGCTTGTCGAGCTCGTCCTCGTCACCCTCGACCCGCTTCTCGTACGCGGTGTCGACACCCTGGGCGATGTCCGGGGACTGCGATCCGATGGACACCGACACGCCGCAGGAGGCGCCGTCGAAGCCCTTCTTGGAGGAGTCGTAACCGATCTCCAGGATCTTGTTCCGGACGAGGGTCGGGATGTCCGCCCACGCCTTGGTGGTCACCTCACCGGCGACGTGCACGAGGCCGGTGGTGATCAGCGTCTCCACGGCGACGCGCGAGGTGGGGTCCTCTCGCAGCAGTGCGTCGAGGATGGTGTCGCTGATCTGGTCAGCGATCTTGTCGGGGTGACCCTCGGTGACGGATTCCGAGGTGAACAGACGACGGGACACAACGCTCCCTGGTGTTGCAGCGGCTGCTGGCTAATCGTGACGCGGACCGGCAGGGGGCTGCGCCCCGCGACGTTCCACGAACAGTCTATCGGTCGTGGTCGAGCTGTGGACCAAGTGTCTCGCCTGGCGAATGGCGGCGTCGGGTGAAACCGCCATCCGGCAAGGGGGAGACCACTCGATCGGTGGGACGCACATCACTCGGGGGTCGGCGTTTCACCCCCGCGGCACATCGGGTCCCGCCCCTTGGGGCGTGGTCAGGTCGCGGTGCGCAGGCGCGGCAGGACCAGGTCCCAGACCGTCTCGGCGAGCGCTTCCTTCGGTCCGTACGGCACGGGGGTCTCGGCGCCGTCGGAGGCGAGGACGACGGCCTCGTTCTCCTCGGAGCCGAAGGTCTTGCGCTCCCCCACCTCGTTGACGACGAGCAGGTCGCAGCCCTTGCGGCGGAGCTTCGCGCGTCCGTTGGCGAGGACGTCGTCGGTCTCGGCGGCGAAGCCGACGACGACCTGACCGGGCAGGGCGCGGTCGGCGGCCAGCTCGGCGAGGACGTCGGGGTTGCGGACGAGCTCGACGGTGGGGGCGCCGCCGTCGTCCTTCTTCTTGATCTTCCCGGCGGCGTAGACGGCCGGCCGGAAGTCGGCGACGGCGGCGGCCATCACCACGGCGTCGGCGTCCGCGGCGGCCTTGAGCACGGCCTCGCGGAGCTGGACGGCGGTGCCGACGTGGACCACGTCGACGCCGGCCGGGTCGGGGATGCCGGTGTTGGCCTCCACCAGGGTCACCCGGGCGCCGCGGGCGGCGGCGGCCTTCGCGAGGGCGTAGCCCTGCTTCCCGGAGGAGCGGTTGCCGAGGTAGCGGACGGGGTCGAGGGGCTCGCGGGTGCCGCCCGCGCTGACCACGACATGCCGTCCGGCGAGGTCGGGGGCGGTGACGCCGCGGGCGAGGATCCGCCGGCAGACCTCGAAGATCTCCGCGGGGTCGGGCAGCCGGCCCTTTCCGGTGTCGACGCCGGTGAGGCGGCCGACGGCGGGCTCGATGACGACGGCGCCGCGGCGACGGAGGGTCGCCACGTTCTCCTGGGTCGCCGGGTGCTCCCACATCTCGGTGTGCATGGCGGGGGCGAAGACGACCGGACAGCGCGCGGTGAGCAGCGTGTTGGTGAGCAGGTCGTCGGCGAGGCCGTGGGCGGCCTTGGCCAGCATGTCGGCGGTCGCGGGGGCTACGACGACCAGGTCGGCGCCCTGGCCGATCCGTACGTGCGGCACCTCGTGGACGGACTCCCACACCTCGGTCGAGACGGGGTGGCCGGAGAGCGCGGACCAGGTGGCCGCCCCGACGAAGTGCAGGGCCGAGTCGGTGGGCACGACCCGGACGTCGTGGCCCGACTCGGTGAGCCGGCGCAGCAGCTCGCACGCCTTGTAGGCGGCGATGCCGCCGCTGACCCCCAGAACGACCTTCGGCTTGGCCACGACTTCCACCACTCCCCGCACTCGGACGCGCACTCGGATGCGTACGACTCCATGAGACACCACAGGCCCGGCGGATGTTCCGCCGGGCCTGTGGTGACAAGCGTTACAAGCGATACGTGCTTACGTCGCCGGGCCCTCGATGGCCTCGGACGTCAGCAGACCCGCGTTGATCTCCCGCAGGGCGATCGAGAGCGGCTTCTCGTGGACGTGGGTGTCGACGAGCGGACCCACGTACTCCAGCAGGCCCTCGCCGAGCTGGGAGTAGTACGCGTTGATCTGACGCGCGCGCTTGGCCGCGTAGATCACGAGGCTGTACTTCGAGTCCGTGGCCTCGAGCAGCTCGTCGATCGGCGGGTTGATGATGCCCTCGGGCGCAGTCATGGAAGAGGACACGCTCTACCTTCCGAAGATGAAGAAAAAATCAGACATGCTGTGAAGTGCGGGGTCCCACGGCGTCAGCCGTTGTTGTCCAGGTCCCCAGATGACAGCAGCATCAACGTTAGCAGCTCGCGTGCGACGTCCTCGACGGAGGTGTTGACGAGCGTGGTGTCGAACTCCGCCTCGGCGGCCAGTTCGACCTTCGCGGCCTCCAGCCGGCGCGCGATGACGTCGGGAGACTCGGTGCCGCGGCCGGTGAGGCGGCGGACCAGTTCCTCCCAGCTCGGCGGGGCCAGGAAGACCAGCCGGGACTCGGCCATGGAGTCCTTCACCTGGCGGGCGCCCTGGAGGTCGATCTCCAGGAGGACGGGCTCCCCGGAGTCCAGGCGCTCGAGGACCGCGGCACGCGGAGTGCCGTAGCGGTTGCCCGCGAACTCGGCCCACTCCAGGA
This sequence comes from Streptomyces sp. NPDC059534, assembly GCF_042743475.1. Lineage (NCBI taxonomy): Bacteria > Bacillati > Actinomycetota > Actinomycetes > Kitasatosporales > Streptomycetaceae > Streptomyces > Streptomyces sp. NPDC059534. The sequence continues at coordinate 25,813 of NZ_JBHWAQ010000010.1, forward strand.
GCTCACCGTTGGCGATCAGCTTGTCGAACTCGTCGTCCGTCACGAAGAAGTAGTGGACGCCGTGCTTCTCGCCGGGGCGGGGCTTGCGTGTCGTCGCCGACACCGAGAGCCAGACCTCTGGGTGGACCTTGCGCATATGAGCGACGACCGTGCTCTTGCCGACCCCTGAGGGGCCGGAGAGCACGGTCAGCCGCGGACGTACCTCTGCTGCCATGCAGCGATTATTCCAGCTTTACCGGTGTGCCCGGGACGCGCGTCCCGGATCAGGCGCCGGTGCTGCCGAACTCCCGCTCCAGGGAGGCGATCTGGTTCGAGCCGAGACCGCGGACGCGGCGGCTCTCGGAGATGCCGAGGCGCTCCATGATCTGCTTGGCGCGGACCTTGCCGACGCCGGGCAGGGACTCAAGCAGCGCGGAGACCTTCATCTTGCCGATGACGTCGTTCTCCTGGCCGGTCTTGATGACCTCCTGGAGGGAGGCGCCGGAGTGCTTGAGTCGATTCTTGATCTCGGCCCGCTCCCGGCGAGCCGCGGCGGCCTTCTCGAGCGCGGCTGCGCGCTGTTCAGGGGTAAGGGGCGGAAGAGCCACGCCTACGTCACCTCGGATGTCGATCTGTCGGATACGGACCGGTGAGGAACCCAGCGCCCCACACCAGTGGAGCAACGCTCAACGGAGTGGTCGTTGAACGCCTGCTCTGCTCCGGAGACTAGCGGCCGAGGCCGCTCCAGTCAGCGAGAACAGCGGAAAAGTCCTGGTCAGCATCGACCGACCAGGACTTTTCCGGCATAACGACCTGGTTTTGAGCCAAGATTTCGTCAAGTAGTGAGACGGCCCGGCGAGACGGGCCGTCCCACCGGGCCGGATCGGCTCCCACCTGCGGCTTGTCCGGGGACCCCGATCGGATCGCCCGGAGGGCCGTCACGCGCCGACGGCCGCCCGGACCTCGTCCGCGTACCGGTGAGCCGAGTCCCGCAGAGCGGCCGCGTCGGGACCGTGCTTCAGGACTCCGCGGCTGACGTTCGGGACGACGTTGCCGACCGCGGCGCCGAAGACGGCGGGAAGGTCGGCCGGGGTCGCGCCCTGGGCGCCGATGCCGGGGGCCAGGAGCGGGCCGTTGATCTCCAGGTCGAACGAGGACAGGTCGCCGAGGGTGGCGCCGACGACCGCGCCGAAGGAGCCCATGGGGGTCTCCCCCGCGTTCTCCGCCGCCAGGTGGGCCAGCATGGTCGCGCCGATGGTGCGGCCGTCCTCGCGCACCGCCCGCTGGACCTCGGCGCCCTCCGGGTTGGAGGTGAGGGCCAGCACGAAGAGACCGGCGCCGGACTCGCGGGCCAGGTCGACGGCCGGCTTCAGGGAGCCGTAGCCGAGGTACGGGGAGACCGTCAGCGCGTCGGAGAAGAGCGGGGAGTCCTTGCGCAGGAAGGTCTCGGCGTACGCGGCCATGGTGGAGCCGATGTCGCCGCGCTTGGCGTCCATGACGACCAGGCCGCCCGCCGCGCGCAGGTCGGCGACCGCGCGCTCCAGGACGGCGACGCCGCGCGAGCCGAAGCGCTCGAAGAAGGCCGACTGCGGCTTGAAGACGGCCACGGTGTCGGCGAGCGCCTCGACGACGGTGAAGGTGAACCGCTCCAGACCGGCGATGTCGTCGGTCAGCCCCCAGGAGTCGAGCAGGGCGGCGTGCGGGTCGATCCCGACGCAGAGCGGCCCGCGCTCGTCCATGGCGGAGCGCAGACGGGTACCGAAGGAGAGAGTCACTTGGCGGCCTTTCGGTTATCGGCGCCGACGGCCTCGGCGAGGGTGGCGTACGGGGAGGCCGCGAGGCGCGCGGCGAGGCCCTTGTGGATCGCGCGGGCGTAGAACGGGCCCTCGTAGATGAAGGCGCTGTAGCCCTGGATCAGGGTGGCGCCGGCCAGGATGCGCTGCCAGGCGTCCTCGGCGTTCTCGATGCCGCCGACGCCCACCAGGACCAGGCGGTCGCCCACGCGCGCGTGGAGGCGCCTGAGGACCGCGAGGGAGCGCTCCTTGACGGGCGCGCCCGACAGGCCGCCGGTCTCCTTGACCAGCGCGGGGTCGGACTTCAGGCCGAGGCCCTCGCGCGCGATGGTGGTGTTGGTGGCGATGATGCCGTCGAGGCCGAGCTCCAGGGCCAGGTCGGCGACCGCGTCGACGTCCTCGTCGGCCAGGTCGGGTGCGATCTTGACGAGGAGCGGGACCCGGCGGCCGGTGACCGCGCGGTCGGCGGCCTCCCGTACGGCCGTGAGCAGCGGGCGCAGGGACTCGGTGGCCTGGAGGTTGCGCAGCCCGGGGGTGTTCGGGGAGGAGACGTTCACGACGAGGTAGTCGGCGTGGGCGGCCAGGCGCTCGGTGGACTTCACGTAGTCGGCGGCGGCCTCGGCCTCCGGGACGACCTTCGTCTTGCCGATGTTGACGCCGACGACGGTCCTGAAGACCGGCGTACGGGCGGCCAGGCGCTCCGCGACGGCGGCGGAGCCCTCGTTGTTGAAGCCCATGCGGTTGATCAGGGCGCGGTCCGGGACGAGCCGGAAGAGGCGCTTCTTGGGGTTGCCCGGCTGGGCCTCGCCGGTGACCGTGCCGATCTCGATGTGGTCGAAGCCGAGCATCGACATGCCGTCGATGGCGACGGCGTTCTTGTCGAAGCCGGCGGCGAGCCCGAAGGGGCCGTGCATGCGCAGGCCGAGGGCCTCGGTGCGCAGCTCCTCGTACCGCGGCGCGAGGACGGCCGCGACGAAGGTCCGCAGCACCGGGACGCGGGCGGCGAGCCGGATCCAGCGGAAGGCCAGGTAGTGGGCCTCCTCGGGGTCCATGCGCTTGAAGACGAGGTCGAAGAAGAACTTGTACATGTGTTTCCGGTCCAGGTCTGCTCATGACGAGGGGGACACCGCAGATCCTGCCGGTGTCCCCCTCCTCGTACGGGCTGCTAGTCGCGGGCCGCGGTCAGATGCTCCGCGTGCTCCTGGAGCGAGCGGACGCCGACGTCGCCGCGGTTGAGCGCGTCGATGCCCTGGACGGCGGCGGCGAGCGCCTGGACCGTGGTCAGGCACGGGACGCTGCGCGCCACCGCGGCCGTACGGATCTCGTAGCCGTCGAGCCGGCCGCCGGTGCCGTACGGGGTGTTGACGATCAGGTCGACCTGGCCGTCGTGGATCAGCTGGACGACGGTCTTCTCGCCGTTCGGGCCCTCGCCCTCGCTGAGCTTGCGCACGACCGTCGCGTTGATGCCGTTGCGCTTGAGGACCTCGGCGGTGCCGGAGGTGGCGAGCAGCTCGAAGCCGTGGGCGACGAGCTCGCGGGCCGGGAAGATCATCGAGCGCTTGTCGCGGTTGGCGACGGAGATGAACGCGCGGCCCTTGGTGGGCAGCGGGCCGTAGGCGCCGGCCTGCGACTTGGCGTACGCCGTGCCGAAGACCGCGTCGATGCCCATGACCTCGCCGGTGGAGCGCATCTCCGGGCCGAGGACGGTGTCGACGCCGCGGCCGTGGATGTCGCGGAAGCGGCTCCACGGCATCACGGCCTCCTTGACGGAGATCGGCGCGTCGATCGGCAGGGTGCCGCCGTCGCCGGTCTTCGGCAGCAGGCCCTCGGCGCGCAGCTCGGCGATGGTGGCGCCGAGCGAGATGCGGGCGGCGGCCTTCGCGAGCGGGACGGCGGTCGCCTTCGAGGTGAAGGGGACGGTCCGGGAGGCGCGCGGGTTGGCCTCCAGGACGTAGAGGATGTCCCCGGCCATGGCGAACTGGATGTTGATCAGGCCGCGGACGCCGACGCCCTTGGCGATGGCCTCGGTGGAGGCGCGCAGCCGCTTGATGTCGAAGCCGCCGAGGGTGATCGGGGGCAGGGCGCAGGCCGAGTCGCCGGAGTGGATGCCGGCCTCCTCGATGTGCTCCATGACGCCGCCGAGGTAGAGCTCCTCGCCGTCGTAGAGCGCGTCGACGTCGATCTCGATGGCGTCGTCGAGGAAGCGGTCGACCAGGACCGGCCGGGTGGGGCTGATCTCGGTGGACTCGGCGATGTACGACTCGAGGCGGGCCTCGTCGTACACGATCTCCATGCCGCGGCCGCCGAGCACGTACGAGGGGCGGACGAGGACGGGGTAGCCGATCTCGTCGGCGATGGCCTTGGCGCCGGCGAAGGTGGTCGCGGTGCCGTGCTTGGGGGCCGGGAGGCCGGCCTCGGCGAGCACCTGGCCGAAGGCGCCGCGGTCCTCGGCGGCGTGGATGGCCTCCGGGGAGGTGCCGACGACGGGCACGCCGTTGTCCTTGAGCGCCTGCGACAGACCCAGCGGGGTCTGGCCGCCGAGCTGGACGACGACACCGGCGACGGGGCCGGCCAGCGTCTCGGCGTGGACGATCTCCAGCACGTCCTCGAGCGTCAGCGGCTCGAAGTACAGGCGGTCGGAGGTGTCGTAGTCCGTCGAGACGGTCTCCGGGTTGCAGTTGACCATCACGGTCTCGTAGCCGGCGTCGCTCAGGGCGAAGGAGGCGTGGACGCAGGAGTAGTCGAACTCGATGCCCTGGCCGATGCGGTTCGGGCCGGAGCCCAGGATGATCACGGCGGGCTTGGTGCGCGGCGCGACCTCGCTCTCCTCGTCGTACGAGGAGTAGAAGTACGGGGTCTTGGCGGCGAACTCGGCGGCGCAGGTGTCGACCGTCTTGTAGACGGGGCGGACGCCGAGGGCGTGCCGGACCTCGCGGACGACGTCCTCGCGCAGACCGCGGATCTCGGCGATCTGGGCGTCGGAGAAGCCGTGGCGCTTGGCCTCGCCGAGGAGCTCGGGCTCGAGCTTCTCCGCGGCGGCCAGCTCGTCGGCGATCTCCTTGATCAGGAAGAGCTGGTCGACGAACCACGGGTCGATCTTCGTGGCGTCGAAGACCTCCTCCGGGGTGGCACCGGCCCGGATGGCCTGCATGACGGTGTTGATGCGGCCGTCGGTCGGGCGGACCGCCTCGCGCAGCAGCTCGTCCTTGTCGCCGGGCTCGCCGACGAAGGTGAACTGCGAGCCCTTCTTCTCCAGGGAGCGCAGGGCCTTCTGGAGGGCCTCGGTGAAGTTGCGGCCGATGGCCATGGCCTCGCCCACCGACTTCATGGTGGTGGTGAGGGTGGAGTCGGCCTGCGGGAACTTCTCGAAGGCGAAGCGCGGGGCCTTGACGACGACGTAGTCGAGCGTGGGCTCGAAGGACGCCGGGGTCTTCTCCGTGATGTCGTTCGGGATCTCGTCCAGCGTGTAGCCGACGGCGAGCCGGGCCGCGATCTTGGCGATCGGGAAGCCGGTGGCCTTGGAGGCGAGCGCGGAGGAGCGGGAGACGCGCGGGTTCATCTCGATGACGATGATCCGGCCGTCGACCGGGTCGATCGCGAACTGGATGTTGCAGCCGCCGGTGTCGACGCCGACCTCGCGGATGATCGCGATGCCGATGTCGCGCAGCCGCTGGTACTCGCGGTCGGTGAGCGTCATCGCCGGGGCGACGGTGATCGAGTCTCCGGTGTGGACGCCCATCGGGTCGAAGTTCTCGATGGAGCAGACGACCACGACGTTGTCGTTCTTGTCGCGCATCAGCTCCAGCTCGTACTCCTTCCAGCCGAGGATGGACTCCTCCAGGAGCACCTCGGTGGTCGGGGAGAGCGTGAGGCCCTGGCCGGCGATGCGGCGCAGCTCGTCCTCGTTGTGGGCGAAGCCGGAGCCGGCGCCGCCCATGGTGAAGGAGGGGCGGACGACGACGGGGTAGCCGCCGAGCGTCTCGACGCCCTGGATGACGTCGTCCATCGAGTGGCAGATGACCGAGCGGGCGGACTCGCCGTAGCCGATCTTGGCCTTGACGGCCTCGACGACGCCCTTGAAGAGGTCGCGGTCCTCGCCCTTGTTGATGGCCTCGACGTTGGCGCCGATGAGCTCGACGCCGTACTTCTCCAGGACGCCCTGCTCGTGCATGGAGATCGCGGTGTTGAGCGCGGTCTGGCCGCCGAGGGTGGGCAGGAGGGCGTCGGGGCGCTCCTTGGCGATGATCTTCTCGACGAACTCGGGGGTGATCGGCTCGACGTACGTGGCGTCGGCGATCTCCGGGTCGGTCATGATCGTGGCCGGGTTGGAGTTGACCAGGATCACCCGCAGGCCCTCGGCCTTGAGGATGCGGCACGCCTGGGTGCCGGAGTAGTCGAACTCCGCGGCCTGGCCGATGACGATCGGGCCGGAGCCGATGACCAGGACGGACTGGATATCGGTGCGCTTAGGCACGCTCGGCCTCCATCAGGGATACGAAGCGGTCGAAGAGGTACGCGGCGTCGTGCGGGCCCGCGGCCGCCTCGGGGTGGTACTGGACGGAGAAGGCCGGCTGGTCGAGCAGCTGGAGGCCCTCCACGACGTTGTCGTTCAGGCAGACGTGGGAGACCTCGGCCCGCCCGAAGGGGGTGTCGGAGACCTTGTCGAGGGGCGCGTCGACGGCGAAGCCGTGGTTGTGCGCGGTGATCTCGACCTTGCCGGTGGTGCGGTCCTGGACCGGCTGGTTGATGCCCCGGTGGCCGTACTTCAGCTTGTAGGTGCCGAAGCCGAGGGCGCGGCCGAGGATCTGGTTGCCGAAGCAGATGCCGAACAGGGGCGTCCTGCGCTCCAGGACGGCGCGCATGACGGCGACGGGGCCGTCGGCGGTGGCCGGGTCGCCCGGGCCGTTGGAGAAGAACACACCGTCGGGCTCGACGGCGTAGATGTCCTCGGCGGTGGCGGTGGCGGGCAGCACGTGGACCTCGATGCCGCGCTCGGCCATCCGGTGCGGGGTCATGCCCTTGATGCCGAGGTCGACGGCGGCGACGGTGAACTTCTTCGTGCCGATCGCGGGGACGACGTACGTCTCCTTGGTGGCGACCTCGGCGGAGAGGTTCGCGCCCTTCATCTGCGGCTGCTCCTGCACCTTGGCGAGCAGCGCCTCGTCGCGGACACCGGTCCAGGCGTCGCCGGAGAAGATGCCGACGCGCATGGCGCCGCTCTCGCGCAGGTGGCGGGTGAGGGCGCGGGTGTCGATGCCGGAGATGCCGACGACGCCCTGGCGCTCCAGCTCCTCGCCCAGCGAGCGCCGGGCGCGCCAGTTGGAGGAGACGCGGGCGGGGTCGCGGACGACGTAGCCGGAGACCCAGATGCGGCCGGACTCGGGGTCCTCGTCGTTGACGCCGGTGTTGCCGACGTGCGGGGCGGTCATGACCACGACCTGCCGGTGGTACGACGGGTCGGTGAGGGTCTCCTGGTAGCCGGTCATGCCGGTGGAGAACACGGCCTCGCCGAAGGTCTCCCCCACGGCCCCGTAGGCGCGGCCGCGGAAGATGCGGCCGTCCTCCAGGACGAGTACGGCGGGAGCCGCCTTCTGCCTCGGAGAGGCGACTCCCTTGATGGAGGTCGTCATCGTGCGATGCCTTCCGTCGTGGTGGTGTGGTTCATGGAGTTGATGGCTTCGACCCAGGCGGTGTGCTCGGCCGCCCGGTCGGAGCGGAAGCCGGAGTCGAGCAGCTTCCCGCCGTGGGTCCAGGTGACGATCAGCAGACCGCCCTCGGCGAGGACCTTGCCGGCGATGCCCTTGTCGAGGCGGGCCTCGCGCAGGGCGTCGGCCGGGACGAAGAAGTCGTTCGCCCCGGGGCGTACGACCGCGATCCCGGCGTCGGTGAGCGTGAGCTCGACGCGGCTGCGGGTGCCGAGGCCGTGGGCGACGATCCGGTCGAGCCACTGCCCGGCGGTCGTGGACCCGTGGTAGCGCCCGCTGAGAGTCAGTTTCGCCGTACCGGCCTCACCGGGCGCGGCGGGCAGCTCGGGCAGGTCCGACTGGAGGCTGCCGCGCCACTTCCATCCCTGGCGCATCAGCCAGTAGACGAAGGCGACGAAGAGCAGCAGTCCGGCGACCCAGCCGATCCTGTCGGCCCAGTCGGTCACCTCCGCCGACTTCTGATCGGCTGCCTGTGCGGCGATTGCGATGAGTGGTGTCACGCCAGCTTCCCGTCCACGACCGTTGCCCGGCCCCGCAGGAAGGTGTGGGTGACGCGTCCCGGCAGCTCACGACCCTCGTAGGGGGTGTTGCGGCTGCGGGAGGCGAAGTCCGCGGGGTCCACGACACCACGGTAAGCCGGATCGACCAGCGTCAGGTTCGCGGGCTCACCAACCGAGACGGGGCGTCCGTGGCCGTCGGCCCGTCCGATGCGGGCGGGGGCGAAGGACATGCGGTCGGCGACGCCGGCCCAGTCGAGGAGGCCCGTCTCGACCATCGTCTGCTGGACGACGGAGAGCGCGGTCTCCAGGCCCACCATGCCCATGGCGGCCGCGGCCCACTCGCAGTCCTTGTCCTCGTGCGGGTGCGGGGCGTGGTCGGTGGCGACGATGTCGATCGTGCCGTCGGCCAGCGCCTCGCGCAGGGCGAGGACGTCCTTCTCGGTGCGCAGCGGCGGGTTGACCTTGTAGACCGGGTTGTACGAGCGGACCAGCTCGTCCGTGAGGAGGAGGTGGTGTGGGGTGACCTCGGCGGTGACGTCGATGCCGCGGGACTTGGCCCAGCGGACGATCTCGACGGAGCCGGCGGTGGAGAGGTGGCAGATGTGGACGCGGGAGCCGACGTGCTCGGCGAGGAGGACGTCGCGGGCGATGATCGACTCCTCGGCGACGGCCGGCCAGCCGCCGAGTCCGAGCTCGGCGGAGACGATGCCCTCGTTCATCTGGGCGCCCTCGGTGAGGCGGGGCTCCTGGGCGTGCTGGGCGACGACGCCGTCGAACGCCTTCACGTACTCCAGGGCGCGGCGCATGATCACGGCGTCGTCGACGCACTTGCCGTCGTCGGAGAAGACGGTGACGCCGGCGGCGGAGTCGTGCATGGCGCCGAGCTCGGCGAGCTTCTTGCCCTCCAGGCCGACGGTGACGGCGCCGATGGGCTGCACGTCGCAGTAGCCGGACTCCTTGCCGAGCCGGTAGACCTGCTCGACGACGCCGGCGGTGTCGGCGACCGGGTGGGTGTTGGCCATGGCGAAGACGGCCGTGTAGCCGCCGGAGGCGGCGGCGCGGGTACCGGTGAGGACGGTCTCGGAGTCCTCGCGGCCGGGCTCGCGCAGGTGGGTGTGGAGGTCGACCAGGCCGGGCAGGAGGATCTGTCCCTCGGCCTCGACGACCGTCGCGCCCTCGGCGGAGAGCCCGGTGCCGACCTCGGTGATGGTCTCGCCCTCGACGAGGACGTCCAGCACCTCGCCGCCGAGGACCTTCGCACCGCGGATCAGGATCTTGCTCATGGTTACTTGCTCTCCTCGGTGCGGGGGGTGCTGGGGGCGGGGGCGGCGGAGTCGTTGCCGCCGAGCAGCAGGTAGAGGACGGCCATCCGGATCGAGACGCCGTTGGCGACCTGCTCGATCACCGTGCACCGGTCGGAGTCGGCGACCTCGGCCGTGATCTCCATGCCGCGGACCATGGGGCCGGGGTGCATGACGATGGCGTGCTCGGGCATCTTCGCCATCCGCTCGCCGTCGAGCCCGTACCGGCGCGAGTACTCGCGCTCGGTGGGGAAGAAGGCGGCGTTCATCCGCTCGCGCTGCACACGCAGCATCATCACCGCGTCGGACTTCGGCAGCACCCTGTCGAGGTCGTACGAGATCTCGCAGGGCCAGGTCTCGACGCCGACGGGGACCAGGGTGGGCGGGGCCACCAGGGTGACCTCGGCGCCGAGAGTGTGCAGCAGGTCGACGTTGGAGCGGGCGACGCGGCTGTGCAGGACGTCGCCGACGATCGTGATGCGCCGGCCGGCCAGGTCCTTGCCGAGGCCCGCGTCGCGGCCGACCAGGCGGCGGCGCATGGTGAAGGCGTCCAGGAGGGCCTGGGTGGGGTGCTGGTGGGTGCCGTCGCCGGCGTTGACGACGGGGGCGTCGATCCAGCCGGAGGTGGCGAGGCGGTACGGCGCGCCGGAGGCTCCGTGCCGGATGACGACCGCGTCGACGCCCATGGCCTCCAGGGTCTGCGCGGTGTCCTTGAGGGATTCGCCCTTGGAGACGCTGGAACCCTTCGCCGCGAAGTTGATCACGTCGGCGGAGAGGCGCTTCTCGGCGGCCTCGAAGGAGATCCGGGTCCGGGTGGAGTCCTCGAAGAAGAGGTTGCAGATGGTCCGGCCGCGCAGCGTGGGCAGCTTCCTGATGGGCCGGTCGGCCACCCGGGCCATCTCCTCGGCGGTGTCGAGGATCAGGACGGCGTCGTCGCGGGTGAGGTCGGCGGCCGAGATGAGGTGACGCATCATCGGGGTTTCTCTCCGTGGTGGGGAGGTGTGCGGGCATGCGGGGGCGCAGGGGGGGTGCCCCGGCCCCGCGGGGGAAGCCGGTCCGGCTAGGAGGCGGGCCTGGTGCCGAGCAGCACGGTGTCGCGACCGTCCTCCTCGGCGAGCTGCACCTTGACCGTCTCCCGCAGCGACGTGGGGAGGTTCTTTCCGACGTAGTCGGCGCGGATCGGAAGTTCGCGGTGGCCGCGGTCGACGAGGACCGCGAGCTGGACGGCGCGCGGGCGGCCGATGTCGCCGAGGGCGTCGAGGGCGGCGCGGATGGTGCGGCCGGAGAAGAGCACGTCGTCGACGAGGACGACGAGGCGGCCGTCGATGCCGTCGCCGGGGATCTCGGTGCGGCCGATGGCGCGGGCCGGCTTCAGCCGCAGGTCGTCCCGGTACATGGTGATGTCGAGGGAACCGACCGGGATCTTGGTGCCGGTGATCGATTCGAGCTTCTCGGCGAGCCTGCGGGCGAGGAAGACACCGCGGGTGGGAATGCCGAGGAGGACCACGTCGTCGGCGCCCTTGGCGCGCTCGACGATCTCGTGGGCGATGCGGGTCAGGACCCGCGCGATGTCGGTGGCCTCGAGGACGGGCCGGGCGTCATCGCCGTACTGCTGCTGAGTGTCCATGAAGAAACGGACCTCCTTCTCCGCCTCACGGGACGGTTCTTAAAGGACGTCGGAATTGCGCCGTTCACTCTACCAGGGGAGGGCGGGCGTGCGGCTCACACCCCCGCTCGCCACTCCGGGCGCCGTCCCCCGGGAGGGGTCGGTACGGACCATTCGGCTTGACGGGAAAGAGTAACGCTGCGTAACCTCACAGTGAGTTACCAGCCGCGCGGCGCAGCCGCATGTCGTCACAGCGTCCGGGAGCGTTATGTCCAGCGAATACGCAAAGCAGCTCGGGGCCAAACTCCGCGCCATCCGCACCCAGCAGGGTCTGTCCCTCCACGGGGTGGAGGAGAAGTCCCAGGGCCGCTGGAAGGCCGTGGTCGTCGGCTCGTACGAGCGTGGCGACCGTGCGGTGACCGTGCAGCGTCTTGCCGAGCTGGCCGATTTCTACGGGGTGCCGGTGCAGGAACTGCTGCCGGGCACGACCCCGGGCGGGGCCGCCGAGCCGCCGCCGAAGCTGGTCCTGGACCTGGAGCGTCTGGCGCACGTCCCCCAGGAGAAGGCCGGCCCGCTCCAGCGCTACGCGGCGACGATCCAGTCGCAGCGCGGCGACTACAACGGCAAGGTGCTGTCGATCCGCCAGGACGACCTGCGCACGCTCGCCGTCATCTACGACCAGTCCCCCTCGGTCCTCACCGAGCAGCTGATCAGCTGGGGCGTGCTGGACGCGGACGCGCGCCGCGCCGTCGCCCACGAGGACAACTGATCCTCCCGCTGCCCTTCTCAGGTCACAGCAGAAACGTACCGCCGGGCCCGTGGACATCACCCGATGTCCACGGGCCCTGTGCTTCCCGGCGCCCTCACCGGGTCCGTACGGCCCCCGTGAGCCCGTACCGACCCGTGGGCGCCCGGACACGCCGGGAAGCGCTCTGAGGGGCCGAGAACGTGCCCTACGGGCCGCGGGGAGGCCAGGGAATGCCAGGGAATGCCGAAGGGGCCCGCAGCACGTGTGCTGCGGGCCCCTTCGGCATACCGGGGACGTCCGGACTAGTCGTCCACGTCCCGGCGCAGACGCGGCTTCAAGTCCTTGAAGCGCGCCAGCAGACCGTTGACGAAGGTCGGGGACTCGTCGGTGGAGAACTCCTTGGCGAGCTGAACCGCCTCGTCGATCGCGACCGCGTCCGGCGTGCCGTCCTCCCAGATCACCTCGTACGCACCGAGGCGCACGATGTTCCGGTCGGTGGCGGGCATCCGGTCGAGGTCCCAGTCCACCGCGTAGGTCGCGATGAGCTCGTCGATGCGCGACACATGGGCCGCGTACCCCTCGACCAGCTGCATGGTGAAGTCGCTGACCGGCGGCTGGCGGTCGTCCGACCGCGCGTGCCGGACCTGGTCCGCGAGAACCTCCTGGACGGAGGCACCGCGCTGGTCGGCCTCGAAGAGGATCTGGAAGGCGCGCTTGCGGGCCTTGCTCCGAGCGGCCACGGTTAGTCGTTCACCCGGCCGAGGTAGTCGCTGGTACGCGTGTCGACCTTGACCTTCTCACCGGTGGTGATGAAGAGCGGGACCTGGATCTCGTGGCCGGTCTCCAGCTTGGCGGGCTTGGTGCCACCGGTGGAGCGGTCGCCCTGGACGCCCGGGTCGGTGTGCTCGATCGTCAGCACGACGGCGGCGGGGAGCTCGACGTAGAGCACCGAGCCCTCGTGCTGCGCGACCGAGGCGGTGAAGCCCTCGATGAGGAAGTTGGCGGTGTCGCCGACGGCCTTGCGCTCGACCATCAGCTGGTCGTAGGTCTCCATGTCCATGAAGACGAAGTAGTCGCCGTCCATGTAGGAGAACTGCATGTCGCGGCGGTCGATGGTGGCCGTCTCGACCTTCACGCCGGCGTTGAAGGTCTTGTCGACGACCTTGCCGGACAGCACGTTCTTGAGCTTGGTGCGCACGAAGGCCGGGCCCTTGCCGGGCTTGACGTGCTGGAACTCGACGACGGACCAGAGCTGGCCGCCTTCGAGCTTGAGCACCATGCCGTTCTTGAGGTCGTTCGTGGAAGCCACGGTTGCGGAATCTCCTGGACTGACGTGGGACCGTGGAGGCGTACGCGCCTTACAGCGCGAGCAGCTCCTTGGTCGTGATGGTGAGTAGCTCGGGTCCGCCGTCCGCCTCCTGGCGCACGACGAGCGTGTCATCGATCCGGACCCCGCCCCGGCCCGGGAGGTGGACCCCCGGTTCGACGGTGACCGGCACACAAGCGTCCAGTTTACCCATGGCCGAGGGTGAGAGCTGCGGGTCCTCGTCGATTTCGAGCCCCACGCCGTGCCCGGTGAGCGGCACGGCGGCCTCCGCGTGCCCCGCCGCGTCCAGGATCTGGCGGGCCGCCCGGTCCACGTCCCGGTATCCGGCACCGGGTGCGAGGGACTCCCGACCGGCCCGCTGAGCGGCGAAGACGAGCTCGTACAGCTCGATCTGCCAGTCCGCAGGGGTCGTACCGATGACGAAGGTGCGGCCGATCTCGCACCGGTAGCCCCGGTAGTCCGCGCCGAGGCAGACGGAGAGGAAATCCCCCTCCTCGACCCGGCGGTCGGTCGGCCGGTGCCCGCGACGCCCGGAGTGCGGGCCGGTCGCCACCGAGGTGGGGAAGGCGGCGCCGTCGGCACCGTGGTCGACGAGCCGCCGTTCCAGCTCCAGCGCCAGGTGACGCTCGGTCCGGCCCACGAGGATCGACTCCAGGAGCTCGCCCAGGGCCTGGTCGGCGATCTCCGCGGCGATCCGGAGGCAGGCGATCTCGTCCTCGTCCTTGACGATCCTGAGCTGCTCGACGGCGCAGGCGAGGTCGGCGAGGTGCAGCCCGGGCGCGACGGAACCCATCGCCCGGTGCCGGGCCACGGTCAGGTCGTGCTCCTCCACGGCGAGCGCGTCGGCACCCGCCAGGCGGGCCAGGCCGACGGCCGCGACGGCGGGATCGCCGCCGGCGGACAGGACCTGCTGTCGCAGCAGCTCGTCGAGCCGTCCGTCGGCCGGTTCACCGCCGGGCGCGACGGGACAGAGCAGGACGTCCGCGTCAGGCTCGGGGCCGACGAGCAGGACGGCGCCCGGCGGCGAACCGCCCGCGAGATAGCGGACGTTGGCGGGGCGGGAGACCAAGGCCGCCGGGCTGCCCGCGGCCGCGCACCGGTCGCGCAGCCGTACACGGCGGTCCGCATACACCTCTGACATGCTTCCGAGCCTACGAGGGGTGCGCCGCGGCGGCCTGTTCTGCGCGGCCGACCGAGCGGGCCCCCGGCCGGTCACCAGGTGGGCGGGCTCGCTATCGCGCGGGCCAGCACGTCGTCGAGGACGCGGGCGGTGGTCTCGACGTCGTACGTGGAGTTGTCGATGATCGGCAGGCCCGAGCCGTACCAGCCGGCCATCCGGCCGTGGATGGCGGCGACCTCCTCGTCCGAGAGGCGCCGGTTGCCGCTGCGCTCCGCGTTGCGCTCCAGGACGACCTCCAGGCCCGGCAGCAGGACCACCGGCAGCAGGCCGGGCCCGACATGGCGCTTCCAGCCTCCGAGGCCCACGACGGGCCGGTCCGGGAACACCGCGTCGTCGACGATGCACGAGATGCCGTTGGCGAGGTAGTTGCGCGCGGCGAAACCGCAGGTCCGGCGGGCGAGCCGGTACTGCGCCTCCGCATGCTCGCTCCACCCCGACTGCGGGTCGGCGAAGCCGGAGCAGACCCACTCGCGCACGTCGTCGAGGCTGATGTGGGCCGTCGGCACCCGGCGGCGCTGCGCCCAGTGGCGCGCCACCGTCGTCTTGCCCGCGCCCGCCGGCCCGATCAGCAGCACCGCGAGCGTGGCCGTGCCGGTGCCCCCGCCGAGTTCCACGGCGGGCACCGGCGACACACCCACCGGCGGCAGCGCGACCTGCCCGGTCAGGTCCGCCCGCGGGGGCGGACCGGCCGGGTACCGCGACGCTCCCTGCCCCTGGGGTATGCCTCCGGGCGCCCCCCACCCCGGCCCACCGGGGCCCGGCTGCGGCGCGGCGGGTGCCACGTGCGGCGGGACGGGCTGCGGAGACGGTGCCGGCGCCTGCGGGTGCCGGGACCCTCCGCCCTGCACGGCCGGGTGCACACCGAGCCGGCCACCGGCCTGGGCCGGTCCGGCGGGCGCCGGTGCGGCGGGCGGCGGCGGGGTGGGCAGCGCTCCGCCGGGCAGCGGCGGGGCGGGCGGCGGACCGGACGGGTGGCCCGGGTACGGGGTGCCCTGGGGAGGCGCCGGAGGGACAGGGGGAGGTGCGCCCTGGGCGCCGCCCCCCGTGCCCGCTCCCGGTCCGGCCGCCGCTCCCGGAAGGGGAACGGGGCCGGGGTCGGGTGCCTGCCCCGGTCGTTCGGGCGATGGCAGCGGACCCCCCACTGCGTGCTGCATCCGGTGCCACTCCGTCTCGTACGCCTGTCGGCCTCTGGTATCCGTGGACGCCGGAACGTTACCGCCCCCGGCCCCCTCAAGGGGAACGGCCGGGGACGCCCCCTGGTGCCCCGTCAGCCGTCGAGTTCCTCGGCGAGCGCCCGCAGGGCGAGCCGGTAGGAGCCGATGCCGAAGCCGGCCACCGTCCCACTCGCCACGGCGGCGACCACCGAGGTGTGCCGGAACTCCTCCCGGGCGTACGGGTTCGAGATGTGCACCTCGATCAGCGGGGCGGTCCGCTGGGCGGCCGCGTCCCGCATCCCGTACGAGTAGTGCGTGAACGCGCCGGGGTTGATCACCACCGGGATCGCGCCGTCCGCGGCCTCGTGGAGCCAGCGGATCATCTCGCCCTCGTCGTTGGTCTCCCGCACGTCGACGTCGAAGCCGAGCTCCTCGCCGAGCGTCCGGCAGGACTCGACGAGCCCCTTGTACGAGGTGGCGCCGTAGATGTCGGGCTCGCGGGAGCCGAGACGGCCCAGGTTCGGGCCGTTCAGCACGAGCACCCGGCGGACCGGACGCGACTCGCTCACGCCGACACCTCGCCGTACGCCGCGATCAGCACCGCCGGGTCCGGGCCCTCCAGGACGGTCGGCTTGCCGATCCCGTCGAGCACGATGAAGCGGAGCAGGTCGCCGCGGGACTTCTTGTCGACCCGCATCGTCTCCAGGAGCTTGGGCCACTGGTCGCCGCGGTAGGTCAGCGGCAGGCCGACGGACTCCAGGATCGCGCGGTGCCGGTCGGCGGTGGCGTCGTCGAGCCGCCCGGCCAGCCGGCCCAGCTCGGCGGCGAAGACCATGCCGACGGAGACGGCGGCGCCGTGCCGCCACTTGTACCGCTCGTTCTTCTCGATGGCGTGGGCGAGCGTGTGGCCGTAGTTGAGGATCTCCCGGCGGCCGGACTCCTTGAGGTCGCCGGAGACGACCTCCGCCTTGACCTTGATCGAGCGGACGAGCAGCTCGGCGGTGTGCGGACCGGCCGGGGTACGGGCGGCCTGCGGGTCCTCCTCGATGAGGTCGAGGATCACCGGGTCGACGATGAAGCCGGCCTTGATGATCTCCGCGAGACCGCTGACGTAGTCGTGCACCGGCAGCGAGTCCAGCGCGGCGAGGTCGCACAGCACGCCGGCCGGCGGGTGGAAGGCGCCGACGAGGTTCTTGCCCTCGGCGGTGTTGATGCCCGTCTTGCCGCCGACGGCCGCGTCGACCATCGCCAGCACGGTGGTCGGGACGGCGATCCAGCGCACGCCCCGCAGCCAGGTCGCCGCCACGAAGCCGGCCAGGTCCGTGGTGGCGCCGCCGCCGACGCCGACGACGACGTCGCTGCGGGTGAAGCCGGTCTGGCCGAGCGCCTTCCAGCAGTAGGCGGCGACCTCGACGGTCTTCGCCTCCTCGGCGTTCGGCACCTGGATGGCGACCGCCTCGTAGCCCTGCTCGGCGAGGTCCGCGCGGAGCGCCTCGCCGGTGTCGGCGAGCGCCTCCGGGTGGATCACGGCGACCCGCTTGGCCTGGGTGCCGATCAGCTCGGGGAGCTCCCCGAGCAGCTGCCGGCCGACCAGCACCTCGTACGGATCCGTGCCCGCGCTGCCCGCGACGTGGATACGGGTCGTTTCCTGGTCCGTCATGCGTCCTTCTTCAGATCCAGTGCCGAGAGGACCGCGTCCGCGACCTCTTCGGGGGTGCGGTCGTCGGTGGAGACGACGGCCCGGGCGACTTCGGTGTACAGGTGGCGTCGCGCCTCCATCAGCTCGCGCCACTGGCGGCGCGGGTTGACGGCGAGCAGCGGCCGGGCGGCGTTGAGGCCGACGCGGCGCACCGCCTCCTCGACGTCCATCGAGAGGTAGGCGACAGGCCGCCCGGCCAGCAGGGCGCGGGTGCCGTCGTCGAGGATCGCGCCGCCGCCGAGGGCGAGGACGCCCTCGTGCTCGGCGACGGCCGTGGCGACCGCGGCCCGTTCCAGGGCGCGGAAGCGCTCCTCGCCGTCCTCGACGAAGATGTCGGAGATCTCGCGCCCCTCGGCGGCGACGATGTCGGCGTCGGTGTCCCGGTAGGGCACGCCCAGCTTCGCGGCCAGGAGCGCGCCCACCGTGGACTTGCCGGAGCCCATGGGCCCGACGAGGACGACCAGGGGACCGCCGGTCACCGGATGTGCAGGTTGTCGAGGTACGACCGGACGTTGCGGCGGGTCTCGGGGACGCTGTCGCCGCCGAACTTCTCGACGACCGCGTCGGCGAGGACGAGCGCGACCATGGCCTCGGCGACGATGCCGGCGGCGGGGACGGCGCACACGTCGGAGCGCTGGTGGTGGGCGGCCGTCGCCTCACCGGTGACGACGTCGATCGTGGCGAGGGCGCGCGGCACGGTCGCGATCGGCTTCATCGCGGCGCGGACGCGGAGCAGTTCGCCGGTGGTGAGACCGCCCTCGGTGCCGCCGGAGCGGCCGGAGGTGCGCTTGATGCCCTCCTCGGTGCGGACGATCTCGTCGTGCGCCTTCGAACCGGGCACCCGGGCGAGGTCGAAGCCGTCGCCCACCTCGACGCCCTTGATGGCCTGGATGCCCATGAGGGCGGCGGCCAGGCGGGCGTCGAGACGCCGGTCCCAGTGGACGTGCGAGCCGAGGCCGACGGGCACGCCGTAGGCGAGGACCTCGACGACTCCGCCGAGGGTGTCGCCGTCCTTGTGGGCCTGGTCGATCTCGGCGACCATCGCCTTCGACGCGTCG
The DNA here is from genome assembly GCF_042743475.1 of Streptomyces sp. NPDC059534. Taxonomy (NCBI): domain Bacteria; kingdom Bacillati; phylum Actinomycetota; class Actinomycetes; order Kitasatosporales; family Streptomycetaceae; genus Streptomyces; species Streptomyces sp. NPDC059534. The sequence continues at coordinate 43,863 of NZ_JBHWAQ010000010.1, forward strand.
GCGTCGAGGCAGCGGACCGGGTCGGCGTCGAGCTTCTCGACGTCACCGGGGGTCGGGTAGACGCCGTAGGGCGCCTTGGCGGCGGCCAGCTCGACGACGTGCGAGACGATCTCGATGCCCGCGGCCTCCTTGATGAAGGACCGGGCGACGGCACCGAGGGCGACGCGGGCCGCGGTCTCCCGGGCGCTGGCGCGCTCCAGGATCGGCCGGGCCTCGTCGAAGCCGTACTTCTGCATGCCGGCGAGGTCGGCGTGGCCGGGGCGGGGCCGGGTCAGGGGCGCGTTGCGGCCCGTCTCCTTGAGCTCCGCGGGGTCGACCGGGTCGGCCGACATGACCTTCTCCCACTTGGGCCACTCGGTGTTGCCGACCATCACGGCGATCGGGGAACCGAGGGAGAGCCCGTGCCGGACGCCGCCCAGGAAGGTGATCTCGTCCTGCTCGAACTTCATGCGGGCGCCACGCCCATAGCCGAGGCGTCGCCGCGCGAGGTGGTCCGCCACCAGCTCTGTGGTGACCGGGACGCCGGCGGGAAGACCCTCCAGCGTCGCGACCAGCGCGGGTCCGTGGGATTCCCCAGCGGTCAGCCAACGCAACCTGCTCAACGATGCTCCTCATGCTCGCGCCTGGGCACTGCGACGACGCGGCCGGGTGCGCGGCCCTGGCCCGCCGTCCCCGATCCTCCCACGTCCGGACGCCGAACCCGCCCTCCGGTCCAGCTATCGGACGCCGGCGTCGGTCTCCTGGACGGGCGCGTCCTCCACCGGCGTCGCGCCGAGGCGGCCGCGCAGCCATCCGATGCCCGCGTGCAGGACGAGGGCGACGCCCACGGCGGCGAGGGCGTACCGCACCCACGCGGGCAGGCTGCTGAAGATCACCATCCACAGGAAGCGCGCGATGCCGACCGGCATGTCCCAGCGGGACGCCAGTATCGGTTCCCCACCCATGGCGCCGCACTCCCCCGTGTTCCGCTCGGCGTGACGGTGCAGCCTATCGGGCGGCCAGGGCCTGCTCCCCCGCCGCCCGCATGGCCGCGAGCGGGGCGGGCGTGCGGCCCGTCATCTGCTCGACCTGGAGAACGGCCTGGTGGACGAGGAGGTCGAGGCCGCCGACCACCTGGCCGCCGCGGTCGGACCAGGCGGCGGCGAGGCGGGTGGGCCAGGGGTCGTAGAGGACGTCGAAGAGGGTGCCGACGGCGTCCGGGACGGCGGCGGCCAGCGCGTCGGTGGTGCCGGCCGGGGTGGTCGCGATGACCAGCGGGGCCGCGAGGGCCTCCGCCGCCCGCTCCCAGTCGGCGGTACGGACGTCCACGCCGAGCCGCTCGCCCCAGCCCCGCATCTCCGCCGCGCGTGCCTCGCTCCGTACGTACGCGGTGACGGGCCCCGGGCAGATCCGGGCGAGCGCGGCGAGCGCGGAGGAGGCGGTGGCGCCGGCGCCGAGGACCGCCGCCGACTCCACCTTCTCGACGCCCCGCTCGCGCAGGGCGGCGATCATGCCGGGGATGTCGGTGTTGTCGCCGACCCGCCGCCCGTCCTCGCGGAGGACGACCGTGTTGACGGCCTCCACGGAGGCGGCCGTGTCGCTGATCTCGTCGAGCAGCGGGATGATCACCCGCTTGAGCGGCATGGTCAGCGACAGCCCGGCCCAGCTTCCGTCCAGCTCGCCCACGAAGGCGGGCAGCCCGGCCTCGTCGACCTCGAAGCGCTCGTACGACCAGTCGCCCAGGCCGAGTTCGGCGTACGCCGCCCGGTGCAGGACCGGGGAGAGCGAGTGGGCGATCGGCGATCCGAGGACCGCCGCGCGGTGTTGCCTGCTCACTGGCCCTGCTTCCGCTGCTTCTCGTACTCCGCGACGTTCCGGTTGTGTTCCTTGAGGGTCACGGAGAAGACGGTCTTGTTCTCGTTGATCGACACGAAGTAGTACCACGGGCCGTCGGCGGGGTTCATCGCCGAGTTCAGTGCCTCGATGCCGGGGTTGCTGATGGGACCGGGGATGAGGCCCTTCACGTCGTACGAGTACGTGTTGTACGGGTCCTTGATCTTGCGCATCTCCTCGACGCTGCCGACGTCGAGGGTGCTCGTGCCCTTGAGGTAGTTGACCGTCGAGTCGAACTCCAGTCGGCCCACGGTCTCCATGTTGTTCGGCTTGAGGCGGTTGTAGACCACCCGCGCCACCTTGTCGAAGTCGTGCTTGTACTTGCCTTCGACCTGCACCAGGCTCGCGACCGTCAGGACCTCCCACGGTCCGCTCAGACCGTGCTCCTTCGCCTTGGCCTCCAGGTCGAGCTTCCCGTACTCCTGGTTCGCGCGCGAGACCATCCTGCGCAGCGCGTCCTCCGGCTTGGTGCCCTTCGCGACCGGGTAGCTGGCCGGGAAGAGGAAGCCTTCCAGCGGGTCCTTGATGTCGGGGTGGTTCTTGGCCCAGTCGGGCAGGCCGAGGCTGCCGGCCTTCGCGAAGGCGATCTCCTTGGTGGTGCCCGGCTTCAGGTCGAGGCGCTTGTCGAGCTCGCTGTACACCCAGGCGTTCCGCCGGCCCTCGGGGATCACGAGGTTGCTCTGGCTCGCCGGGTCGAGCATCAGCGTGACCGCGCTCTCCGCCGACATCTCCTTCTTCAGCGTGTAGGCGCCCGCCTGGATCGAGAGGCCCTTGGGGTTCCGCTGCTGCGCCGAGACGAAGGCGTCGACGCTCTTGACCACGCCGGCCTTCTTGAGGATGTTGCCGATCTCGTAGCCGCCGGCGGACTTGGGGATCTCGACCTGGACGTCGCCGCTGCCGCTGCCCGTGTAGTCGGGCGCGGCACCGAATTCGCCCTGCCAGAACTGGTAGCCGAAGTAGCCGATGCCGCCGACGCCGCCCGCGAGGACGAGCGCGACGACCAGGCAGGCCACGCCGTTCTTGCCTTTGCGTTTCTTCGCCTTGCTGCGGCGGTCGCGGTCGTCGCCGCGGGAGCCACGGCCTCGGGCGGGCTCCTCGTCGTGGTCGTCGTCCGGGTCGTCCTCGCCGGTGAAGAAGGGGTGCTTCTCCTCTTCCGGCTCGGGGCTCGCCTCTTCCTCCGGGGCCCAGTCGATCACCGGCTCCGGCGGCTTCCGGCGGCGGCCGGGGGGCTGGGGCGGCGGGTACGCCTCGGGGGTGCCGTAGAGGTCGGGGTTCTGCCCGCCGTAGGGATCGGCGGGCGGCGTGCCGTACGGCATGGCCGCCTGGCCGGTCTCCCAGCCCGCGTCGTACTGCTGTCCGAGGTTCCCGGGCGTGTCGTAACCGCCCGGGTACCCCGTCTCGTACTGCTGCTGCGGCTGCTGGTGCTGCTGAGGCTGCGCCTGCTGCTGGTACTCGTACTGCTGGTACTGCGGGTCCACGTAGCCCTGCGGCTGCTGCGGCTGCTGGTAGTACTGCTGCTGCGCCTGCTGCTGGTACGGGTCGCCCTGGTAGCCCTGGGGGGCCTGTCCTCCCTGGCCGTACGGGTCCTCATAGCCCTGACCGGCCTGGTCGTACTGGTTCGCCTGCTGCGGGTGCGGGTACTGCTGCGGCTGGCCTTCCCACCCCTGGTCCCCGTAGAGCGGGTCCCCGGGGTGCCACGGTTCGGAGCCGGGGCTCCGGCCATACTCAGTCATCGATCCCCAAAACAGCCGCGAGGCTTCCGGACGATCCGCCTCTACGTAGTGCGGCAGCTGTTCGAACACCGCCGCATCGCGCGGAACGTTACCGTATCGCGATCAGATGACCACTTCGACGCCCTCGCCGGGCGGATTACCTGATACCCGTTCGGACTCAAGAGCGTTCTGAAGGATGATCACAGCGGCGGCCTGGTCGATGACGGACCGCCCCTTCTTCGCCTTCACACCGGAGGCCCGGAGCCCCTGGGTCGCGGTGACCGTGGTCATCCGCTCGTCGACCAGGCGCACCGGCACCGGAGCGATGCCCTTCGCCATCTCCCCGGCGAAGGCCCGGACCTTGGTCGCGGCCGGACCCTCCCGCCCGCTGAGCGAGCGGGGCAGGCCCACGACGACCTCGATGGGCTCGTACTCCTCGACGATCTGGCGGAGCCGCCGGTGGGCGGCCGGGACATCACGTCCCGGCACGGTCTCCACCGGCGTGGCGAGGACCCCGTCGGGGTCGCACGAGGCGACCCCGATGCGGGCGTCCCCGACATCGACCGCGAGTCGGCGGCCGCGGCGCATCGTCACGCCGTCTCCACCACGAGACGCTCGACGGAGGCGATGGCCTCGCCGACGGCGGCCGGGTTCTGGCCGCCGCCCTGGGCGACGTCCGGCTTGCCGCCGCCACCGCCCCCGAGGGTCTTGGCCGCGGCGCGGACCAGCTCGCCGGCCTTGAGGCCGCGCTCGCGGGCGGCCTCGTTGGTGGCGATGACCGTCAGCGGCTTGCCGTTGACCGTGGTGAACAGGGCGACGACGGCCGGACGGTCGGACGGGAAGCGCCCGCGCACGTCGAGGACCAGCCTGCGCAGGTCGTCGGCGCCGGTGCCGTCCTGCACCTGGCCGGTGACCAGGGCGAGGCCGCGGATGTCCTGGGCGGAGTCGACGAGACCGGCGGCGGCCTGGAGGACCTTCTCCGCGCGGAACTTCTCGATCTCCTTCTCGGCGTCCTTCAGCTTGCCGAGCATGGCGGAGATCTTCTCCGGCAGCTCCTCCGGGCGGCCCTTGACCAGCTCCTGGAGCTGGGCGACGACCGTGTGCTCGCGGGCCAGGAAGTTGTACGCGTCGACGCCGACGAGGGCCTCGATACGGCGCACGCCGGAACCGATCGACGACTCGCCGAGCAGCTTCACCAGACCCAGCTGGGCGGTGTTGTGGACGTGGGTGCCGCCGCACAGCTCCTTGGAGAAGTCGCCGATGGTGACGACGCGGACCTGCTCGCCGTACTTCTCGCCGAACTCGGCGATGGCGCCCTGGCGCTTGGCCTCGTCGATCGGCATGACCTCGGCGTGGACCTCGAGCTCGCGCGAGAGGACCTCGTTGATCTTCTGCTCGACGTCGGTGAGGACCGCGCCGGGGACGGCGTTCGGCGAACCGAAGTCGAAGCGGAAGCGGCCGGGCTGGTTCTCGGAACCGGCCTGGGCGGCCGTCGGGCCGAGGGCGTCGCGCAGCGCCTGGTGGGTGAGGTGGGTGGCCGAGTGGGCGCGGGCGATGGCCCGGCGGCGGCGCACGTCGATGGTGGCGTAGGCGGTGGCGCCCACGGTCACCTCGCCGACCTGCACGGAACCCTTGTGCACGGAGACACCGGGAACGGGCTGCTGGACGTCACGGATCTCGATGACCGCGCCGCTGTGCAGCTTGATCCGGCCCTGGTCGGCGATCTGGCCGCCGCCCTCGGCGTAGAACGGAGTGCGGTCGAGGACGACCTCGACCTCGTCGCCCTCGCTGGCGGCCGGCGAGGAGACGCCGTTGACCAGGAGGCCGACGACGGTGGTCTCGCCCTCGGTGTTGGTGTAGCCGGTGAACTGAGTGGCGCCGTTGGTGTCGGCGATCTCCCGGTACGAGGTCATGTCGGCGTGGCCGGTCTTCTTCGCCTTGGCGTCGGCCTTGGCGCGGTCCCGCTGCTCCTTCATCAGGCGGCGGAAGCCGTCCTCGTCCACGGAGAGGCCCTGCTCGGAGGCCATCTCCAGGGTGAGGTCGATCGGGAAGCCCCAGGTGTCGTGGAGCAGGAACGCCTTGTCGCCGGAGAGGATCGTGCCGCCGGCGGCCTTGGTCTCGGTGACGGCGGTGTCGAGGATGTTGGTGCCGCCCTTGAGGGCCTTGAGGAAGGCGGCCTCTTCGGCGAGGGCGACGGTCTCGATGCGCTTGCGGTCGGTGACCAGCTCCGGGTACTGCTCGCCCATCGTGTTGATCACGGTGTCGACGAGCTCCTGGACCACCGGTCCGGTGGCGCCGAGGAGGCGCATGTTGCGGACGGCGCGGCGCATGATGCGGCGCAGCACGTAGCCGCGGCCCTCGTTGCCGGGGGTGACGCCGTCGCCGATGAGCATGACGGACGTACGCATGTGGTCGGCGACCACGCGGAGCGAGACGTCGCTGTCGTGGGCCTTGCCATAGGCGACGCCGGTGAGCTCGGTGCCCTTGTCGATGACGACCTGGAGGGTGTCCGTCTCGTACATGTTCTGGACGCCCTGGAGGATCATCGCCAGGCGCTCCAGGCCGAGGCCCGTGTCGATGTTCTTCGACGGCAGCTCGCCGAGGATCGGGAAGTCGTCCTTCCCGGTGCCCTCACCGCGCTCGTACTGCATGAAGACGAGGTTCCAGATCTCCACGTACCGCTCGTCGTTGACGGCCGGGCCGCCCTCGACGCCGAACTCGGGGCCGCGGTCGTAGTTGATCTCGGAGCAGGGGCCGCAGGGGCCGGGAACGCCCATCGACCAGTAGTTGTCCTTCTTGCCGAGGCGCTGGATGCGCTCGGCGGGGACGCCGACGACGTCGCGCCAGATCTGCTCGGCCTCGTCGTCCTCCTGGTAGACGGTGATCCAGAGCTTCTCCGGCTCCAGCCCGTAGCCGCCGTGCTCCACCGAAGTGGTCAGCAGCTCCCAGGCGAGCTTGATGGCGCCTTCCTTGAAGTAGTCGCCGAAGGAGAAGTTGCCGCACATCTGGAAGAACGTGCCGTGGCGGGTGGTCTTGCCGACTTCCTCGATGTCGGGCGTGCGCACGCACTTCTGCACGCTGGAGGCGCGCGTGAAGGGCGGCTTGACCTCACCCAGGAAGTAGGGCTTGAAGGGCACCATGCCGGCGGGGACGAGCAGCAGAGTCGGGTCGTCCGCGATGAGCGACGCCGAAGGGACGACGGTGTGCCCGCGCTCCTCGAAGAAGCTCAGCCAGCGGCGGCGGATTTCAGCCGACTCCATCAGTGGTCCTCATTCCGGTTGTACGAGATCGTGGGAATTGAATGCGTGGTCTTCGACGGCGTGACGCCGAGCGCGGTCCTGCGGCGGGGCTCCGGAAGCTCCCGGTCCCGGGCGGTGCCCTGGTCCACGGGGGCGTCGAGCCCGAGCGCCTCGCCGAGTTCGGCCTCCCGCTGGAGCATCCCCGCCCTCACGTCGAGGGCGAAGTCCTTGAGCCGGTGGCCGGTCTCGACCGCCTTGTTCGCCGCCTGGGCCGCGAGGCTCTCGGGGGTCAGCTGCTTCAGCTTGCGGTTGACCTTGGTGGTGGCCCACACACCGGCGGCTGCGCCGGCCGTGAACCAGAACGTGCGGCGGAACATCGCGGCTCAGCCCTTCTGCTTCCGGCGTCTCGAGGACGGCACGGTACGGCCGACGATCACAGTACGTCGCGCGGAGGCCCGCGACACGTCCTCGCCGTCCCGGTCGCGGCCGAGCGCCTTGCGCACGCCGTAGCCGAAGGCGGCCACCTTGACGAGCGGGCCCCCGAAGGTGGAGGCGACGGTGGAGGAGAGCGCGGAGGCGTTGGAGGTGACCTCCTGGACGTCCGACGCGATGGCGTCGACCCGGTCGAGCTGGGTCTGTGCCGAGCGCACGGTCGTGGAGGCGTCGACCAGCAGGGGGACGGCCTGCTCGGTCACGTCCGCCACCAGCTTGGTGGTCGCCCTGAGCGTCTGTGCCAGCCTCACCAGCACCACGGCGAGGAAGGAGACCAGGATCGCCCAGAAGACGGCCACCAGGATGCCGGCAACCTCTCCACCGGTCACTCTGCACCGCTCTCTGTGTCGTCGGATCTGTCGTCGGGTTCTTGCCAAAAGTAGTCCCCCGACCCTATCGCGCCCGGGCTGGCCCGCCGTACCGCATTACCGCGCGTGGGACGGGAGTTCGGGGAACCGATTGTACGGAGAGCGCGCGGATGGGTACGCTCCGTGTCCCATGCGACGGAGCAATCTCCCGGCGGAGCTGAACCGGTTCGTCGGACGGGCCGCCGAGCAGGCCGCCCTGACGGCGCTCCTCGAGACGTCCCGCCTGGTCACGGTCGTGGGGGTGGGCGGGGTCGGCAAGACCCGGCTGGCCGTTCGGGCTGCCGCCGAGGCGCAGAAACGCTACGTCGACGGGGTGCGCCTCGCCGACCTCGCGCCGCTGCGCGACCCGGACCTGGTGGCGTACGCCCTCGTCGAGGCGCTCGGACTGACCGACCACACCCTGCGGGCCCCGCGCGAAGTGCTCGTGGAGCACCTCGCGGACCGCCGACTGCTGCTGGTGGTCGACGGTTACGAACACCTGGTGGAGAGCTGTGCCCCGCTGGTGCGCGATCTGCTCGCGCACGCGCCGAGGCTGACCGTCCTCGCGGTCGGCCGCCGGGCGCTTCGGGTGGCGGGCGAGACCGTGTTCACGCTGGCGCCGATGGACGACGGGGACGCGGTGACCCTGCTCGCCGAACGGGCGGCGGAGGCGGGCGCCCCGATGGCGCCGGCGCTCCCCGCGCCGAGGGGCACGACCTCTCCCGCCCCGAGGACGGTGATTCCGACCGCCCCGCCGGCGCGGGCGCTGCCCGGCCCGACGACGACGGACGCGCCCTTCCTCCCCGGCCCTGCCGAGGCCGTACGGGAGCTGTGCCGGCGGCTCGACGGCATTCCGCTCGCCCTCGAACTGGCGGCGGGCCGGCTGCCGCTGCTCTCGGTCGAGCAGATGCTGTGCCGTCTCGACGACCGGTTCCGGCTCCTCACGGACGGCGCGCGCGGTGCGCTGCCCCGCCACCAGACGCTGCGGACCGCGATCGGCTGGAGCCACGAGCTGTGCACCGCCCAGGAGCGGCTGCTGTGGGCGCGGCTCTCGGTCTTCGCCGGCCCCTTCGACCTGGAGGCGGTGGAGTACGTGTGCGGCGGCCCGGAGCTGCCCCCCGACCACATCCTCGATCTGCTCGGGGGGCTGCTCGGGCAGTCGCTCGTGGCGCGGGAGGACTCCCCGGCGGGCCCCGCCTACCGGCTCCTGGACACGGTGGCCGCGTACGGGGCGGAGTGGCTGGCGGCGCTCGGCGACACGGAGCGGATGCGGCGCCGGCACCGCGACTGGTACATGGGGCTGGCCACCTGGTGCGAGCTGGAGTGGTTCAGCCCGCGCCAGGCCGAGGTCGCGGCCCGCACGGACGCGGCGCTGCCCAATCTGCGGGCGGCCCTCGACCTGTGCCTCGAGCTCCCGGAGGACGCGCATCTCGCCCAGCACCTGGCGGGCACGCTGTGGTTCGCGTGGGTGGGCTGCGGGCGGCTCTCGGAGGGCCGGCACTGGCTGGAGCGGGCGCTCGCGCTGGAGTCCGGGCACGAGGAGGCGCGCCTCAAGGCGCTGTGGGTGCTCGGATACGTGGCCGTCCTCCAGGGGGACGGCACGGCGGCGGTGGCGGCGCTCCACGAGTGCGGGGAGCGGGCGAGGGCTTCCGGGAACGCGCTGGCGGAGGCGTACGCGACGCACCGGATGGGCTGCCTCGCGCTGCTGTCGGACGACATGCCGCGGGCCGAGGAGCTGATCGGGCGGGCGCTCGACACCTACCGTGAGCTCGGCGAGCTGAACAGCAACGTGCTGATGGGGCAGGTCGAACTGGCCATGGCGCGGGCCTTCCGGGGCGACCTGGAGGGGGCGGTCGCGATCTGCCGCGAGGTGCGGGAGATCTGCGAGGAGCGGGGGGAGCGGTGGACCCGCGCCTACGCGCTCTACGTCCTGGGGTTCTCCGCGTGGACCCGCGGCGCGTACCCGGAGGCGCGGGAGCTGCTCGACGAGTGCGTGTCGATCAACCACACGTTCCACGACCTGGTCGGGCTCGTCCTCGCGATCGAGATGCTCGCGCTGGTGACGGCGAGCGAGGGGGACGCGGCGGAGGCCGCGGTCCTGCAGGGGGCGACGGTGCCGTTGTGGGACACGGTCGGCGTCCGGCTCTTCGGCTCGGAGACGTTCGGCGGGCCGAGGGCGCTGGGCGAGCGGCTGGCCGGCGAGGCGCTGGGGGCGGAGGCGTACGGCGTCGCGTTCCGGGAGGGCCGGTCGCTCCCGGTGGACGCGGCGGTGGAGCGGGCGCTCTCCGGGCACCGGGACGCGGCCGTCGGCCGGCAGGCCGGACCCGCGGCCCCGCGGCCGTTCCGTACGGCGAGGTCGGCGGCGGTCCCGGGAACGCGGAAGCCCGCCGGCTCCCCCACCGGTAAGGGCGGGGAAGCGGCGGGCTGAACACCGCGTGGGTGGTACTACTCCCCCAGCGCTGCCGCCGGGAGGTGCCGCTGGATCAGCGGGCGTAGTACTCGACGACCAGCTGCTCGTCGCAGATGACCGGGATTTCCTTGCGGTTCGGGTCGCGGTCGAGGCGGAAGGCCAGGGCCTTCAGGTTGACCTGCAGGTAGCGCGGGGTCTCGCCGTCGGCGGCGAAGCCACCCTCGCGGGCCATCTCGAACAGCGGCTTGGTGCGGCTGCGCTCGCGGACCATCACGACGTCGTCGGGACGGACGCGGAACGACGGCTTGTCGACCTTGCCACCGTTGACCTGGATGTGGCCGTGGACGACCATCTGGCGGGCCTGGTAGATGGTGCGGGCGATGCCCGAACGCAGGACCAGGGCGTCGAGGCGACGCTCGAGCTCGACGACCAGCGCCTCGCCCGTCTTGCCTTCGGCCTTCTTGGCGCGGTCGTAGGCACGCGCCATCTGGCGCTCGCTGATGTCGTACTGGGCGCGCAGACGCTGCTTCTCGAGCAGACGGACCTTGTAGTCCGAGTTCTGCTTGCGGCCACGGCCGTGCTCGCCCGGCGGGTAGGGGCGGGCCTCGAAGTACTTGACGGCCTTCGGGGTCAGCGCGATGCCGAGGGCACGCGACTTCTTGACCTTGGGACGGGACTGGTTCGGCATGAACCAACCTCTCTCATTGATACGAAAACGGCTTCACCAGGGTTAGGGGAGGTCGCATCCGCAGCCGGGAAACCCGTCTGGTCCGTACGGGACGGACCTGTCGGGCAGCCGCTCCCAGGTCTGGGCACATACGTGCAGCACGCGAACGACCCACCGCCGCTCCCGGGATCCGGGTGGTGATGGGTGGCCCGCGACACCTTCGAAGGTGCGCGACGCTCCTGGAAACCCCGCCCGAGGGCCGGGTCTCCGGCTGACTGTCCCGTTCTGGTGTGCCGACCGGAGCCGGACACGGGACGCAGCAATCCGGACCAGTGTACCGGCTCCGCGGGGTGGTCACGCACCCGCCCGGCAGGAGACCGCCTAGTCCTCGCTCTTCAGGCGGGCTCGTACGCGCTCCACCACGTCCGCGTACCTCGCCTCCGCGCCGTAGCGGGTGGGCTCGTAGTAGTGGCGGCCGTGGATGGCGTCCGGGGCGTACTGCTGGGCGGCGATGCCGCCGGGGACGTCGTGGGGGTACACGTAGCCCTGGGCGTGGCCGAGCTTGGCCGCGCCCTTGTAGTGGCCGTCGCGGAGGTGGGGCGGGACGGAGCCGGCGAGGCCGTTGCGCACGTCGGCGAGGGCGGCGCCGATCGCGGTCGTCGCCGCGTTCGACTTGGGGGCGAGCGCGAGGGCGATCGTGGCGTGGCTCAGGGTGAGGGCCGCCTCGGGGAAGCCGATCATGGCGACGGCCTGGGCGGCGGCGACGGCGATCGGCAGGGCGTTGGGGTCGGCGAGGCCGATGTCCTCGCTCGCGGAGATCATCAGCCGTCGGGCGATGAAGCGCGGGTCCTCCCCCGCCTCGATCATCCGGGCCAGGTAGTGCAGGGCCGCGTCGACGTCGGAGCCGCGGATCGACTTGATGAGGGCGCTGGCCACGTCATAGTGCTGGTCGCCGTCCCGGTCGTACTTCACGGCCGCGCGGTCGACGGTCTCCTCGACGGTCTGGAGGGTGATCTCCGGCTCGCCCTTGGCGATGGCCGCGCCGGCGGCCGCCTCCAGGGCGGTGAGGGCGCGGCGGGCGTCGCCGCCGGCCACCCGGAGGAGGTGGGACTCGGCGTCCGCCGGCAGGGTGACGGCGCCGCCGAGCCCCCGCTCGCCGGTGAGGGCGCGGGCCATCAGTCCGCTCAGGTCCTCGTCGGTCAGCGGCTCCAGGGTGAGGAGCAGCGAGCGGGACAGGAGCGGGGAGATGACGGAGAAGTAGGGATTCTCGGTGGTGGCGGCGATCAGCGTCACCCAGCGGTTCTCCACGGCCGGCAGGAGCGAGTCCTGCTGGGCCTTGGAGAAGCGGTGGATCTCGTCGAGGAAGAGGACGGTCTCCTTGCCGTAACCGCCGACCGCGCGCCGGGCGCCGTCGATGACGGCCCGGACCTCCTTGACGCCCGCGGTGATCGCGGAGAGCTCCACGAACCGCTTGTTGGTCGCCTTGGAGACGACGTACGCGAGGGTGGTCTTGCCGATGCCCGGCGGGCCCCAGAGGATCACGGAGGAGGCGCCGGCGGGGCCGCCGTCGCCGTCTCCGACGAGGCGGCGCAGGGGCGAGCCGGGCTTGAGCAGGTGCCGCTGGCCCACCACCTCGTCGAGGGTGCGGGGGCGCATCCGGACGGCCAGCGGGCTGCTGGCCGGGTCCTTCTCCTGGCGGTCTTCGGCGGCTGCGGTAAAGAGGTCGGGCTCCACAGTCATGAAGCCTAGGTCACGGCACCGACAGCGCGGTCGCCGTCAGCTGGTCCAGAAGTCCCACCAGCGGGTCAGGATCAGCATGCCGATGATCCCGATGTGGAGGACGGGCAGGACCCAGGTGAACTCGTCGAAGAAGGTCCTCAGGCCGCGGGGGGCGGGGATGACGCCGTGGCGGACGTTGTGCGAGGTCACGTACCAGAACATGACGATGGTGGCGACCCAGGCCAGGCAGCACCAGAGGCAGAGCGAGTTGATCTCGTACAGCGACTGGTACATGAGCCAGGTGCAGAAGCCGACGCCGAACAGCGCCCCGGCGTTGAGGCCGAGCCAGTACCAGCGGCGGTAGCGGGCGCCGGCGAGCAGGCCCACGCCGATCGCGATCACCATGGCGTACGTCACGAGGCCGAGCATCGGGTTGGGGAAGCCGAAGACCGACGCCTGCTCGCTCTTCATGATGTTGCCGCAGGAGACGATCGGGTTGAGGCTGCACCCCGGAGTGAAGTTGGGGTCCTCCAGGAGCTTGATCTTGTCGATGGTGATGACCCAGGCGGCGAGCAGTCCGGCCGCCCCGGTGATCACCAGCAGCCAGGCGAAGGCCCTGCTCGCCCCGATCGTGCCGCCGCTGTCCCGGCCGGACGCGGTCTCGTCCACCGCTGCCTTCGTCATGTCGCCTGTTTCCCTCGCTCGCGGGCCTTGTGGGCACGGTCATTCTGCAACACCTGTCCGTCTCCGCACCGTTCGCTGGAGATAAGGACGGGGCCCGGACCACCGTGAGTGGTCCGGGCCCCGTCCGCGTGTGCGGTCCGTCAGGACAGCTTCGCCTTGACGGCGTCCAGGAGGGCGTCGAGGGCGACGGCCTGCTGCTCGCCGGACTCCATGTCCTTGAGCTGGACGACGCCCTCGGCGAGGTCGCGCTCGCCGGCGACGACGGCGAGGCGGGCGCCCGAACGGTTGGCGTCCTTCATGGCGCCCTTGAGGCCCTTGCCGCCGAAGGAGAAGTCGGCGGCGATGCCCTCCCGGCGCAGCTCGGTGACCTTGCCGAAGAGCAGGCGGCGGGCCTCGTCGCCGATGGCCACCGCGAAGACGCTGGTCGCGGCGGGGATGTCGAGCTCGACGCCCTCCGCCTCCAGGGCCAGGACCGTCCGGTCCACGCCGAGCGCCCAGCCCACGGACGGCAGCGCGGGGCCGCCGATCATCTCGGAGAGGCCGTCGTAGCGGCCGCCGCCGCCGACCGCCGACTGCGAGCCGAGACCGTCGTGGACGAACTCGAAGGTGGTGCGGGTGTAGTAGTCGAGGCCGCGGACCAGCTTGGCGTCGTCCTCGAAGACGACGCCCGCCGCGAGGATCAGGGCGCGCACCTCCTCGTGGTACGCCTTGCACGCGTCGCACAGGTAGTCGCGCAGCAGCGGCGCGCCGACGAGCTGCTTCTGCACGGCCTCGCGCTTGTCGTCGAGGACGCGCAGCGGGTTGATCTCGATGCGGCGGCGGGTCTCGTCGTCCAGGTCGAGGGCGCGCAGGAAGCCCTGGAGCGCCTCGCGATAGACGGGACGGCACTCCTTGTCGCCGAGCGAGTTCAGCAGGATGCGGAAGTTCCGCAGGCCGAGCGAGCGGTACGCCTGGTCGGCCAGGATGATCAGCTCGGCGTCGAGCGCCGGGTCCTCCGCACCGATCGCCTCGGCGCCGACCTGCGAGAAGTGGCGGTAGCGGCCCTTCTGCGGGCGCTCGTAGCGGTAGTACGAGCCGGAGTACCAGAGCTTGACCGGCAGGTTGCCCTGCTTGTGGAGGTTGGACTCCAGGGCGGCGCGCAGGACGGAGGCGGTCCCCTCGGGGCGCAGGGCGAGCTTGTCGCCGCCCTTGGTCTCGAAGGCGTACATCTCCTTGCTGACGATGTCGGTGGACTCTCCGACGCCGCGGGCGAAGAGGTTGACGTCCTCGAAGCCGGGGGTCTCGACGTAGCCGTAGCCGGACTTCCGCAGCGGCGCGGAGATCGCGTCGCGGACCGCCAGGTAGGTGGCGGAGAAGGGCGGGATCAGGTCGTACGTGCCCTTGGGGGCCTTGAAGGTGCTCACGAAAATCTCGTCACATTCCTCGTCGGGGAGCGTCCGTGCTCCCGAGGCCGGCCGCCACGTCCCGCAGGTAGGGGTTGGTGGCGCGCTCCTGGCCGATGGTCGTCTGGGGACCGTGTCCCGACAGCACCACGGTCGAGTTGTCGAGCGGCAGGCACACGCGGGCCAGCGAAGCGAGCATCTCGTCCATGTCACCGCCGGGCAGGTCGGTGCGTCCGATGGAGCCGGCGAACAGGAGGTCCCCGGAGAAGAACACGGAGGGGATCTCCGTGGTCTGGGGCATCCTGAAGGTCACCGACCCCTTGGTATGACCGGGCGCGTGGGCGACGGAGAAGTCGAGACCGGCGAGCTTCAGCTCGGCGCCGTCGGTGAGCTCGCGCACGTCGTCGGGCTCTCCCACGGTCAGCTCGCCCATGAGAGGCATCCCGATGGAGCGGCCGAGGGCCTTCTCCGGGTCGCTCATCATGTAGCGGTCGGACGGGTGGATCCACGCGGGGACGTCATGGGCGCCGCACACCGGGACGACGGAGGCGACGTGGTCGATGTGTCCATGGGTGAGGACGACGGCGACGGGCTTGAGCCGATGCTTCTTCAGCGTCTCCTCGACACCCTGGGCGGCCTGGTGGCCCGGGTCGATGATGACGCACTCCTCGCCTGCGGCGGGGGCGACCAGATAGCAATTGGTCCCCCAGGCCCCGGCGGGGAACCCGGCAATCAGCACGTTCGTCCTTAGATGTCGTCCGGCACGTCGGCGCGGAACTCGCGGAAAACACGGAATGCGGCAGATCAGAGCCTACCGGCGGTGCCGGTTCCACAGCCAACCCGTATACGGTACGGGCACATCCGGCCAGGACAGGAACACACGAGCGACAAGGAGCGGACCCGGTGGTCACCAGCGATCAGCGGCGGCGGCAGCTTGCCAGGGAGAAGTACGCGCGGCAGCAGCAGCGGCGGGAGGAGAACCGGCGCAAGGCGAGGCGCCGCAACACCGTCGTCGCCGCCGCCCTCGCGGTGGTGCTTGCGGCGGGCGGCGCCGTCTACGCCTCCGTGGCGCTGACGGACGGCCCCGACAAGGGCTCGGACAACACGGCGAGCGACACGCCGACGACGGCCGCGCCCACCCCCTCGCAGACCGAGGCGGCGAGCCCGGAGCCGAAGCTGACCGTGGACAGCAAGGCCACGTACGCGATGTCCCTGAAGACGAACGAGGGCGACATCACGATCACCATGGACGCGGCGAAGACCCCGCGCACGGTGAACTCCTTCGCGCACCTCGCGGGCAAGAAGTACTTCGACGGGTCCAAGTGCCACCGCCTCACCACCCAGGGCATCTACGTGCTCCAGTGCGGTGACCCCAAGGGCGACGGCACCGGCGGCCCGGGCTACACCATCCCGGACGAGAACCTGGGCGCCCTGGGCAAGGCGGGCGCGGACGGCACGGTGACCTTCCCCGCCGGCACCGTCGCCATGGCCAACACCGGGCAGCCGGGCACCGGCGGCTCCCAGTTCTTCCTCGTCTACAAGGACACCAAGCTGCCCCCGACCTACACCCCGTTCGGCACGATCGACGCGGCCGGTCTCAAGGCGGTCCAGGACGTGGCCGCGGCCGGTGTCGAGGGCGGCGCCGGGGACGGCGCCCCGAAGAAGCCCGTCACCGTCGAGAAGGCGACCGTCACGAAGAAGTGAGCCGGGGCGTCCGCACGCGCGCGTGACCGTGAATCTCGGTCGCGCTGAGTGCGGACAGCCGGGCCGCGGTTCGCCTAGATTGGCGTTGTGCAGCGTTGGGCCGTCGGCCGCGCTGCGGATGGCGGGCGAGGCCCGCCGGGAAACTGTGGACGATGCCCGGGGGGTACGACCCCGCGACGGCATCATGGTGAGGAGGCGCTGTGAGCAGCGACCCGTGGGGCCGCGTCGACGAGACGGGCACCGTGTACGTGCGGACGGCCGAGGGCGAGAAGGTCGTCGGATCGTGGCAGGCCGGCACCCCCGAGGAGGCCCTGGCCTACTTCGAGCGCAAGTACGAGGGCCTGGTGGTCGAGATCGGCCTCCTCGAGAAGCGCGTGAGGACCACCGATCTCTCGGCGAAGGACGCCACCGCGGCGATCGAGCACATCCGCCAGCAGGTCGACGAGCACCACGCCGTCGGCGACCTGGCCGCGCTCGCCGTCCGGCTGGACAAGCTCGTCGAGTCGGTCGACTCGCGCCGCGAGGAGCGCAAGGCCCAGAAGGCGAAGCAGACCGACGAGGCCCGCTCCGCCAAGGAGAAGCTCGTCGTGGAGGCCGAGGAACTGGCCCAGAGCGAGCAGTGGCGTTCCGCCGGCGAGCGGCTGCGGGCGCTCGTGGACACCTGGAAGGGCCTCCCCCGGCTCGACCGCAAGTCCGACGACGAGCTGTGGCACCGCTTCTCGCACGCCCGCTCGGCGTTCTCGAAGCGCCGCAAGGCCCACTTCGCCTCGCTCGACGCCCAGCGCGAGGACGCCCGCAAGACCAAGGAGCGTCTGGTCGCCGAGGCGGAGTCGCTGTCGAACTCCACCGACTGGGGTACCACGGCGGCCCGCTACCGCGACCTGATGACGGAGTGGAAGGCGGCCGGCCGCGCCCAGCGCGAGCACGAGGACGACCTGTGGAACCGCTTCCGCGGCGCCCAGGACGTCTTCTTCGCGGCGCGCGGCGAGGTGTTCGCCGAGCGGGACGCGGAGCAGACCGAGAACCTCAAGCTGAAGGAGGAGCTCGCGGTCGAGGCCGAGAAGCTGCTCCCGGTGACGGACCTGAAGGCGGCGCGCGCGGCCTTCCGTTCCCTCAACGAGCGCTGGGAGGCCATCGGCCACGTGCCGCGGGACGCCCGTCCCAAGGTCGAGGCCCGGATGCACACGGTGGAGCGGGCCCTCCAGGAGTCCGAGGAGGCCGAGTGGCGCCGGACGAACCCGGAGGCGCGCGCGCGTGCCGCGGGTCTGACCGGCCAGCTCCAGGACGCCGTCGAGAAGCTGCGCAAGCAGGTCGACGCGGCCCGCGCCGCCGGCAACGACGCCAAGGCCGACAAGCTCGCCCGCGAGCTGGAGGGCCGCCAGGCCCTGCTCGACCAGGCCCTGAAGGGGCTGGAGGAGTTCGGCGGCTGACCGTGGCCGCGACCGTACGAGGAAGGCCCCCCGGCAGCACGCCGGGGGGCCTTCCTCGTGTCCGTCGTCAGGGCCTGCGGGCCGAGGTGACGCGGTAGACGTCGTAGACGCCCTCCACGCCCCGCACCGCCTTCAGGACGTGGCCCAGGTGCTTCGGGTCGCCCATCTCGAAGGTGAAGCGGGAGGTGGCCACCCGGTCGCGGGAGGTCTGGACGGCCGCCGAGAGGATGTTGACGTGCTGGTCCGAGAGGACCCGGGTGACGTCCGAGAGCAGCCGGGACCGGTCCAGGGCCTCGACCTGGATGGCGACGAGGAAGACCGAGGACTGGGTCGGGGCCCACTCGACCTCCAGGATCCGCTCGGGCTCCCGGGAGAGCGAGTCCACGTTGACGCAGTCGCTGCGGTGAACCGATACGCCACTGCCCCGGGTGACGAATCCGATGATCGGGTCGCCGGGGACCGGGGTGCAGCAGCGGGCCAGCTTCACCCAGACGTCCTCGACGCCCTTGACGACGACACCGGGGTCGGCGCTGGAGCGGCGCTTGGAGCGGCCCCGGGTGGGCGGCGCTGCCTCGTCGATGTCCTCGGTGGCGGCCTCCTCGCCGCCGAGCGCCTGCACCAGCTTCTGCACGATGGACTGGGCGGTGACGTGGCCCTCGCCGATCGCCGCGTACAGCGAGGAGATGTCCGCGTAGCGCAGCTCGTGGGCGAGGGTGACGAGCGAGTCGCCGGTCAGGATGCGCTGGATCGGCAGGTTCTGCTTGCGCATGGCCCGCGCGATGGAGTCCTTGCCCTGCTCGATGGCCTCGTCGCGACGCTCCTTGGAGAACCAGGCGCGGATCTTGTTGCGGGCGCGCGGGGACTTGACGAAGCCCAGCCAGTCGCGGGAGGGGCCGGCGCCGGCGGCCTTGGAGGTGAAGACCTCGACCAGGTCGCCGTTGTCGAGGGTCGATTCGAGGGGCACGAGCCGCCCGTTGACCCGCGCTCCTATGGTGCGGTGGCCGACCTCGGTGTGGACGGCGTACGAGAAGTCGACGGGGGTCGCGCCGGCGGGCAGCGCGATGACGTCGCCCTTGGGCGTGAAGACGAAGACCTCGTTGCGGGAGAGGTCGAAGCGCAGGGACTCCAGGAACTCGCTGGGGTCCTCGGTCTCCTTCTGCCAGTCGAGGAGCTGGCGCAGCCACGCCATGTCGTTGAGGTGGTCGTCCTTGCCGGCCTTCTTGGGCACGTCGGCGCGGACCTTGGAGGCGCCGGCGACGGCCTCCTGCTTGTACTTCCAGTGGGCGGCGATGCCGTACTCGGCGCGCCGGTGCATGTCGAAGGTGCGGATCTGGAGCTCGACCGGCTTGCCGTTGGGCCCGATGACCGTCGTGTGCAGCGACTGGTACATGTTGAACTTCGGCATCGCGATGTAGTCCTTGAACCGGCCGGGGACCGGGTTCCATCGCGCGTGGACGGTGCCGAGGGCCGCGTAGCAGTCGCGGACGGTGTCCACGAGGACGCGGATGCCGACCAGGTCGTAGATCTCCGCGAAGTCACGGCCGCGGACGATCATCTTCTGGTAGACGCTGTAGTAGTGCTTCGGGCGGCCGGTGACGGTGGCCTTGATCCGGGCGGCGCGCAGGTCGGCCTGGACCTCGTCGGTCACTATGGCGAGGTACTCGTCCCGCTTGGGGGCGCGCTCGGCGACGAGCCGGACGATCTCGTCGTACATCTTGGGGTAGAGGATCGCGAAGGCGAGGTCCTCCAGTTCCCACTTGATGGTGTTCATGCCCAGGCGGTGGGCCAGGGGTGCGTAGATCTCGAGGGTCTCGCGGGCCTTCTTCTCCTGCTTCTCCCGCTTGAGGTAGCGCATGGTGCGCATGTTGTGCAGGCGGTCGGCGAGCTTGATGACCAGGACGCGCGGGTCCTTGGCCATGGCCACGACCATCTTGCGGACGGTCTCGGCCTGGGCGGCCTCGCCGAACTTGACCTTGTCGAGCTTGGTGACACCGTCGACGAGGAGCGCGACCTGGTCGCCGAAGTCGCGGCGCAGGGTCTCCAGGCCGTACTCGGTGTCCTCGACGGTGTCGTGGAGGAGTCCGGCCATCAGGGTCGCCGGGTCCATGCCGAGCTCGGCGAGGATGGTCGTCACGGCGAGCGGGTGCGTGATGTACGGGTCGCCGCTCTTGCGCTTCTGGCCGCGGTGCCAGCGCTCGGCGACCTGGTAGGCGTGCTCGACCTGGCGGAGGGTCGCCGTCTCGATCTTGGGGTCGTTGGACCGGACGATCCGCAGCAGCGGTTCGAGGACCGGGTTGTACGGGGAGGAGCGCTGGACGCCGAGGCGGGCGAGCCGGGCGCGGACCCGGTTGGACGAGCCGCCCGAGCGGGTGGGCGGGGCCGGTGCCGGCCGGGTCGTCGAGGCGGGGGCCGGGGCCGGGGTGGGCGCCGGCGCGGGTGCCTCGGGCGCGGGCCCGGTCTCCGCGGGCTTGTTCTGGGGCGTGCCGGTTCCCGTCGCGGCCTTGTCGGCCTTCGGGTCGGGCTGCGCGGCGGAGAGTGACTGGGCCTCGTCTGGCAAGAGCGCTCCTCGTGCGGTGCCGGGTCCCCCGGTCAGGCCCGGAAAGGCCATGGTATCGAGCCACGAGTCCGGATGCGCACGCGGTGGCCGTCACCCCGGCGGCGGTGCGCCCGGCGGCGGTGCCCCGCCGCCGGGCCCGCGGTCAGTTCCAGCGCAGGAGGGAGGGGCCGCCCTTCACCTGGATCTCCTTGGCGGCGGCGACATTGCCCCAGTGGATCCTGACGGATCCGCTCTTGCCGCACAGCTGGTCGGACCAGATCTCCTTGCGGCGGGCGTCGAAGCCCTTGACGCGGACGCAGATGCCGCCGCCCCTGAAGACCTTCCAGGCGTACACCATCGTCATGCCCTCGGCGCCGAAGTGGCCGCAGGCGTCACTGGCCTTCGTCCACTTCAGGGGCGCGCTGCCGGCGTTCTTCCAGCCGACGCACGAGTCGGCGGCCGCCTGCGGGGCCCGGACCGGCCGGCCCGCGCTCGCGGGGTTCGCGGCGGCCCCGAGCGCGGCGACCGCGATCAGGGAGACCACTCCGGCGACGGACGTGCGGGACATGTTCATTCGACTTCCTCCTGGCGGCGCGAACACGGTCGGGAACGGCGAAGGGCGCCTCGGGAGGTCCCGGGGCGCCCGTTGCCGTGTCCCTCGACCGTTATCGGGCGGGAGATCGTCGGACTTGAAGGATCACACTCGGATGAGTGCCGTGAGCGGTGCCCCGTTCAGTGCGGGCTCCAGCCGGGCGCGGCCCGGGAGGAAGCTCAGTTCCATGAGGACCGCGACGCCCGCCACCTCGGCGCCGGCGCGGCGGATGAGCTCGATCGAGGCCCCGGCCGTGCCGCCGGTGGCGAGGACGTCGTCGATGACCATGACGCGGTCGCCCGCGGCCAGGTCCTCGGCGTGCACCTCGATCTCGGCGGTGCCGTACTCCAGCTCGTACGCCTGGCTGAGCGTGGCCCCGGGGAGCTTGCCGGCCTTGCGGACCGGGATGAAGCCCAGGCCCGCGCGGACGGCCACCGGGGCGGCCAGGATGAAGCCGCGCGCCTCCAGGCCGACGATCTTCGTCGCGCCGTGCGCGACGCACAGCCCGGCGAGGGAGTCGGTGAGGGCCGTGAACGCCTCCGGGTCCGCGAGCAGCGGCGTGATGTCCTTGAACAGCACGCCCGGCTTCGGGTAGTCGGGAACGTCGCGGATGCGGCTGAGCAGGAGTGCGGTGACGTCCTGGGCCTCGGCGGTCATCCTCGGTGCTCCTGGGTGCCCCGACGGCTCACCCGGGGGCCCACGACGGCGGTCTCGGCCTCCATGGACAGCGCGTCCGTCTCGTCCGCCGACTCGCCCTTGGCGGCGGCGCTCGCGCGCTTGGCGTCGATGCGCTTCCTCAGGGCCTTGATCGCCGGCTCGCGCTCCTTGAGGTCGGCGACCAGCGGGGTGGCGATGAAGATCGAGGAGTACGCACCGGCGGCGAGACCCACGAACAGCGACAGCGAGATGTCGTTCAGCATGCCGGCGCCGAGGACGCCGCCACCGATGAAGAGCAGGCCGGCGACCGGCAGCAGCGCGACGACGGTGGTGTTGATCGAACGGACCAGGGTGCCGTTGATCGAACGGTTGGCCAGCTCGCTGTAGGTGAAGCGGGTCTGCTTGGTGATGTCCTTCGTCTGCTCCTTGAGGGAGTCGAAGACCACGACCGTGTCGTACAGCGAGTAACCGAGGATCGTCAGCAGACCGATGACCGTGCCGACGGTGACCTCGAAGCCGACCAGCGAGTAGATGCCGACGGTGATCGTGAGGTCGTGGATGAGGGCGATCAGTGCCGCGACCGCCATTCTCCACTCGAAGGCGATGGCCAGGTAGATCACCACGAGGATCATGAAGACCCCCAGGCCGGTCCATGCCTTGGTGGCGATCTGCTCACCCCAGCTGGGACCCACCAGCTCGGCCGCGATCTTGTCCTCGGGGACGTTGAGGTCCTTGGCGAGCTCCGCGCGGACCTGGTCGGACTGCGCGGTGTCGAGGCCGCCGACCTGGATGCGCAGGGAGCCGTTGCCGAGCTGCTGGACGATCGCGTCGTGGCCGGAAGCCTCTTCCGCGTACTCCTGCGCCTGGCTGACGGAGACTTCCGACTTCGGGGTGGTGAAGACGGCGCCGCCCTGGAACTCGATGCCCATGTTCAGGCCGCGGACGGCCAGGGCGACGATGGCGGTGATGGTGATCAGGATGGACAGGCCATACCAGATCTTGCGGTTGCCGATGAAGTCGTAACCGACCTCACCGCGGTGGAGCCGGGCGCCGAGATCGCCGAGCTTCGACATCTCACGCCTCCTTCGCGTCGACGGGGGCGTGGGCACGGCGGGTGCGGCGCAGCGGCGGCTTCGCGCCGAGGCGCTTCGGGTCCAGGCCGGACCAGGGGTGGCCGTTGCCGAAGAACTTGGTCCGCGCGAGGAGCGTCATGACCGGCTTGGTGAAGAGGAACACCACGACGATGTCGAGCAGGGTGGTCAGGCCGAGCGTGAACGCGAAGCCCTGGACCTTGCCGACGGTGACGATGAAGAGCACGGCCGCGGCCAGGAACGACACGAAGTCGGAGACCATGATCGTGCGGCGGGCACGCGGCCAGGCGCGCTCGACGGCCGGGCGCAGCGTGCGGCCCTCGCGGAGCTCGTCACGGATGCGCTCGAAGTACACGATGAACGAGTCCGCGGTGATACCGATGGCGACGATGGCACCGCAGACGGCCGGCAGGTTCAGCGCGAAGCCGATGGCCGGGCCGAGCAGCGCCATGATCACGTAGGTGAGGAGCGCCGAGACGCCGAGGCTCAGGATCGCGATCAGCGACAGGCCGCGGTAGTAGGCGACCAGGTAGATGATGACCAGCGCGAGGCCGATGGCGCCCGCGATGAGGCCCGCCTCCAGCTGGTCGCCGCCGAGGGCGGCGGTGACGGTGTCGACGCTCTGCGTCTCGAAGGAGAGCGGCAGGGCGCCGTAGGCCAGGATGTTGCCGAGGTCCTGGGCCGACTGCTGGTTGAAGCTGCCGGAGATCTGCGCGCTGGCGCTGAGCGTGGTGCGCACCGACGGGGCCGAGACGACCTCGCCGTCCAGGACGATCGCGAAGCGGTTCTGCGGGTCGGTCTGCGCCGACAGCTTGCTGGTGATCGACTGGAACTTCTTGGAGCCACCGTCGGTGAACTCCATGTCCACGATCCACTGACCGGAGCGCTGGTCGATGGCGGCCTTGGCCTTGTCGACGTCCTTGCCCTCGACCTCGGCCGGGCCGAGGAGGTACTTCGACCAGACGCCGGGGGCGTCCTCGCCACAGGCGACGGCGGGCTCGGCGGGCTTGACGCCCTGGCCGGCCGCGGCGCGCTGCTTCGGGTCGAGGCAGTTCAGGGCGGTGAACTTCTGCTCCAGCGCCGCGGTGGCGGCGTCGGGCGTCGGGGTCGCCGTGGGAGTCGCGCCGGTCTTCGGCTTCGCGGACGACGAGGCGCTCGCGGTGGGCGTCGGGCTCGGGGCCTTGAGGGCCTCGGTGAGCGCGCGGCCCTGGGTGGAGGCGGTGGCCGTCGGGCTGGCCGACTTCTTGTCCGCGGTGGCGCCGGTGGCGGAGGCGGACGGCTTGGCCGAGGGGGAGCCCGAGGGCGTGGCACTCGGGGCCGCCTGGGGCGCACCGTTCGTCACGGCGAGAACGGGCCGGAAGTAGAGCTGGGCGGTGGTACCGACCTGCTCACGGGCCTGCTTCTCGTTCGTCCCGCGAGGGATGTTGACGATGATGTTCTCGCGGCCCTGCGTCTGAACCTCGGCCTCGGAGACACCCAGACCGTTGACACGGCGCTCGATGATGCCGACCGCCGTGTTCATGTTGGTCTCGTTGACCGCCGACTCCTGGCCGGGCTCGGCCTTCGCCTTCAGCGTGATCGACGTACCGCCGGCGAGGTCGATGCCGAGGCGCGGGGTGGTGTGCCCCGACCAGAACATGCCGCCGGTGAGTGCGACCATGGCGATCAGGATGAGTGCCAGGGCGCGGCCCGGACGGCTCTGTCCCCCCGCCGGCCTTCGGCCCTTCTTCGGTGCTGCCACCTGTCGTATCTCCCTGTCCAACCGCCTCGCGCCGGGTGTGCGCGGGACGGCCACGAAGTGTGTGTGGGGACCTGCCCCCGCAGACGTGGAACCGTTCCGGGGACCGCGCTCGCCGGTGGGCGGGCGCGCGGTCCCCGGCCGCGACTACTTCGCGTCGGTCTCGCCGTCGGCCTTGCCGTCCTTCTGCCCCTCGGTGGCGTCCTCGGCCGCGTCCGACTTCTTCGTCAGGTCGGCCTTCGGCGCCTCGTCGGCCGTCGCGTCCTTCTCCGTGCCCTCGGCAGCCTCGGTCAGCGAGGAGGCGTCGTCCGGGACGACGGTGTCGGAGTCCGACTCCTCCTCGTCGCCGTGGACGATGCGGTTGTACTCGGCGTCATCGAGGACCGCGCCGATCGCGTTCTTCGCGTAGACCGCGTGCACGCCGGGAGCGACCTCGAGGAGGACGGTCTCGTCGCCGATCTCCTTGACCGTGGCGTACATCCCCCCGATCGTCCGTACGCCGGTGCCGGGCTGCATGTCGTTGCGCATCTGCGCCGCCGCCTGCTGCTTCTTCTTGGCAGAGCGGGTCATCAGGAACATGGCCCCGATGAGGACGATGAAGGGGAGGAGGGTCACGATGCTCACGGGACGGGTTTCCTTCGCACGGTCGCGGAGAACCCGCGGCCTGATCTTCGGGGGTGGGCGCGCCGACCAGAAAGGGCGGCATCGGCGGAGTCTAGGCGAGTCCGCATCGATGGAACAACGTCCAGCATCGCACCCCGGTTCCTGTCCGGGCGAGTGTCGCCACCGTCACGCCCCGAAGAGCCCCTGTTGTCCGCTTCCGTGTGCTCCCGGGCCTGCTGCCTGCGGCGGAACCAGTCCGAGGTGGGCCCATGCCGCGGGAGTGGCGACCCGGCCACGGGGCGTACGGGCCAGCAGTCCCTCGCGTACGAGGAAGGGTTCGGCGACCTCCTCGACGGTCTCGCGCTCCTCCCCCACGGCGACCGCGAGAGTGGACAGACCGACCGGTCCGCCGCCGAAGAGCTTGAGCAGGGCCTCCAGGACGGCCCGGTCGAGACGGTCGAGGCCGCGGCCGTCGACCTCGTACACGCTCAGGGCGGCCTCGGCGATCTCCCGGGTGATCACTCCGTCCGCCCTGACCTGCGCGTAGTCGCGGACGCGGCGCAGCAGGCGGTTGGCGATGCGGGGGGTGCCGCGGGAGCGGCCGGCGATCTCGGCGGCGCCGGCCGGGTCGATCTCGACGTCGAGCAGTCCGGCGGAGCGGTGGATCACGCGCTGGAGCTCGCCCGGGTCGTAGAACTCCATGTGGCCGGTGAAGCCGAAGCGGTCGCGCAGCGGGGGCGGCAGGAGTCCGGCCCGGGTGGTGGCGCCGACCAGGGTGAAGGGCGGGAGTTCCAGCGGGATGGCGGTGGCGCCGGGTCCCTTGCCGACGATGACGTCGACGCGGAAGTCCTCCATCGCCATGTAGAGCATCTCCTCGGCCGGCCGGGACATCCGGTGGATCTCGTCGAGGAAGAGGATCTCGCCCTCCTGGAGGGAGGAGAGGATCGCGGCGAGGTCGCCGGCGTGCTGGATGGCGGGGCCCGAGGTGATGCGGATCGGGGCGTTCATCTCGGCCGCGATGATCATCGAGAGGGTCGTCTTGCCGAGGCCGGGGGCGCCGGAGAGCAGCACGTGGTCGGCGGTGGCACCGCGCTGGCGGGCGGCCTTGAGGACCAGGTCGAGCTGCTGGCGGACCTTCTCCTGGCCGACGAACTCGCTGAGGTCCTTGGGGCGCAGCGCCGCCTCGACGGCCTGGTCGTCCCCTTCGGCGGAGGCGCCGACGATGCGCGCCTCGGCCTCGGGTGCCTCGGCGGTGGTGTCGTCGTCCCAGTTCACGGTGGATGCCTTCTCGTTCGTACGGCCTGGCCGGCGGGGCGGCGGGCGGGGGTCAGCGGGTGCGGTTGAGAGTCTGCAGGGCGGCGCGGAGCAGCTGCGGCACGGGGGCGGTGCCGGTCTCGGCGAGGGCCGCCTCGGCCTGCGGGGTGACGGCGCCGACGGCCTCCTCCGCCTCGCGGCTCGCGTAGCCGAGGCCGATCAGCGCGGCGGACAGCTGCTCGGTCCAGGGTGCCGGGCCGGAGGCGGCGGCGCGCTGGGCACCGACCAGGCCGCTGCTGCCCAGCGGGGCGCCGAGCTTGTCCTTCAGTTCGAGGAGGAGTTTCTGCGCGCCCTTCTTGCCGATGCCGGGGACGGCGGTGAGGGCCTTCTCGTCCCCGGTGGAGACGGCGATGCGCAGGGCGTCGGGGCTGTGCACGCCGAGCATGGCCTGCGCGAGGCGGGGCCCGACGCCGCTGGCCGTCTGGAGGAGCTCGAAGACCTGCCGCTCGTCGTCGTCGGCGAAGCCGTACAGGGTGAGGGAGTCCTCACGGACGACCAGCGAGGTGGCGAGCCGGGCCTCCTGGCCGATCCTCAGTCCGGAGAGCGTGTTCGGCGTGCACTGGACGGCCATGCCCACACCGCCGACCTCGATCACGGCGATGGTGGGGGCGAGCGCGGCGACCGGGCCGCTGACGAAGGCGATCATCGGGTTCGGCCTTTCACTGCGGACGCCTGCTGGGCGACCGCCTGCTGGAGACGGTTCTGGGCGACGGCCTGCTGGAGGCGGTTCTGCGCGGGGGCCCGCCAGATGTGGCAGATGGCGAGGGCCAGGGCGTCGGCGGCGTCGGCCGGCTTGGGCGGGGCGGAGAGCCGCAGCAGCCGGGTCACCATGGCGCCGACCTGTGCTTTGTCGGCGCGTCCGCTGCCGGTGACGGCGGCCTTGACCTCGCTGGGGGTGTGCAGGGCGACGGGGATGCCGCGGCGCGAGGCGCAGAGCATGGCGACCGCGCTGGCCTGGGCCGTGCCCATCACCGTACGGACGTTGTGCTGGCTGAACACCCGCTCGACGGCCACCAGTTCGGGCGAGAAGCGGTCGAGCCACTCCTCGATGCCGCGCTCGATGCCGACCAGCCGCACACCGATGTCCGCGTCCGCGGCGGTCCGCACCACACCCACGCCGAGCATGGTGAGGGGCCGTCCGGCGACGCCCTCGACGACGCCGACGCCGCACCGGGTGAGCCCGGGGTCCACCCCGAGTACGCGCACTGTGCCACTCCCTGTTCGCAAGTCTGTTTGTGCAGGCTATCGGGTGGCACTGACAACGCAGCGGGCCGACGGGGTGTGTCCCGTCGGCCCGCTGTTCGGAAAGACCGCGATCAGGCGTCGACCTTGGCCATGACCTCGTCGCTGACGTCGAAGTTGGCGAAGACGTTCTGCACGTCGTCGCTGTCCTCCAGCGCGTCGATCAGCTTGAACATCTTGCGCGCGCCGTCCTCGTCGAGCTCGACCTGCATGGTCGGGACGAAGCTCGACTCGGCGGAGTCGTAGTCGATGCCGGCCGCCTGGAGGGCGGTACGGACCGCGACCAGGTCGGTGGCCTCGCTGATGATCTCGAACGACTCACCGAGGTCGTTGACCTCCTCGGCGCCGGCCTCGAGCACCGACTCCAGCACGTCGTCCTCGGACAGCTCGCCCTTGGGGAGCACGATGACGCCCTTGCGGTTGAACAGGTACGAGACCGAGCCCGGGTCGGCCATGGAGCCGCCGTTGCGGGTCATGGCCACACGCACGTCGGAGGCGGCGCGGTTGCGGTTGTCGGTGAGGCACTCGATGAGCACCGCGACACCGTTCGGGCCGTAGCCCTCGTACATGATCGTCGCGTAGTCGGCGCCGCCGGCCTCGAGACCCGCACCGCGCTTGAGCGCGGAGTCGATGTTCTTGTTCGGGACCGACTGCTTCTTCGCCTTCTGGACGGCGTCGAAGAGCGTCGGGTTGCCGTCGAGGTCGGCGCCACCGGTGCGGGCCGCGACCTCGATGTTCTTGATCAGCTTCGCGAAGAGCTTGCCGCGCTTGGCATCGATCACGGCCTTCTTGTGCTTCGTCGTAGCCCATTTAGAGTGGCCGGACATCTGCCTGTCTCCTTCGCGTAACCCATTTCTGAACGAACCCCAGAGATCCTACCGGGATCGGATCAGCCCGCGGCGCGCACCATGTCGACGAACAGGGCGTGAATGCGGTGATCCCCGGTGAGCTCGGGGTGGAACGAGGTGGCGAGGGCGTTGCCCTGCCGTACGGCGACGATATGACCGCCGTGCTCCGCCAGGACCTCGATCTCGGCACCGACGGACTCGACCCACGGCGCGCGGATGAAGACACCCTCGACGGGGCCGTCCTCGATGCCCGTGACGGTGACGCCGGCCTCGAACGACTCGTTCTGCCGCCCGAAGGCGTTACGGCGGACGATCATGTCGATGCCGCCGAAGGTCTCCTGACCCGAACGCGGGTCGAGGATCTTGTCGGCGAGCATGATCAGACCGGCGCAGGTGCCGTAGACCGGCATGCCCGCGGCGATGCGCTCGCGCAGCGGCTCCATGAGGCCGAAGAGCACGGCCAGCTTGGAGATGGTGGTGGACTCACCACCGGGGATGACCAGGCCGTCGACCTCGGCGAGCTCCTCGGGGCGCCTCACCGGCCTGGCCACGGCGTCAGCCGCGGCCAGGGCGATCAGGTGCTCCCGTACGTCGCCCTGGAGAGCCAGGACACCAATGACGGGAGAGGGGTTCATCGGTGGTTACCAGCCCCGGTTGGCGTAGCGCTCGGACTCGGGGAGGGTGTCGCAGTTGATGCCGACCATGGCCTCGCCCAGGTTGCGGGAGGCGTCCGCGATGATCTTCGGGTCGTCGTAGAAGGTGGTGGCCTTCACGATGGCGGCGGCGCGCTTGGCCGGGTCGCCCGACTTGAAGATGCCGGAGCCGACGAAGACGCCCTCGGCGCCGAGCTGGCGCATGAGCGCGGCGTCGGCCGGGGTGGCGACACCACCGGCGGAGAACAGCACGACCGGCAGCTTGCCGAGCTCGGCGACCTCCTTGACCAGCTCGTACGGGGCGCGCAGGTCCTTGGCGGCGGCGAACAGCTCGTTGTTGTCGAAGCCGCGCAGCTTGGCGATCTCGTTCTTGATCTGGCGCAGGTGACGGACGGCCTCGACGACGTTGCCGGTGCCGGCCTCGCCCTTGGAGCGGATCATGGCCGCGCCCTCGGCGATACGGCGCAGGGCCTCGCCCAGGTTGGTGGCGCCACAGACGAAGGGGGTCGTGAAGGCCCACTTGTCGGAGTGGTTGACCTCGTCGGCCGGGGTCAGGACCTCGGACTCGTCGATGTAGTCGACACCGAGGGACTGGAGGACCTGGGCCTCGACGAAGTGACCGATGCGGGACTTGGCCATGACCGGGATGGACACCGCGCCGATGATCTCTTCGATCATGTTCGGGTCGGACATGCGGGCCACGCCGCCGTCCTTGCGGATGTCCGCGGGGACCCGCTCCAGGGCCATGACGGCCACGGCGCCGGCGTCCTCGGCGATCTTCGCCTGCTCGGCGTTGACCACGTCCATGATCACGCCACCCTTGAGCTGCTCGGCCATGCCGCGCTTCACACGGGCGGTGCCGGTCTCGGGGGACTGGGGGGAGGGGGAAGGCGTGGTGGACACAAGTACCTCACTCGTGACAACAGCGAATTGACGACAACAGTGAGGAAACAGTCCACCTGCGGTCCACAGCAAGGGCCAATGTGGACCCGGTGGATCGTTTTCGCAGGTTACGGGGCGTCAGGCCGGACGATCGGCAAGGGCGACCGGCGGCTCGTCGTCCATTTCGAAGGCCAGCGGAAACGGCGCGTGGCCCGCAAGGCGGAACCAGCGGACCTTGCGGTGGCGGCGCAGGGCACGCGCCGCCCGCACGGCGTCGTTGTGGAACCGGCGGGCCATCGGCACCCGGCGCACGGCCTGCGCGAGCTCCCCCGCGGCCTCCTCGCCACCCGGCGCCTCCCGGACGAGCTCCACCTGCTCCGGCTCGCCGAAGACCGCCCGGAGCGCCTGGCTGAGCTCGCTCTCCGCGACCTCCCGGTGGTCCTCCTCCGCCTGCCGGGCCGCGTGCGCCGCCTCGTACAGCACGATCGACGCCGCCGGATCGAGCACCCCGGACGTGGCCAGCTCCTGCGTGACCGAGGCCCGGCGCAGCAACTGCGCGTCCAGCGCCGCGCGCGCCGCGTCGATACGGGAGTGCAGCCGGTCGAGCCGCCCGGCGGTCCAGCTGAGATAGACGCCGATGAGAATCAGCGCGACGACGGTCCAGATCAGGGTTTCGGTCACGGGCGCACAGGCTACCGGGGCGGCGGCAGAGTCCCTTCCCAAAGGTCACGGTCATGGGCGAACAGGACACGCACCGGGCGCCCGTCGGCCAGCTCGGCAAGCCGGTCGATCCACGGCCGGTACGGCGTCCCGAACTCGTGGGCGAAGTCGTACGCCTGCCCCGCCAGCACCGTCACCCGGTCGCCGTGATCCACCACCAGCGACTGGTGGCCGTCCGTATGCCCCGGCGTCGGCACGATCACCAGCCCCGGCGCGATCCCGTACTCCCCGTCCAGCTCCTCGTACCGCACCCCCGCCAGCAGCGAGTCGATCGTGTACCCGCCCGCCCGCGCGACGGCCAGCTCGGTGCGCTGCACCAGGACCGGCGTCGCCGGAAACAGCCGATTGCCGCCGATGTGATCGAAATGGAGGTGGCAGTTCACCACGACATCCACGTCCCCCGGCCCGACGGGCAGGCGACGCCGCACCGGCCCGTAATGCGCGTCCGTCTCCGGCGAACCCGACCCGATGCCCGTGTCGAACAGCAGCCGCACGCCCGCGTGCCGTACGACGTAGCCGAGGACGGGCTCCACGCGGGCGTGCGGGCCTCCCCACTCCGCCGCCGGCCGCGTCAGCTCCCCCAACTCCACACACTCGACCTCTCCCATCCCCCCACCCTTCCCATCCCCCCAAAGCGAAACCGCCCGGCACGGGGCGCGGGGGCGCGGCCCGCGGGTGGAGCTAGAGGCCCAGGCGGGCTCGGAGGCCGCCGGCGCGTTCGTCGGTGTCGACGGCGGCCGCGCCGTCGGTGACGGTCTCGTAGACGGCGAGGATGTCGGCCGCGACGGTGGACCAGTCGAAGCGGCGGACGTGGGAGGAGCCGCGGGCGCTGAGTTCGGCGCGGCGGGGGGCGTCGCCGAGGAGGCGGATGGCGGCGTCGGCGAGCGCGTCGGCGTCCTCGTTGGCGAAGAGTTCGCCGGCGCCGCCCTGGTCGAGGACCTGGGCGAAGGCGTCGAGGTCGGCGGCAAGCACGGGCGCGCCGGCGGACATCGCTTCGACGAGGATGATGCCGAAGCTCTCGCCGCCGGTGTTGGGTGCCACGTACACGTCGACGCTGCGCAGCAGCCGGGCTTTGTCCTCGTCGCTGACCATGCCGAGGAACTCGACCCGGGAGCGCATCTCGGGCGGCAGTGAGGCGACGGCCTCCTCCTCGTCGCCTCGGCCGGCGACGAGGAGCCGGGTGCCGGGGCGTTCGGTGAGGATGCGGGGCAGGGCGCGCATGAGGACGGGCAGGCCCTTCCTCGGTTCGTCGATGCGGCCGATGAAGCCGAGGGTCTGGCCCTGCCATTCCTTCTTGGGTTCGGCGCGGGCGAAGAAGTCCACGTCGACGCCGTTGGGGATGAGGACGGCGTCGCCGCCGAGGTGCTCGACGAGCGTGCGGCGCGCGTACTCGCTGACGGCGATGCGCGCGCTGATCTTCTCCAGGGCGGGCTGGAGGATCGGGTACGCGGCGATCATGGCGCGCGAGCGGGGGTTCGAGGTGTGGAAGGTGGCGACGATCGGTCCCTGGGCCGCCCAGCAGGTGAGCAGTCCCAGGGAGGGCGAGGTCGGCTCGTGGATGTGGACGACGTCGAAGGTGCCGTCGTGCAGCCAGCGCCGTACTCGCGCGGCCGAGAGGAAGCCGAAGTTGAGCCGGGCCACGGAGCCGTTGTAGGGCACGGGGACGGCCCGGCCGGCGGAGACCACGTACGGCGGGAGCGGGGTCTCGTCGTCGGCGGGAGCCAGTACGGACACGTCGTGGCCGAGCCGGATGAGGTGCTCGGCGAGGTCGCGGATGTGGAACTGGACGCCGCCCGGCACGTCCCAGGAGTACGGACAGACGATCCCGATCTTCACTTCTGCAGCTCCTCCCCGCGCTCCGCGGGAGCCTCGGTGCCGAGCCCGGTACCGGCCCCGGGCTCGGGGGCTCCGCGTTCCTCCAGGTCCGCGAGCCACAGTCGTTGCAGCATGTGCCAGTCCTCCGGGTGGTCCGCGATGCCGGCGGCGAAGGCGTCGGCCAGTCGCTGGGTCATCACGGAGGTCTTGTCGGCCCGGGTACCGGACTCGGGTACGTCGACGGGCGGGTGGATGCGGCCGCGCATGACCGCCGTGTCGTCGTACCAGAGGGTCACGGGCAGCAGCAGTGCTCCCGTCTGCTGGGCGAGTATGGCGGGTCCGGCCGGCATGCGGGCGGTGTCGCCGAAGAAGTCGACCTCGATGCCGGAGGCGGACAGGTCGCGGTCGGCGACGAGGCAGACGAGGCCGCCCGCCCGGAGGCGGCGCGCGAGGGTGCCGAAGGCGGATCCGCCGGTGTGCGGCAGGACCTCCATGCCGAGGGACTCGCGGTAGGCGACGAAGCGGTCGTACAGCGACTCCGGCTTGAGCCGCTCGGCGACGGTCGTGAAGGGGATGCCGAGCGAGCGGGTCACCCAGACGCCGGCCAGGTCCCAGTTGGCCAGGTGCGGCAGGGCGAGGACGACTCCGCGCCCGGCGGCGAGGCCGTCCTTCAGGTAGTGGGCGCCCTTGATGTCGACGTCCCGCCCGACCCGCTCCTTGCTCCAGGTCGGCAGCCGGAACGATTCCATCCAGTACCGCATGTAGGAGCGCATGCCGGCCTGGGACAGCTCGGCGAGCCGCTCGGGCGTGGCGTCCGGCACCACGCGCGCGAGGTTGGACTCCAGACGCAGGACGCTCTTGCCGCGGCGCTTCCACGCCAGGTCGGCGATCCGCCGGCCGAGGCCCGCCGCGACGGGTTCCGGCAGTTTCTTCACCGTCGCCCAGCCAAGGCCGTACACCCCGTCGCTGAGCCGGTCCTTCAGTGTGCTCACGTTGTCGCCCCGCCCCCCTGGGCCGCGGCGGCGTCCGCCTCGGCCGATTCCCGTCGTACCGTGACGACCCGCTGTCCCAGGGTCACCGCGCTGCCGACGGCCACGATCCACAGGGCGATCGGGAGCAGCACCTGGATGCCGGGCACGCCGAAGGCGTGCAGTCCGGCGAGACCGGCGGCGACCAGGGAGATGACGAGCCGCTCGGCGCGCTCGATCAGACCGTTGACGGCGACCGGCAGGCCAATCGATTCGCCACGGGCCTTGGTGTACGAGACGACCTGGCCGCTGGCGAGGCAGAAGATGGCGACGGCGCACATCACGTTGTCGTCGCCCTTGCCCGCGTACCAGAGGGCGAAGCCGCCGAAGATCGCGCCGTCGGCGACGCGGTCGAGCGTCGAGTCGAGGAAGGCGCCCCAGCGGCTGGAGATCCCGGCCTGCCGCGCCATGTTGCCGTCGACGAGGTCGGAGAAGACGAAGAGCGTGATGACGATGGTGCCCCAGAAGAACTCTCCGCGGGGGAAGAAGATCAGCGCACCGGCCATCACCCCCGCCGTGCCGATGAGCGTGACCGCGTCGGGGCTGACGCCCCGGCGGAGCAGAAACGCGGCGAACGGTGTGAGGACACGCGTGAAAAAGGCACGCGCGTACTTGTTCAGCATGGCCTTCCCGAGGTTCGGTGGGCCGCGCGGCCCCTACGACCACCGGCTCGCCCATCGTAGCCACGCGCGTCACGCCCACGCTGCGGGCACCCGTCCCGCCGCGTCGGCGTCCCCCGCCGAGCCTGCCCGTGTACGACGTATGGACGCGTCCCGGCGGCGGTGCAAAGCTCGAAGGACCACCGCGGGCACCGCAGGAGCCGTACCGCGAGACCACTCCCCCGCGCCCGCTCCCCGCCGCATCGTGCGAGCAGTCGGGAGGAACACGTCATGGGTGACAAGGCGAACACGGCCGCCGGAGCCGCCGGCAGGGCGCCGGCGGCCGACCGGCCCCAGACCGTACGGAACGTGGTGCTGGTCGGCCACAGCGGATCGGGCAAGACGACCCTGGTCGAGGCGCTCGCGCAGACCGCCGGGGCGGTCAACCGGCCCGGACGCGTCGAGGACGGCGCCACCGTCTCCGACTACGACGAGATCGAGCACCGCCAGCACCGCTCCGTCCAGCTGTCCCTCGTACCGGTCGGCTGGGACGGCTTCAAGATCAATCTGCTCGACACCCCCGGATACGCCGACTTCGTCGGAGAGCTGAGGGCCGGTCTGCGCGCGGCGGACGCGGCCCTCTTCGTCGTCTCCGCCGCCCAGGAGGCCGACGCCGTCGCGGGCTCCACCCGCATGATCTGGGAGGAGTGCGCCGCCGTCGGCATGCCCCGCGCCATCGTCGTCACCCATCTCGACACCGCCCGCACCGATTTCTCCGAGCTCACGGCCGTCTGCGCCGGCCTCTTCGGCCGCGACGACCCCGACGCCGTCCTCCCGCTCTACCTGCCGGTGCGCGGTGCCGAGGGACCCGACGGGCACGCACCCGCCACCGGTCTGGCTGGCCTGCTCTCCGAGCGGATCTACGACTACTCCACCGGGACGAGGCGGGAGGAGCGGCCCGACGAGGCCCAGCGGGAGCTCATCGCGGAGGCCCGTGCCCGGCTCATCGAGGGGATCATCGCCGAGAGCGAGGACGAGACCCTCATGGACCGCTATCTGGGCGGCGAGGAGATCGACCTGAAGACGCTCGTCGACGACCTGGAGAAGGCCGTCGCCCGGGGCTCCTTCCACCCCGTGCTGGCGGCCGCCCCCGCCTCCGACGGCGGTACGCAGGGCCTCGGCACCCTCGAACTCCTGGAGCTGATCACCGGCGGCTTCCCCTCCCCCCTGGAGCACGAGCCGCCCGCCGTCACCACCCCCGACGGACGGCTCCGCCCGCCGATCGCCTGCGACCCCGACGGCCCCCTGGTCGCCGAGGTCGTCAAGACCGCCGCCGACCCCTACGTGGGCCGGATCTCCCTGGTCAGGGTCTTCTCCGGAACCCTGCGCCCCGACGAGACCGTGCACGTCTCGGGGCACGGCCTCGCCGACCGGGGGCACGAGGACCACGACGTCGACGAGCGGATCGGCGGCCTGACCTCCCCCTTCGGCAAGCAGCAGCGCCCCCAGGCGCACTGCGTCGCCGGGGACCTCGCCTGCGTCGCCCGGCTGGGCCGCGCCGAGACCGGCGACACGATCTCCGCCAAGGACGACCCGCTCCTGATGGAGCCGTGGCGCATGCCGGAGCCGCTCCTCCCGCTCGCCGTCGAGGCGCACAGCAAGGCCGACGAGGACCGGCTCTCGCAG
The DNA here is from genome assembly GCF_042743475.1 of Streptomyces sp. NPDC059534. Classification (NCBI taxonomy): domain Bacteria; kingdom Bacillati; phylum Actinomycetota; class Actinomycetes; order Kitasatosporales; family Streptomycetaceae; genus Streptomyces; species Streptomyces sp. NPDC059534. Next base: position 79,525 of record NZ_JBHWAQ010000010.1, read on the forward strand.
GGTCTCGCCCGGCTGGTCGCCGAGGACCCGACCCTGCGGCTCGAACAGAACCAGGACACCCGGCAGGTCGTGCTGTGGTGCCTCGGCGAGGCCCACCAGGACGTCGTCCTGGAGCGCCTCCGCGGCCGGTACGGCGTGCAGGTCGACGCCGTCCCGTACAAGGTGTCGCTGCGGGAGACCTTCGGCGCGCCCTCGGCGGGCCGGGGCCGGCACGTCAAGCAGTCCGGCGGCCACGGCCAGTACGCGATCTGCGAGATCGAGGTGGAGCCGCTGCCGCCGGGCAGCGGGATCGAGTTCGTCGACAAGGTGGTCGGCGGCGCGGTCCCGCGCCAGTTCGTCCCCTCCGTGGAGAAGGGGATACGGGCGCAGGCGGCCCGGGGTGTCGCCGCCGGCTACCCGCTCGTGGACATCCGGGTCACCCTGCGGGACGGCAAGGCCCACTCGGTGGACTCCTCCGACGCCGCCTTCCAGACGGCCGGGGCACTGGCGCTGCGCGAGGCGGCCGCCGAGGTGCCCGTCCATCTCCTGGAGCCGGTCGCCGAGGTCGAGGTCCTCGTCCCCGACGAGTACGTCGGCCCGGTCATGAGCGACCTGTCCGGGCGGCGCGGGCGGGTCGTCGGCACCGACCAGGCCGGTCCGGGGCGGACCGTGGTGCGTGCCGAGGTGCCGGAGATCGAGATCGGGCGGTACGCGATCGACCTGCGGTCCGTGTCGCACGGCACCGGCCGGTTCGACCGCGCCTACGTCCGCCACGAGCCGATGCCCCCGCACGTCGCCGACAGGCTCCGTGAACAGGCGGGCAAGGGCTCCTAGTTGACGGGCCGACAATCGGTGCCGCCCGCCCCGCCGTCCGGGGCGGGCGGCATTCGGACGACCCTTCCCACTCCGGTGACGCAGCGGTCGCCACCCGGTTACGCTGGGGTGCCCAGCTCAGAAGGTGTGCGGGGCGCGGCAGTTGGGAACAGCCCGCACAGGTACTCGCACGCGATGGGGGCGGCAGTGGCGATCGACGGATTCGGACCCGGGGCACAGATTCCCCTCCAGGGCTCCGGCGGTGGTACGGGGGCGACGAACGCGCTCGCCTCCGCCGCGTACCGGGACAGTCCCCTGAGCACGATCAAGGAAGCGGACAACGACCTCTACAAGACCACGGTCAAGGAAGGGAAGTGGGGGCTCTTCAGCCCCGACCTCGGCGAGGCGTTCTCCCGCGCGGTGCAGGTCCGCATGCTGGGCGGCGCCCGCAAGGCCCTCGTCCAGTCCTTCGGGGCCGAACCGCAGCCGGTCGTCGAGCACTGCCTGGCGGCCACCCATCTGCGCAGGCAGCGCGACGTCAAGCTGACCCTGGTCACCTTCTTCTGCGGTGTCCTCTTCCTGCCCGGCCTGCTGCTCTGGCTCGGCGTCATCCAGCTCCGCCGCCTCGTCGCCGGTTCCGACAACAAGCGCCACAGCGCCATCGGCACCGCCCTGCTCTGGGTGGCCGGGATCTTCGCCGCGCTCGTCCTGCTGAAGCTGCCCCTGGACGGGATCCTGCCGAACTACCTCCGCGCGATGGTCGTCGCCCCGGTGGTCGGCTGGTTCCTCGCGAGCCGGATCTGCCTGAACGCCGCCGTCGACCTGCGGGAGCGCTGGTCCGGGCTGCTCGGCGGCGGCGGGGTCGGCCCCCACGTCCCGAAGTCCGTCCCCCAGGACCCGGGCGAGAAGTCGGCGGAGGCGCTCCGGGTCAACCTGGAGAAGCTCTCCGCGGAGCAGCAGTCCAACATCGTCTTCTACGCCGGCAGCAAGGGGATCCTCGGTCTGGGCACCCGCTGGGGCAGCTGGACCCTGGCCGAGGACCTGGTCGCCCAGCCGGGCCGGGAACTCCACGCGTTCCGCGCCTGGGACATCGTCCGCAGGATCCACGACGAGCTGGCCCTGCTGGAGCGCGGCTCGCTGAAGACCGGTTTCCCGAAGCCGACCGTCAAGCACTGGGTCGTGTCCCCGGTCGGGGAGGGCGCCGACGAGGTCTCCCGCCCCGAGGGCGACAACATCGTCCACTACCAGGTCAAGCCGCACGAGATACAGCGGATCTGCAACGAGCAGCAGTTCGGCGCGGGCAACCGCCATTACCTCGGCGTGCAGTTCACGCTCTGGGGGGGCAATCTCGTCCTCACCATGATGGTCACGGTCACCTCGCTCCACCACACGCTCCGGATCGAGGTCACCGGCCACGCGCTGGGTCCCGTCCACGGCCTCTTCACCACGAAGCCGAAGGCGAAGACCAAGGAGGTCTCCAAGACCGTCCGCTTCTGGGAGACGAAGGAGATCCAGCAGCCGCTGCTGACGACCAACGACATCGTCCGGCTCGCGGTGCGCGCCCCGCTCACCTGGTACCCGCCGGTCCTGGAGTTCCTCGGCGGCAAGATGAGCCTGCCCGAGCCGTTCGGACTGCGGCACGTCTGGGCCGGACCGCTCTGGAAGAACCGCTTCATGGCCGACGACGCGATCCGCATGGCGGCGCCCGTGCTGCGCGCCGTCCACACCGCGACGATCAAGGTGCTCGACGAGCACAACGTCGACACGGAGCGCTTCACCAGCCGCTCGCTCGTCCTCAGCGGCGGCATCCAGGACCCGGGTCCGAAGAAGGCAGACGCCTACGACGCCTGACCCGGGTCCCCCGCGGACGGATCAGATGCCGGCCGGCCAGGCGTCGGCCAGCATCTTCCGGGTGTCGGCCAGCAGCTGCGGCAGCACCTTGGTGTGACCGACGACCGGCATGAAGTTGGTGTCGCCGCCCCAGCGCGGCACCACGTGCTGGTGCAGATGGGCGGCGATACCGGCGCCGGCGACGGCGCCCTGGTTCATGCCGATGTTGAAGCCGTGGGCGCCGGAGGCCGCCCGCAGGGCGACCATCGCGCGCTTGGTGAAGGCGGCCAGCTCGACGGTCTCGGCCTCGTCGAGGTCGGTGTAGTCGGCGACGTGCCGGTAGGGGACCACCATCAGGTGACCGCCGTTGTACGGGTAGAGGTTGAGCACGGCGTACACGGCCTGGCCGCGGGCGATCACCAGACCGTCCTCGTCCGACTTCGACGGGATCGAGCAGAACGGACAGCCGTCCTCGGCACCCGGTCCGGTCGGCTTGTTCTCGCCCTGGATGTACGCCATCCGGTGAGGCGTCCACAGGCGCTGGAACGCGTCCCGCGTCCCCACTCCGATCTGCTGCTCCGGCTCAGTCGTCATGCTGTGCAGCATATTGCGTCGCCCGTTCGGAACGTGTCGCCGGGGCAGAAGATCCATGCAGCGGCCATGCTGATCCGATGAGCGCCAGGCCCCCGAAACCACCGAGGCAGGAACGCTGGGACCTTCGCATGGAGACCCCGCTCGCCGTGGCCTCCCTCGCCTACCTGGCGGGCTACGCGGTCCGCGTCCTCGGCCACCACGACCTTCCGCAGGGCTGGCTCGACCTCTGCCTGGCCGTCACCCTCGCCTCCTGGGCGGTCTTCGTCGCGGACTACGCGGTACGGCTCCGCCTCAGCGGCCTCCGGCCCCTCCGCTTCGTCCGCACCCACCTCCTCGACACGGTGGTCCTCTGCCTGCCGCTGCTGCGGCCCGTGCGGATGGTGAGCATGTACGACCGGGTGCAGCGCCGCCGGGACAAGCCGAGGCTCACCCTCCACGCGCGCGTGATGGTCTACGCCGGGCTCACCGTGTCGCTCCTCGGCTTCGCCGGCGCGCTCACCGTCTACCACTTCGAGTACGACGCCCCCGGGGCCACTATCCTCACCTTCGGCGACTCGGTGTGGTGGACCTGCGCCACGCTCGCGACCGTCGGATACGGGGACGTCGTCCCGGTGACGCGGATGGGCCGGGTGACGGCGGTGGGCCTGATGGCCTGTGGCCTCGCGCTGCTCGGCGCGGTGACGGGCTCGTTCTCGTCCTGGCTGATCCAGGCGTTCACGCGGGAGGACGAGAAGGAGGACGTGAAGAGGCCCCCGGGGGATTTCCCGGGGGCCTCCTGAGCTCACGTCCGGCCGTCGGACCGGGATCCGGCCCTGGGATCAGGGCCGGATCAGGCCCGGATCAGAGCCCGACCCGCGCTCGGATCAGGGCCCGATCCGCGCTCGATCAGACCTGGACGCGGTCCTCGACGATCTTGGCGATCTTGGCGATGGCCTCGTCGGCGGGGATGCCGTTCTCCTGCGAACCGTCGCGGTAGCGGAAGGAGACGGCACCGGCGGCCATGTCCTCGTCACCCGCGATGATCATGAACGGGACCTTCTGCTTCTGCGCGTTCCGGATCTTCTTCTGCATCCGGTCCGAGGAGGAGTCGACGTCCACCCGCAGACCCTGCTTCTTCGCCTTGGCGGCGAACTCGTGCAGGTAGTCGACGTGCGCGTCGCCGATCGGGATGCCGGTCGCCTGCACCGGGGCCAGCCACGGCGGCATCGCGCCCGCGTAGTGCTCCAGGAGCACCGCGAAGAACCGCTCGATGGAGCCGAAGAGCGCACGGTGGATCATGACCGGGCGCTGCTTGGTGCCGTCCGGGGAGGTGTACTCCAGGTCGAAGCGCTCCGGCAGGTTGAAGTCGAGCTGCACGGTCGACATCTGCCAGGTACGGCCGATGGCGTCGCGCGCCTGCACGGAGATCTTCGGGCCGTAGAACGCGGCGCCGCCCGGGTCGGGGGTGAGCGGGAGGCCCTGCTTCTCGGCGACCTGCTGGAGGACCGCGGTGGCCTCCTCCCACGCCTCGTCCGAGCCGACGAACTTCTCCGGGTCCTTGGTGGACAGCTCCAGGTAGAAGTCGGTCAGACCGTAGTCGCGGAGCAGGTTGAGGACGAAGGTGAGGGTGCGATCCAGCTCCTCCGCCATCTGCTCGCGGGTGCAGTAGATGTGCGCGTCGTCCTGGGTGAAGCCGCGGGCGCGGGTCAGGCCGTGCACGACGCCGGACTTCTCGTACCGGTACACGGTGCCGAACTCGAACAGGCGCAGCGGCAGTTCACGGTAGGACCGGCCGCGCGCGTCGAAGATCAGGTTGTGCATCGGGCAGTTCATGGGCTTGAGGTAGTAGTCCACGCCCTCGTCGAGCTGCATGGGGGGGTACATGCCCTCGGCGTACCAGTCCAGGTGGCCCGACTTCTCGAACAGCTTGCCCTTGGTGGCGTGCGGCGAGTAGACGAACTCGTAGCCCTCCTCCTCGTGCCGCTTGCGCGAGTAGTCCTCCATGACCCGGCGGATGATGCCGCCCTTGGGGTGGAAGACCGCGAGGCCGGAGCCGATCTCGTCCGGGATGGAGAAGAGGTCGAGCTCGTTGCCCAGCTTGCGGTGGTCGCGCTTCTCGGCCTCGGCCAGGAAGTCGAGGTGCGCCTTCAGCTCGTCCTTCGACGGCCAGGCGGTGCCGTAGATGCGCTGGAGCATCGGGTTCTTCTCGCTGCCGCGCCAGTAGGCGGCCGCGTTGCGCATCAGCTTGAACGCCGGGATGTTCCGGGTGGTCGGCAGGTGCGGACCGCGGCAGAGGTCCTTCCAGCACAGGTCGCCGGTCTTGGCGTCGAGGTTGTCGTAGATGGTCAGCTCGCCGCCGCCCACCTCGACGTTCGCGCCGTCGTCGGTCGACGCGGAGCCCTTGATGCCGATGAGCTCCAGCTTGTACGGCTCGTCGGCGAGCTCCTCGCGGGCGGCCTCGTCGGTCACCACGCGGCGGGCGAAGCGCTGGCCGCGCTTCTGGATCTCCTGCATCTTCTTCTCGATGACCTTGAGGTCCTCGGGAGTGAAGGGCTTCTCGACGTCGAAGTCGTAGTAGAAGCCGTCCCGGACCGGCGGGCCGATGCCCAGCTTGGCCTCGGGGAAGAGCTCCTGCACGGCCTGGGCCATGACGTGCGCGGTCGAGTGGCGCAGGATGTCGAGACCGTCCGGGGAGGAGATCTCGACGCCCTCGACGACGTCGCCGTCGGCGAGCGCGTACGACAGGTCCTTCAGCTCACCGCCCACACGGGCGGCGATGACGGTGCGGTCGTCGGCGAAGAGGGCACCGGCGGTGGTGCCCGCGCTCACCGCCCTCTCCTCTGCCTCCGAGGCGGACTGGACGGTCACACGGACTTCAGACACTGGTGTTCTTCTTCCTTTGGGGCGCAGGCAGACACGAGGTGCCGGCGCCGGCGGTGCGCAACAGAGACGAGGTGCCGCGCACCGCTGATGTTACCGAGCCGTCCGCGCCCTCCGCGAAACGGTTTCCCCCGGCCTCCCTCACTCGTCGTCCGGGCCGCACGCCTCCTCGAAGAAGTCGAGGTTCTCGTGGAGGGACTTCATGAGGCGGTCGCGTTCCGTCTCGTCGACCTGGACGGGGACGACCCCGGAGGCGTCGGTGAGCCGCCGGAAGCCGCCCCGGCTCTCCAGGCGGCCGACGACCCGGATCGGGAGGCCGACGAGGTGGGCGTGGCCGGCGGTGCGGTACGCCTCCTCGTCGAGGGCGACGCGGACGTGCGGGACCTCCGCGCCGGCCAGGACCCGCAGGCGTACGGTTCCCTCGCCGCGCGGTCCCGAGCGGCGCATCCGGACGACGGCGCCGGTGAGCCGGACCGGCACGGAGGGCTCGTCGGTCAGATAGCGGGCGCTCGCCTCGCGCAGGGCGGGCAGGTCCCCGGGGGAGAACTCGACGGGCTCAGGCCGGGCCGCGCACCCGTCGGGCGCCCCGGCGGCCGGGGCCCACGCGAGGGCGATCCGCGCGCCCTCGGTGCCCCGGACGAGGGCGACGAGGGCCTCGGTGAGCTCGCGGCTGACGCCCGCCGCGACGGCGGCGTCGAATGCCTCCATGCCGCCGGTGGCCCGCTGATAGTCCGTGGCCTCGCGGGCCGCGTGGAGGGCGTGGTAGAGGCGGACGGCGATCGGCCGGCCCGGTTCGACGGGCAGGAAGGCGGTGAGTCCGCGCCCGCCGGGCGGCGCGCCGACGACGACGGTCTCCAGGGACGCCTGGGCGGGGCGGCGGTGCCGGGCACCGTAGTAGCCGGCCCGGCCGCGCACGGCGAGGGCGCCGGCGAGGAGGAGCTGGCGGGCGGCGGACCTGAGCTGTTCCTGCACGGTCCACGGGACGGTGCCGGCCGGGCCCGGGGGCACGTCGCGCCACCAGCGGATCTCGTCGCTGGGCACGGAGAGGCCGGTGAGGACCTCGCGGGCGGAGGGCGTGGCGCTGCGGGCGAGGGCGGTGAGCGCCTCACCGAGCAGGTCCTCGCAGTCGGGGAAGGCACGGCTCTCCGGGACGAGGAGGCTCGTGCCGCCGTGGGTTCCGCTGCCGGGCGGGGTCCAGCGACTGTACCGGCCGGCGGCCCCGCCGCGCCGCCGCCAGCCGTGGCGGGCGAGCAGGGCGCCGAGGACGCGCGGGTCGACCCGGCCGGGGTCGGGTGTGCCGTGGGCGTCGGCCCAGGGCCCGGCGGGCGGTCCGGGGATCCCGGTCCAGGGACCGGGGATCTCGCCGGGCGCGGGATGGGGACGGTAGGGCGGGGGAACGGGGACGGGGCCGCGCCCGGCCCCGTCCCCCTCCCCGAACCCCGGTTCGTCGATCGGCCGGTGCATCAAGGTCTCCCTCCCACGCCGACCCGGGTCATGATCTCGCAGAGCGCCCGGTCGTCGAAGATCCGCGTCGTCGGGATGCGCACGGTGGTCCGGCGCCGTCCCGTGACCGGGTGTCCGGCCAGGTTGGTCCAGTAGCAGCAGTGCCGCAGGTCGAGCCGGTCGTGGCTCGCCCTCAGCCAGTCCTCCTGGGACCTCGGGACGAGCATCACGACCAGGATCTTGTGCACGGACACGGGGGTCCGGGCGAGTTTCACCAGGTGGTCGTTGTCGAGGGTGAAGGAGAACGCGCTCCCCGGCGGCCGGGGAGGTATCTGGTAGGTGCACTTGAGCTGCACCTTGATGGTGACTTCGTCGTCGACGGTGTGTCCGGGCGAACCGTGGCTCACGTGCCAGTCGATGCCGTTGTCCGGAAAGGGCTGGGACAGCGAGCAGCCGGCCGCGGCGGCGACGGCGTGCAGGTATCCCACCTGAAGGGTCTCCATGCATGCGGTGGTGGCGAGTGAGCCGCGCGTCGGTGCCACCCGCTGGGGCGGCAGCCCTCCCGACTCGGGCTGGGCGAGCGCCATGTCGTTTTTCCTTCCCCGTCCTCTCTGTTGTGACCGGTCCGCGTACGGCGCAAACAGTGCGGGTATCACCGTTTCGGGGCAGGGGGTTGGCCATCTGCCGCACGTGTGCGAGGAGTTCGGGGATGACGACGCACTGGTACGAGGGGCCCCTGGCCGCTTTCGACACGGAGACCACAGGAGTCGACGTCGAGGGGGACCGGATCGTCTCGGCCGCCCTGGTCGTGCAGGACACGGTCGGGGCGCGGCCGCGGGTGACGCGCTGGCTGGTCAATCCGGGCATACCCGTGCCCGCGGAGGCCACCGCCGTGCACGGCCTGACGGACGATCACCTCCAGCGCAACGGCCGGTGGCCGGCTCCGGTGATGGAGGAGCTGGCGCGCGCGCTGGCCGAGCAGACCGCGGCGGGGCGCCCGCTGGTGGTGATGAACGCGCCGTTCGATCTGACGATCCTGGACCGCGAGCTGCGGCGGCACCGGGCGTCCTCGCTCGGCACCTACCTGCAGAGCACCCCGCTGTGCGTGCTCGACCCGCGGGTCCTGGACAAGCACCTGGACCGCTACCGGAAGGGCCGCCGGACCCTGACGGACCTGTGCGCGCACTACGAGGTGGAACTGACGGGTGCCCACGACGCGGCGGCGGACGCGGCGGCGGCGCTGGACGTCGTACGGGCGGTGGCGCGGCGCTTCTCGTCGCGGCTGGAACGGCTGACGCCGGCGGAGCTGCACACGCTCCAGGCGGTGTGGCACGCGGCGCAGGCCCGTGGGCTCCAGGCGTGGTTCAGCCGGCAGGGGACGCCGGAGACGGTGGACCCGGCGTGGCCGCTGCGGCCCGAACTGAGCACGGCCGCCTGATCCATGGGGCTGCCGGGCGAGGCCGTCACATGACAGAGGCCGGTCCGTCTTTCGACGGACCGGCCTCTCCCGGTGGGCGATACTGGGATCGAACCAGTGACCCCTTCGGTGTGAACGAAGTGCTCTCCCGCTGAGCTAATCGCCCGGGAACGGGTTGAACCATACAGGCCCGCGCGCCCTTCGTTCAAACTCGCCGCAGGTGGGCGTCGGGACCCGGCTGCCCGTCGCGTGCCGCCGGGGCGCGGACGGCACCCGCCCACGGCCCTGATGTTGGGGGTACTCAGGCGGGGATCTGAGTACGTGGACGCATTCCCGCCACGAGTGGCCGAGGCCACACTCCGGGTATGGACACTTCCCTGCCACCCGCGGACGAGCTGGTGCTCGTCGACCGCGAGCTGGCCCAACTCGACGCACGCCGGTCCCAGTTGCTGGCCAGGCGGGCCTGGCTGATCCGGGTGCTGTACGCGCCGGCCGCCGCCGTGACCCCGCCGCGCCCCCCGGTGGCGGACTCGACGCCGCGGAGCGCGCAGAACGTACTGCTGACGCTGGGCGGGACGCTGCTGACGATCGCGGCGGTCGCGTTCACCCTGGTGAGCTGGGGCTCGATGGGGATCGGCGCCCGTTCCGCGGTGCTGTTCGCGGTCACCTCGGCGGCGCTCGCGACCCCGGTGGCACTGCTGCGCAAGGGACTGGTGTCGACGGCCGAGTCGGTGGCGGCGCTGGGCCTCGTCCTGATGGTGCTCGACGCGTACGCGCTGCACCGGGTGGCGCTCCCGGAGACGGACGGCACGGGATACACGGCGGTGGCCGCCGCGGTCCTCGCAGGCGCGTGGACCGCGTACGGCTCGGCGCTGTCCCGGCTGCGGATCCCGCTGCCGGTGGCGGCGGCCGCGGCGCAGCTGCCGCTGCCGCTCGGCGTGCTCGCGGCCGGCGGCGGGCCGACGGCCCTCGCGTGGGCCGCCCTGGTCACGGCCGGGGCGGACGTGGCCGCGGTCCTGTGGATCCGGCCGGCGGCGGTCCGCGTCGTGGCGGCCTCCGGTGCGGCCGCGCTCGGCGGCTGGTCGCTCCTGACCGGCGGCTGGCTCTCGCTCACCTCCCCGTGGTCCGGCGCCCCGCTGCTCCTCACGGCCGCCGCGGTGCTCCTGTACGTGGCGTGGCGCTCGCCCGCCTTCGCGACGGCGGCCTCCGTCCTCGCCGGTGTCACCGCGGTGACCGCCGTCGGCGGTCTGCTCCGCGCGGCCCTCCCGGCGGACTGGACGGTCCCGGGATACGTCCTGTGCGGACTGGCCCTCGCGGCGCTCCTGCTCGGCCGCCCGTCCGGCGCGGACACGGGCGCCGACGCCTCGGGCGGTGAGCGGCCCGCCGGGCGGCGACTGCCGCGCGGTGTGCGGCCGGGGCTCGCGGGCGCGGGTGCCGGGGTGGTGGGTCTCGGGGCCCTGTGGGCGCTGCCGCCGGTGGCGGCGGGGCTGCTCGGCCCGGTGGCCCGCACGACGGACGTCTGGTCGGGCGAGCACGCCGAGCGGGCGCTGACCTCGTACCCGGCGACCGCCGCCCTGGTCCTCCTCGCGGCCACCGCCGCCCTGACGGCCGTCCCGCGGCTCTGGGCGCGCTGTGGGGCGCTCGCCCTGGCGTGGGCCCTCCTGACCGCTCTGCCGGTCTCCCTGGAGCTGCCCTACGCGGCGACGCTCGCCCTCCAGCTCCTCACCACGGCGGCGGCCCTGTGGCTCGCCGTCCGCCCGGAGGTGGCGGCGCGGGGCCTGCGCCGGGCGGAGGCGTCCGGGCACTCCGGTGCGTCCGGCGCGGAGCCCCACGCCGGGGCGCCGGTGACGCACGGACCCGACCGGGGCGAGGAGGCCGGCACGACGGCCGAGCCGCGCGCGCGGGCCACCGGTGGCCCCTCGGCGCCGGTGGCCGGGTCCGGGACGGGCTGGGCGGGCTGGGCGCCCTCGCCGGTCCGGCGGCCGGCGACGTCCGTGGACCACCGTGCGGCACTGGGCTGGAGCGCGTTCGCCGGCGGGCTCGCGTCCGCGGTGAGCGCGCTGGGGCTCGCCCTGGACGTGCGCGGGGCGACGTTCGTCGCGCTGGGGCTGCTGCTGGGGCTCTTCACGGGGGTCGCGGCGCTCGGCGCGGGCGGGCGGCGGGTGGTCGCCGCCTGTGCGGCGGTGCTCGCGGCGACCGGGCTGGTGTTCGCGGTGGCGGCGGCCGGCGGGTTCGAGGACCGGTGGACGGCCCTCGCCCTGCTGCTGGTCCCGGCGGCCACGGCCCTCGTGGGGGCCAGGACGCGTCCGGTGCCGGTGGCGGTGGCGGTCGAGATCACGGGCGCGGCCGTGGGGCTGCTCGCCCTGGGGATCGCCGCGGCCGACCCGGCGTTCCTCGCGCTCACCCTGGCGCTGGGCGGGGTGACCGCGGCGGCGACGGCGGTGCGGCCCGAGCGGCGGCGGTTCGCCTCCTGGACGGCCGCGGCGCTGTTCCTGCTGGCGACCTGGGTGCGGCTGGCGGTCTCGGACGTGACGATCCCGGAGGCGTACACGCTCCCGGTGACGGTGCCCGCGCTGGTCGTCGGGTTCCTGCGGCGGCGGCGGGACGCGGAGGCGTCGTCGTGGACCGCGTACGGCCCGGGTCTCGCGGCGACGCTGCTGCCGAGCCTCGTGGCGGTGTGGACGGACCCGGGGTGGACGCGCCCGCTTGCTCTGGGGCTCGCGGCGCTGGCGGTGACGCTGCTGGGCGCGCGGTTCCGGCTGCAGGCCCTGCTGGTGCTCGGCGGTGCGGTGCTGGCCCTGGTCGGGCTGCACGAGCTGGCGCCGTACGTGGTGCAGGCGGTGGGCGCCCTGCCGCGCTGGCTGCCGCCGGCCCTCGCCGGGCTCCTGCTGCTCGGGGTGGGTGCCACCTACGAGCAGCGGCTGCGGGACGCCCGGAGGCTGCGGGAGCGGCTGGCGCGGATGCGGTGAGACGTCGAAGGCCCGGAGACGGTATTCCGTCTCCGGGCCTTCGGTCCGGGTGGTGGGCGATACTGGGATCGAACCAGTGACCCCTTCGGTGTGAACGAAGTGCTCTCCCGCTGAGCTAATCGCCCGGGCACACCCCAAACATTACCCCATGTCAGCGGGGCTCCCGAACCACCCGGGAGGTCACTGGTCGATCTTCCACGGCATGACGAAGCCGAACTTCCAGAGATAGACGCCGAGCAGGGCGGCGATGATCACCAGGCCGATGGTGGTGAGGATGATGTTCCTGCGGCGGACCTTGGGGTCGAGGGCGCGCTGGGCGGCCTCGGTGACCTTGCGCTTGGTCCAGCGGAGCACGAGCTGGGCCCAGACGAACTCGGTCGCCCAAATCGCCATGCCGCCGAAGATGACCAGCCAGCCGGGCCCGGGGAGCGGCAGCATCACCACTCCGGCGCCGACCACGGCGAGTCCCACAATGAAGACGCCGACCTGCCAGCTCACATGCAGGCTTCGGCGCGACTTGATGAACTCCGGTGCGCGCGATCCCAGTTCGGCCTCCTGGCCGCCCGCGGACTCCCCGGCGCGCTCGTCACTCTCCGCATTCATGCCTTCCAACCTACCGGACGGGAGAGCGCCACCGGAATGGCGGTATTACCCAAAGTCACACGCGCCCATACGAGCTACCTGAACGATCACAAAACCGACAGAGGGGTTTACAACGCCACCTGAGGTGGCATGTCGATTTCGCCGACGTGCGAATCCCCGAGCGCACACTGAGCGAAAGGCCCTGGCGCTTATGAACACCACGGTCAGCTGCGAGCTGCACCTGCGCCTCGTTGTGTCGAGCGAGTCCTCACTGCCTGTACCCGCGGGCCTGCGGTATGACACGGCCGATCCCTATGCCGTGCACGCCACCTTCCACACCGGAGCCGAGGAGACGGTCGAGTGGGTCTTCGCCCGCGACCTTCTCGCCGAGGGGCTGCACCGGCCCACCGGCACAGGCGACGTCCGCGTCTGGCCATCCCGTAGTCACGGCCAGGGAGTCGTCTGCATCGCGCTGAGTTCCCCCGAAGGAGAAGCCCTGCTCGAGGCCCCGGCGCGGGCCCTGGAGTCGTTCCTGAAGAGGACCGACGCCGCCGTGCCACCCGGCACCGAGCACCGGCACTTCGATCTCGATACGGAGCTCTCCCACATCCTGGCCGACAGCTGAGCCAGGCCGACAGCCGCACGGCGCCGTCCGACTCGGGGCGACGGCGCCGCGCGGACAGTCACACAGGCACGACATCCGGCGCTCCCACCGCGCAGCCGGCGCGGTGGCGGGCGCCGCTGTCCTTTTCCCGGTCGCGCTAAAGTCAGCGCCATTCCGCGGGCACCCGCCCGCGGCCGGCCAGGGAGCGAATCGTGCTGATCCCCCACGACACCCGGATCGCCCTCGACACCGTCGTCGATCTGATGAACACCGCGCCCCAGGGCGACCGCGCCGACGAGCTCGCGGACCTCCCGGGGCTGGGCGCCTTCGTACGGGCACACAAGATCAGCGACGTGGGCGACCTCGACGCCGACGACCTGCGGGCCGTGCGCGAGGTCCGCGACAAGTTCGCCGCGGTCTTCTCCGCCCCCGAGGCCCGGATCGCGGCCCCTCTGATCAACCAGCTGGTGGCGGGCGCGGGCACCACTCCGCAGCTCACCGACCACGACGGCTACGACTGGCACGTGCACTACTTCGCGCCGGGCGCCTCGGTGGCGGACCACCTCGCGGCCGACTGCGGCATGGCCCTCGCGTTCATCGTCGTGGGAGGCGAGCAGGAGCGACTGCGGCGCTGCGAGGCCCCCGACTGCGGCCGGGCCTTCGTCGACCTCTCCCGCAACCGCTCGCGCCGCTACTGCGACAGCCGGACCTGCGGCAACCGGCTGCACGTCGCCGCGTACCGGGCGCGCCGCAAGGAGGCCGCGGGCTGACGGCACCCGCCGGCGCGGAGGGTCACGGCAGGAAGAGCCCGGAGGGTCACAGCACGAAGAGATCGTGCAGCGCGGCCATCAGCAGCAGGCAGCCGATCACCCCGAGGAAGATCATCAGCGGCGGCTGCGAGAGCGCGAACAGGCAGCCGCGCGGCTCGTCGGCGGGGGCTTCGGCGGGGGCGGGGACGGGTTCCCGCGAGGTATCCAGCATCTCGGGGGGATGATGGCGCACCACGCACCCCGGAAATCCCGCAACACGCCCCACGGCAAGGGCCGTTCACCCCTTCCCGTGGATCATGGGAACGGGAACCGCCAGAAGTGATCAGATTCCGTGCTTCTTCAGAATCGCCTCGATGTCGCTGAAGTCCTCCCCGGGCGCCTGGGCGGCCCCCGGCTTCGCCGCGGCCACCCCGCGCGAGGGCGACGAGGAGGCCGGGGCGACGGCCTTCGACTCCGCTCCCCCGGTCACCTCCCCACGGCCGGCCCGGCGCCGCTCCACGGCCCGGGTGGACAGGAAGAGCAGCCAGGCGATCCCGAGCACGCCGAATCCGGCCCACGCCACCGGGCTGAACGCCGTGTCCACGATCCAGTCGACGGCGCCCGTCATCACCAGGCCGAGCGGCACCAGCGCATAGGCCGCGATCCGCGCCGCGGACAGGAAACGCTTCCGGTAGGCCGCGACAGCGGCGATGCCCAGGCCCGCCACGGACACCGCGGAGCAAATGGTCTCGGCGAGCATGCGGTCCTCCAGGTCCCGGGTGATACGTCCCTTCCATCCTGCACCGGCGGGGCCGTCCGGGGCCACGCCCCGAGGCCCGTCTCAGGGAGATCTCCGGGTCGCCCCGGCCGGATCTCCTCCCCAGGTCCCGGTGAGGGAGACTGCTGTCATGAGTGACTCCACCACCGCACCCGCCTCCCCCGTCGTCCTGGAGGCGTGGTTCGACCTCCAGTGCCCCGACTGCTTCGTGGCCCTCGACGACGTCCGCGCGCTCCGCGAGCAGTACGGCGACCGGCTCGACGTACAGCTGCGCCACTTCCCGCTGGAGAAGCACAAGCACGCGTACGCCGCCGCGCAGGCCACCGAGGAGGCCGTCGAGCAGGGCAAGGGCTGGCCCTATGCGGAGGCGCTGCTCGCCAGGACCGCCGAGCTCGGCGACCGGGGCGAGCCGGTCCTGCTGGAGGTGGCGGCCGAACTCGGTCTGGACGCCGAGGAGTTCGACACCGCCCTGATCGACGGCCGGCATCTGCTGACCGTCGACGCGGACGAGGCCGAGGGCAAGGCGATCAAGGTCACCGGCACCCCGACCTATGTGATCGGCGGCGAACGCCTGGACGGCGGCAAGAGCCAGGAGGGCCTGCGCGAGCGGATCGCGGAGATCGCCGACCGCCTCCTGAAGGGCTGACCCCCGCCGCTACCGCAGCTCCTTGGCGCTGTTGACGAGGGTCGTGCGGTAGCCCAGCGACTCGTAAAGCCGGATCGCCGGGGTGTTGCCGGCGAAGACGTGGAGTCCGAGCCGGGTCTCCCCGGCCTCCCTCGCGACCCGTTCGGCCAGCAGCATGAGCGCCCGGCCGAGACCGAGGCCGCGCTGCTCCGCGTCGACCTCGATGTCGTACACGAAGGCGGCCCACCGCCCCGGTTCGAGCTCGATCCGGCCGGTCCACAGGAAGCCGGCGGGCCGCCCCTCGTGGACGACGACGTGGATCGCGACGCCGGGGGTGGCCAGGCCCTCGGGGCGGTAGCGGCGGGCGCTGTCCTCGGCCTTGTTCCGGGCCTGGTCCTCGGGGACCCCCCGGTCGATCCAGCTCTGCGCGAAGCCCGCCTTGGCCCGCGCCTCCCACCGCGCGTACTCGTCCTCGGACATCGGCCGGACCTCGACGCCCTCCGGCAGCGCCGGCGGTTCGGCGGGCAGGTCCTTGACCATGTTCCGGCTGCGTTCGGTGTAGCCGAGCGAGCGGGCCATCCGCAGCGCCGCCTCGGCGTCGGCGGGTACCGATATCTGCACCTCGACGCAGCCCCAGCCGCGCAGCACCTCCTCGGAGGCGAGCGCCGCGACCGTGCCCCGGCCGCGCCGCCGGTCCGGCTCGTCGACCCGCAATTCGTCGATCACACCGGACGCGGCCCCGAAGGCTGGGTCGGTCGAGAGGCGGACAGCGCCGACTCGGCGGCTGTTCACACACACGTCGTAGGTACGGCAACGGCCGCCGTCGGGCTTCTGCTGAAGCGGCTCGGCCGGCCGCAGGGTGGTGGTCATCAGAGGAGTTCTACCCACCCCGGGGCCGTCCGTCATCCGGTTTTGCCCGGGCGTCCGCCGACACCGGGACCCGGGCCGCCGCTCAAGCGTGTCCAGCCCAGGCGCGGGACCCGGGCCGCCGCTCATGCGTGCCTAGCCCAGGCGCGGGTCGCGGTCGCGCGCCGCGCGCTCGTCGAAGATCCGCATCGCCTTGGCGGTGACGGGTCCCGGCTCCAGGTCGCGCGCGTCGACCCGGTGCACGGCCTGGACGTCGCGCAGGGTCGAGGTCAGGAAGATCTCCTCGGCGCTCTCCAGCGCCTCCAGCGGCAGATCGGTCTCCTCGGCACCGGTCCACTCCACCGCGAGGGCGCGGGTGATGCCCGCGAGGCAGCCGGAGGAGACGGGCGGGGTGAGGATCCGGCCGTCGACCACGACGAAGACGTTGGAGCCGGTGCCCTCGCAGAGCTGCCCCACCGTGTTGCCGAAGAGGGCCTCGGAGGCGCCCTGCTCGCGCGCCCTGGCGAGGGCGACGACGTTCTCGGCGTACGAGGTGGTCTTGAGTCCGGTCAGCGCGCTGCGCTCGTTGCGGGTCCAGGGCACGGTGATCACCGCGGTGGAGTCGGGGCGGCGGCCGGTCTCGCCGAGGGCGACGACGAGGCTCGCGCCGGAGTCGCCGCGCTCCGAGCCGAGCGGGGAGAGCCCGCCGGTGTACGTGATGCGGAGCCGGCCGAGCTCCATCGGGTTGGCGTCGAGTACGGCGGCGCAGGCGCGGCGGACCTCGTCGAGGTCCGGGTCGGGCAGGCCGAGGCCGCGGGCGGAGCGGGTGAGGCGCTCCAGGTGGAGCGTGAGAGCAAACGTTTCTCCGCGCTCGGCCTTGACCGTCTCGAAGATGCCGTCGCCGACGGTCAGTCCGTGGTCCAGGACGGAGATCCGGGCGGTCTCCGCGTCGTGCAGCCCGCCGTTGACCCAGAGTTTCATCGAGAAATGGCCTTTCCGCTCGCCGCATGGGCGCCTGACTCGTAGGCGCCCGACGCTATCGCGACCAGCCGGGCGGCCTTCAGCTCGGTCTCCTCCCACTCGCGCTCCGGGTCGGACCCCCAGGTGATACCGGCGCCCGTGCCGAAGCGGAGCACGCCCTCGGGGCGGTCGATCCAGAAGGTGCGTATGCCGACCGCCAGCTCCGCGGTGCCCGCGTCGGCGTCGACCCAGCCGACACCGCCGCAGTACGGCCCCCGGGGCGCGGTCTCCAGAGCCTCGATGATCCGCAGGGCGCTGGACTTGGGCGCCCCCGTGACGGAGCCGGGCGGGAAGGTCGCGCCGAGCAGCTCGGGCCAGCCGGCCCCCTCGCGCAGGATGCCGGTGACGGTGGAGACGAGGTGGACGAGGCCGGGGTGCTCCTCGATCGCGCAGAGGGCGGGGACGGCGACGGAACCGGTCTCGCTGACGCGCCCCAGGTCGTTGCGGACCAGGTCGACGATCATCACGTTCTCCGCGTGGTCCTTGGGGAGCAGGTCCGCCGCGGTGCGGCCGGTGCCCTTGATGGGACCCGAGGTGATCAGTGCGCCCTCCTGCCGGAGGTAGAGCTCGGGGGACGCGGTCGCGACCTCCACGCCGTGGGCGGGCAGGCGGATCGTTCCGGCGTAGGGGGCCGGGTTGCCCCGGGCGAGCAGCGCGGTGAGGGCGTCGACGTCGGCGGCGGCCGGGTCCGGGAGCGGCGCGGTCAGCACCCGGCAGAGGTTCGCCTGGTAGACCTCGCCGCGCGCGATGTGCTCGCGCACGCGCCGGACGCCCGCGATGTACGCGGCGCGGTCGAGGGACGACGTCCAGTCACCGGCGGCGGGGCCGCGCCAGGCGCCCGGGACGGGCGCGGGCACCGGGTCGGGCCGCACGTCTCCGAAGCGGGCGCAGGTGAGGCGCCCCTCGAAGTCCGCGCAGACGGCCCAGAAGCCGGCGGAGTCCAGGGCCTCGGGGTCGTGGGTGACGTCCCGGAGATCGGTCGCGACGAGGCCGCCGAAGCGGGCCAGAGGAGCAAGGTCGTGCACGCATCGAGTCTAGGTCCGGTCGCGCGGGGGTACGGGGTGATGTGCGGAGGGGCACGTGGGGCACATGGGACCGGGGCTCCCCGCCACCTCGGGGACACGGCGAGTGAACGCCGCGCGAACCCTCCGGGAGGCCGGGCCGGCCGACCCGAAGGGCGCGCAGGTCAGCACGCTGCGGAAACGCGTTTTTGTACTGGCCCAGGAATCCGCTAGAGTTCAACACGTCGCCGGGACGCGCAAGCGGAACGGAAACGACAAGCGGACGTGGCTCAGTTGGTAGAGCATCACCTTGCCAAGGTGAGGGTCGCGAGTTCGAATCTCGTCGTCCGCTCGATGTGGGGGATCTTCCCGAACCCCCGTATTCACTCCTGGTGGAGTGGCCGAGAGGCGAGGCAACGGCCTGCAAAGCCGTCTACACGGGTTCAAATCCCGTCTCCACCTCCAAGGACGATTAGCTCAGCGGGAGAGCGCTTCCCTGACACGGAAGAGGTCACTGGTTCAATCCCAGTATCGTCCACTGGACCTTCGGGTCCTGGGTCTTCGGATCCCCCGCGCGATTAGCTCAGCGGGAGAGCGCTTCCCTGACACGGAAGAGGTCACTGGTTCAATCCCAGTATCGCGCACACAGTTCCCGCACCTTCGGGTGCGTCCCGCGCGATTAGCTCAGCGGGAGAGCGCTTCCCTGACACGGAAGAGGTCACTGGTTCAATCCCAGTATCGCGCACACAGTTCCCGCGCCCTCGGGTGCGTCCCGCGCGATTAGCTCAGCGGGAGAGCGCTTCCCTGACACGGAAGAGGTCACTGGTTCAATCCCAGTATCGCGCACCACTCGAAGAAGCCCCCGGCCGCGTCTCGCGGCCGGGGGCTTCTTCGTGCGCGACGGCACGCCCGAGCGCCGGGCGGGCCCCCGCGGGGGCGGCCCGGGCGGTCAGGAGGAGAAGAGCATCCGCCCGAAGCCGCGCTGGCGGTAGTGACCGCCGCCGTGGTGCCCACCCTGGTGCGGGGCACCCCAGGCGGGGGCCGCGGGGGCGGGCTGCGCCGGGTAGGCCGGCGGGGCGGGCGGGGCCTGCTGGGTCCACTGGGACTCCAGGCGCGTCAGGGCCTCCAGCTCGCCGAAGTCCAGGAATATGCCGCGGCAGCCGCTGCACTGCTCGATCTGGACACCGTTGCGGTTGTACGTGTGCATGGCCGCATGACACTTGGGACACTGCATGCTCGGCTCAACTCCCTGACGTTGCCGTTCGAATGGTGGCTTCACCCTACGGGGACGCCGAAGCGGCCGAAACGGTTCGATGTCCGGCGATGCGCGCACAGGTGTCGATCATCACCACCTCCACCTCGTCCAGCGGCCGGCCCTCGGCCGTCGACTTGGCCACCGCCAACGCGGCCGTCTGGACCGTCAGGGCCCGGGCCGGGCCGTCCAGTCGGACCCACGGATCGGCCCCGACCGCGGACCCGCCCGCCTCCTGGTACGCGCCGAGGAACCGGGACCACACCTCCGGCGGCAGGATGCCCGCGGCGAACCACGCGGCGGGGCGTGCCAGGTCCCATGCCGGATCGCCGAGCCCCAGGTCGTCGATGTCGATCAGCCGCCACGGCCCGGCCCCCTGCCCCGCCGGAGCCCCGCCGGTCCCATCAATGCCACCGGTCCCACTGGTCCCATCGGTCCCGTCGATCCCGTCGTCGCGGACCAGTTGACCGAGGTGGAAGTCACCGTGGCAGAGCGCCCGGGGGGCCGGACCGGAATGCGCGGGTCCGGGGAGCGTCCGCCAGGCGCCGAGGACGGTGGCGGTGGCCGGGCGGCCCGCCGCCGACCGGTTCATCCGCTCCACCGCGAGCCGCGCCTTCACGGGTGCCCGCATCTCCGGCAGTCGGCCTTCCGTCCCGTGGGGCGGCGGCGTCCGGTGGAGCAGGGCCAGCAGACGGGCCGCCTCCTCCCAGGGCGCGGCGTCCGGGTCCGCCGGGTCCACGGGAGGCCCGTACGGCCAGAGGCTGACGGGACGCCCGTCGAGCACGCCGGGGGCAGAGCCGGGGAGCGGGACCGGCGGCAGGAAGACCCCGGCGACCTCCGCGTGCGCGGCGAGCGCGAGCCGTACGCCGTGCGCCTCCGGATCGGTCCCCGGAGCATGCGCCTTGGCGACGAGCCCCCCGTGCCGCACCACGGTCCCGTCGTCCCGGTCGGCGAGCACCCCGACGACACCGCTCGCGCACGCACAGGACCCACCGGCCCCGTGGGCCGCGTCGCGCGCGACGGCGGCGAGCCGGTCGAGCAGAGCGACCGGGCCGGGCTGCGCGGGCACGAGCGGGGTCGGGGTGGGCGGGGGCGGGGTGGGCGCGTTCGGGGTGGGCCGGTTCCGGGTGGGCGGGCCAGTGGTGGGCGGGGTCTGGGCGGGGAAGTCCACGCGGGGAGCGTACGGGGTGGGGGCCAGCCAGCACTCCCCCGGCTCCGACCCGAAGGGTGGACCGGCAAGCGAGGACGGGTCCGGCCCGAAGAATGACCCGGCGGGCGACGACGGGGCCGGCCCGAAGGCTGACCCGGTGGGCGACGGCGGGATCGGCCCGTGCTCCTCCGCTCCGACCCGCGGGCCGTGCGTCGCGAGATCGCGGGCGGCGACGGGTTTCGGGGAGGCGTTTCGTGGTGGGAAAGCGCGAGGGCCGGTCAGCTCCCCAGCTGACCGGCCCCACGCTGCCGTCCGCCGCACCCCCGTCCCCACGGGGTTGATGGCCGGATGTCCCGACCCGGGCCGCTCTCCCGGGTCCGGGGCGCCGCTCAGCGCCCCAGCATCACGCCCACGGACGACGCTTGTGTGACCACCGCGTCCCAGCCGCCGAAGACGACGACGAGCAGGGCCGCGAGAGGGAGGACCATGGCGGTGGCCACCAGGGGGTGGCGCTGGCCCGAAGGCCGGGTGCTCGTCCGCGGTGCCGTGAAGGCCATGGGTCCTCTCCTGTCATGTTCGGCGCGGCGGGTGCGTAACCTCGGGGGACGAGTGCTGTACCCGCCGCTTGACTTCAAGACTAGGGAGCGGGGAGGGCCGGGACGTCATGCCCGCGTACCGACTTCCGGGCCTCCCGGAGGATGACGCCCGCCCGTGTGGCGTACTCCCCTGGGTGGAGAAGGGGGCCTCGGACACGGGGTCTTCCCGGAGGGGACGCGCCGGCGGGCGTGACTTCGCTCACTTCGCGGGGTGCCGACCGCGCGGGCGGGCGCGCGAAGCCGGGGTCTGGCCCCCCGGACCGGTCGGCGGCTTTCGCGACGGTCCGTCAACTGATGTCCGGACAAGGGGGGTTGGCATGTGCCGACGTCCCGTGCGGGTCGGCGGTGTTCCCGTCAGCACTGACAATCGATCCAGGCCGAGGGCGCGGCCTATGAGCACGTGCGGGCGCCACTACGTAAGCTGTGCCACGTCGAACGGACGAGGGGACGGACATGGCGATGATGCGGCTCCGGCGCGAGGATCCGCGGATCGTCGGGTCGTTCCGGCTCCACCGCAGGCTGGGGGCCGGCGGGATGGGCGTCGTGTACCTGGGGTCCGACCGGCGCGGCCAGCGCGTGGCGCTGAAGGTGATCCGGCCCGACCTGGCCGAGGACCAGGAGTTCCGGTCGCGGTTCGCCCGTGAGGTGTCGGCGGCCCGGCGCATCCGCGGCGGCTGCACGGCCCGGCTCGTCGCCGCCGACCTGGAGGCCGAGCGCCCCTGGTTCGCCACCCAGTACGTGCCCGGTCCCTCGCTGCACGACCGGGTCGCCGAGGAGGGCGCGCTGCGCGCCGCCGACGTGGCCTCGATCGGGGCGGCGCTCTCGGAGGGCCTGGTCGCCGTCCACGAGGCCGGGGTGGTGCACCGGGACCTGAAGCCGTCGAACATCCTGCTCTCCCCCAAGGGCCCCCGCATCATCGACTTCGGCATCGCCTGGGCCACCGGGGCCAGCACCCTGACCCACGTGGGCACGGCCGTGGGCTCGCCCGGCTTCCTCGCGCCCGAGCAGGTGCGCGGTGCGGCGGTCACGCCGGCCACCGACGTGTTCTCGCTCGGCGCCACCCTGGCGTACGCGGCGATGGCGGACTCGCCCTTCGGGCACGGCAGTTCCGAGGTCATGCTCTACCGGGTGGTGCACGAGGAGCCGCAGCTGCACGGGGTGCCGGACGCGTTGGCGCCCCTGGTCCGGGCCTGCCTGGCGAAGGACCCGGAGGACCGGCCGAGCACGCTCCAGCTGTCGATGCGGCTCAAGGAGATCGCGGCGCGCGAGGCGCAGGGGCTGCCGGCCTCACGGCCGCCCGTGCAGCGGGACCGGGTCGAGGAGCGGCACCCTGCCCGGCCGACGGAGCGGTACACCGAGCGGGACACGCGCGGGCGTGACCCCGAGCGCGGTACGGACCGCGACCGCGGCGCCGAACGCGACCGGCCGGCCGGGCGTGGTCCCGGACCGTCCTCCCGGCCCTCCGGGGGTCCCCGGACCGGTGGCTCGCGCCCCCAGTCGCGTACCGGCACCCGGCCCGGCGCCCGCTCGACGTCGACCGGCCGCCGCCCCGCCAACCCGCGGCTGCTGCGCCAGCGCCTCTTCGTCTTCGTGGTCGTGACGCTGGTCGTGGCCCTGGGAATCGCCGCCGCTCAGGCCCTTCAGGGCTAGGGCCTGCCGTCGGGAAGGTCCCGCCGGACCGGGGTCCGGCGGGGGCTTCAGGACTCCGGTCGGCCGGTGGCGACCGCGTAGAAGGCGACGGCTGCGGCGGCGCCGACGTTGAGCGAGTCGACGCCGTGGGCCATGGGGATGCGGACCCATTCGTCGGCGGCGCGGAGGGCCTGGGTGGAGAGGCCGTCGCCTTCGGCGCCGAGCATCAGCGCCACGCGCTCCAGCTTGTGCGGGGCGGCCTCGTCGATGGAGGTCGCCTTCTCCGCCGGGGTGAGCGCGAGGAGCTTGAAGCCCGCTTCGCGCACGGTCTCCAGACCGCGGGGCCAGGTGTCCAGCCGGGCGTACGGGACGGAGAAGACGGCGCCCATGGAGACCTTCACCGAGCGCCGGTAGAGCGGGTCGGCGCAGTCCGGGGAGAGCAGGACGGCGTCCATGCCGAGGGCGGCGGCGCTGCGGAAGATGGCGCCGATGTTGGTGTGGTCGTTGACCGACTCCATGATGACCACGCGCCGGGCGCCGGCGAGCAGTTCGGCGGCGTCCGGGAGCGGCTTGCGCTGCATGGAGGCGAGCGCGCCGCGGTGCACGTGGTAGCCGGTGACGCGTTCGGCGAGGTCCGGCTGGATCGCGTACACGGGTGCCGGGACCTCGTCGATGACGTCCCGCATGACGTCGACCCACTTGGCGGAGAGCAGCATCGACCGCATCTCGTACCCCGCCTGCCTGGCCCGGCGGATGACCTTCTCGCCCTCCGCGATGAACAGGCCCTCGGCCGGTTCGCGTCTGCGGCGGAGTTCGACGTCGGTCAGGCCGGTGTAGTCGCGCAGGCGCGGGTCGTCGGGGTCGTCGATCGTGATGAGTTCGGCCACGAGGTGATACTGCCTTGTCCGGGGTGTGGTGCCAATGTGTGCGGGGTTCGGTTGTCCCCGGTCGCGTCGCGTGGGCGCTTCCGGGGTCACTTCACGAGCTTGTCCGGGCCCTCGGTGACGACCTCGCCGATGACGATGACGGCCGGCGGACGGACCTCCTGCGCCTTGACGGTCTCCGCGACCGTCGCGAGCGTGGCGTCCACGCGGCGCTGTGTCGCCGTGGTGCCCTCCTGGACCAGGGCGAGCGGGGTCTCGGGGTTCTTGCCGTGGGCGATGAGCGCCTCGGCGATCTTCCCGATCTTGTCGACGCCCATGAGGATCACGAGGGTGCCGGTGAGCTTGGCGAGGGACGCCCAGTCGACGAGCGAGCGCGGGTCGTCGGGGGCGACGTGGCCGCTGACCACCGTGAACTCGTGGGCGACCCCGCGGTGCGTGACCGGGATGCCCGCCGCGCCGGGGACCGAGATCGAGCTGGAGATGCCGGGGACCACCGTGCAGGCGATGCCCTCCGCGGCGAGCGCCTGCGCCTCCTCCATGCCCCGGCCGAAGACGAACGGGTCGCCGCCCTTGAGGCGGACCACGGACCGGCCGGCCTTCGCGTGCTCGATGAGCGCGTTGTTGATGGCCTCCTGGGCCATGAAGCGGCCGTACGGGATCTTCGCCGCGTCGATCACCTCGACGTGCGGGGGCAGCTCGTCCAGGAGGTCGCGCGGGCCGAGCCGGTCCGCGATGACCACGTCCGCCTCGGCGAGCAGCCGGCGGCCGCGCACGGTGATGAGGTCCGGGTCGCCGGGGCCGCCGCCGACCAGGGCGACGAAGGGGGTACGGGCGCGGTGCGCGGGCGCGGCGATCGAACCTTCGCGGAGCCCCTCGACGATCGCGTCGCGCACGGCGGCGGAGCGGCGGGGGTCGTGGCCGGTGAGCACCGCCACGGTGATCCCCGCGTCCCGGCCGGTGGCCGGGGTCCAGGCGGTGGCCGCCTCGGCGTCGTCGGAGCGCACGCACCAGGTGCGGGTCCGCTCGGCCTCGGCGGAGGCGGCGGCGTTCGAGGCCGGGTCGGTGGTGGCGACCAGTGCGTACCAGGCGTCGGCGAGGTCGCCGTCCTCGTACCGGCGCTTGGTCCAGCGGATCTCGCCGGCCTCGGCCATCGCCTCGACGGAGGGGGTGGCCGACGGGGAGATCAGCGTGATGTCGGCGCCTGCGGCGATCAGCGCGGGAAGCCGGCGCTGGGCGACCTGGCCGCCGCCGAGGACGACGACGCGGCGGCCGGCGAGGCGCAGTCCGACGGGGTAGGCGGGGTGCTCGGCGTTCTCGGCCATGGGTGAGCGGCTCCTCGGAGAGCGTGGCGGTGCGGGCGAGGGGGCCGCTGCGGCGGTGAAGCGGCTCGTGCACAGTCACGATATCTGTGACCTGGGGTTTGCAAGGTGTGACGGATGTCCCGCCGGGGTCCGGGACGTGGGCGACGCGGTGTCGCGGATGCCCAGCCGAGGGATCCGGGACGTGGGCGCCGCTCCCCGACCGCGTTCGGGACTGCGTGATCCACGGTGCCCCGGCCCTTGGGACGGTGGCCCCTCGGTGGGCGCCACACGTCACGTTTTCCGTCCCGAACACGGTCCCTGCGCGTCCCCCACTCGCCTGAGTGGGTGGGGGACGCGCAGGGCGGTGCTACTTCTCGGTGA
This sequence comes from Streptomyces sp. NPDC059534, assembly GCF_042743475.1. Classification (NCBI taxonomy): domain Bacteria; kingdom Bacillati; phylum Actinomycetota; class Actinomycetes; order Kitasatosporales; family Streptomycetaceae; genus Streptomyces; species Streptomyces sp. NPDC059534. The sequence goes on from NZ_JBHWAQ010000010.1 coordinate 104,827, forward strand.
CGCCCGCCGAGTCGAACGTGGCCACCTCGTGCATCGCGCGGGCCGCGCTCTGCACGAGCGGGAGCGCGAGCAGCGCGCCCGTGCCCTCGCCGAGGCGGAGGTCCAGGTCGACCAGGGGGCGCAGGCCGAGCTTGTTGAGGGCCGCCACGTGGCCGGGCTCGGCGCTGCGGTGGCCGGCGATGCAGGCCGCGAGCGACTCGGGCGCGATGGCCCGGGCCACGAGCGCCGCCGCGCCGGTGGAGACGCCGTCGAGGATGACCGGGGTACGCAGCGAGGCGGCACCCAGGACCAGGCCGACGAGGGCCGCGTGCTCCAGGCCGCCGACCGCCGAGAGGACGCCGATCGGGTCCGCCGGGTCCGGCTTGTGGAGTTCGAGGGCGCGCCGGACCACGTCCACCTTGCGGGCGTGCGTCTCGTCGTTGATGCCGGTGCCGCGGCCGGTCACCTCGGCGGCGTCGACCCCGGTGTAGACCGAGATGAGCGCGGCGGACGCGGTGGTGTTCGCGATGCCCATCTCGCCGGTGAGGATCGCCTTGTTGCCGGCGGCGACCAGGTCGCGGGCGGTCTCGATGCCGACCTCGATCGCGGCCAGCACCTCGTCGCGGGTCATCGCGAGACCGGTGGTGAAGTCGCCGGTTCCGGGGCGGACCTTGCGGGGCAGCAGGCCGGGGGTGGCCGGGAGCTCGGAGGCGACGCCGACGTCGATGACGCAGACCTCGGCACCGACCTGGTTGGCGAAGGCGTTGCAGACCGCTCCCCCGCCGAGGAAGTTGGCCACCATCTGGCCGGTGACCTCCTGCGGCCAGGGCGTGACGCCCTGGGCGTGGACGCCGTGGTCGCCGGCGAAGATCGCGACGGCCGCGGGCTCCGGGATCGGCGGCGGGCACATCCGGGAGAGGCCGGAGAGCTGGGCCGAGATGATCTCCAGCATGCCGAGCGCGCCGGCCGGCTTGGTCATCCGCTTCTGCCGCTCCCATGCCTCGCCGAGCGCCTTGGCGTCCAGCGGGCGGATGTTGGCGACGGTCTCCTGGAGGAGGTCGTGCGGCTCCTCGCCGGGCAGGGCGCGGCGGCCGTACGTCTCCTCGTGGACGACCCAGGCCAGCGGGCGGCGCTTGGACCAGCCCGCCTGCGCCAGCTCGGGCTCGTCGGGGAACTCGTCGACGTATCCCACGCAGAGGTAGGCGACCACTTCGAGGTGCTCGGGGAGGCCGAGGGTACGGACCATCTCGCGCTCGTCGAAGAAGCTGACCCAGCCGACGCCGAGGCCCTCGGCGCGGGCGGCGAGCCAGAGGTTCTCGACGGCGAGCGCCGAGGAGTACGGGGCCATCTGCGGCTGCGTGTAGCGGCCGAGGGTGTGGCGGCCGCCCCGGGTGGGGTCGGCGGTCACGACGATGTTGACCGGGGTGTCGAGGATGGCCTCGATCTTCAGTTCCTTGAACTGCTTGGCCCGGGCCTTCGGCAGCGACTTGGCGTACGCCTCGCGCTGGCGCTGGGCCAGTTCGTGCATCGTCTGCCGGGTCTCGGCGGAACGGATGACGACGAAGTCCCAGGGCTGCGAGTGGCCGACGCTGGGGGCCGTGTGGGCGGCCTCCAGGACGCGGAGCAGCACCTCGTGCGGGATCGGGTCGGAGCGGAAGCCGTTGCGGATGTCGCGGCGCTCGCGCATCACGCGGAGGACGGCCTCGCGCTCGGCGTCGTCGTAGCCGGGCGCGGGAGCGCCCTGGGCCGTCTCCACGTCGGCCTCGGCGGGGTCCGCGAGGGCTTCGGGGGCGGAGTCGGGGACGATCTCGGCGTCGGCCGCCGGGGCGGCTTCCGGGCCGGCCTCGGGGGCCTCGGGGGCCTCCGCGGCGAGCGGTGCCGGGGCGGTCGGGGCCTCGTCGGCCACCGCGGCCACGGGCTGGACCGGCTCGGGCGCCTCGGCGGTCCCGGTGGCCTCGACGGCCTCCGCGGCCTCGGCGAGGACCTCCGGCGCGGCCTCCTCCTGCTGCTGCGTCTCCGGGGCGGCGGGAGCGGCCTGCTCCGGCTGCTGGGCGATGACGGCTTCGGCGGCGGCGTCGGCCTGCTCGGGCAGGGCCTCCGACGCGTCCTCCGCGACCACGGGGATCTCGTCGGCGACGGCCTCGACCGGGGTCTCGGCAGGGGTCTCGCCAGGAGCCTCGGCAGGGATCTCGTCGGGGGTCTGCTCCGACGGGGTCTCCGCCGCGGCGACGGGCTCGGGGACCAGCGCGGCGACGGGTTCCGCGGCAGCCTCGGCGACCGGTTCCACGACCGCCTCCGCCGGCTGTGCCGGTACGTCGACGGGCGCGGCCTCGGGTGCCACGGCGGCCGCGGCGGGCTCGGGCTCCCCGGCCTCCGCCGGCGCGGGTACGGCGGTCTCCGCGGCGGGCTCGGCCTCACGGGGCACGGGCACGGTGAGCGCCTGGGCGTCGGCGGCCTCGGCGGCGACGGTCTCGGGAGCGATGTCCCCGGGGGTCTCGTCCGGGGTGCCTGAGGCGACCGGGGGAACGGCTTCGGGGGCCGCCTCGGCGACGGTCTCCGTCGCAGCGGGGGCCTCGGTCTCGGGCAGCGCGGCCGGCGCCTCGGCCTCGGCGGCGACCGGCTCGGTGGCCGCCTCCGCGACCGGCTCGGCGACCGGCTCGGCTACCGGGGTCGGAGCCAGGTGCGGGGCGGTCGGGACGGAGCCCTCGACCTGGACGAACCGGGCCGTCGGCGGGACGACCGTTTCTGCGGGGAAGGCGACCAGGGGCGCGGCCTCCTGGGGCTGCGCGGCCCACGGCTCGGCGCCCTGCGGCGCGAGCTGCTGGTCCTGCGGGATGTCGAAGTACTCGGGGCCCGTCGTGGGCGGTCCCGGGTTCCGCAGCGGGACGGGCGCGGGCTCGGTGGCCACGGCCGGCACGGGCTGCGGGGCGGGAGCGGCGGCCGGCGCGGCCGGGCCGCGGTCGGCCAGGGAGAGCACGACGCCACCGGTGACGTCGGGCACCGGCGGGCCCATGTGCAGCGGGCGGCGGGCGGGCGGCGGGACCGGGGCCGTGCCGGGCGGCGGCACGCGGACGCCGCCGAGGTCGACGGAGCCCGTGTCGCGGCCGGCGGCCTCGTGGGCGCCGGTGTCGAGGATGCCCGGCTCGTAGCCGTGGTCGGTGGCGACCTGCTCGTACGCCGCGGCGGGGACGCCGTGCGCCGGGGTGCCGGCGGCGTGGCCGAGCGGGACGCCCTGCGGCGGCGTCTGGCCCTGCGGAGCGGTCAGCACGTCGGCGAGGGCGACGGAGTCGGGGTACGGGCCCGTGAGCGGGTCCGTCAGCGGATCGGTGAGCGGGTCGCCCATCGGGGCCGCGGGCTGCGGAACGCCCTGGTGCGGCATCGCCTGGTGGGGAACCACGGGTGCCGTCGCCGGTGCCGGTACGGCGACCGGCGGAGCGGGCGCGACACCCGGCGGGTGCTCGCTCCAGGCGCCCTGGGCGCCCGGCATGAGAAGCAGGTCGTCGTCCTCGGTGGCGTGCTCGGAGGGGTCCAGGAAGGTGTACGCGCCCGGTGCGGGGATGCCCGGCTGCTCGACCATGCCTGCGTTCTCCGGCAGTCCCTCGCCCGGGACCTGGCCGGTGTCCGTCATGCGTACCCCTCGCCCATCGCTTGTGCTCCTTAGACCTGCGCCCGTCGACAACAACGAGCGCGCGCGCCGCGCGGCACGAAGGACACGCGGACACCCACTTATTGTCGCGGTCCTCGGCCATCGTGGCAGGGAGATCCGCCACGGTGCGCTGTGGACTGCGCCACGTCGCGCGGTCCCCCCTTGTCCCGTACCACATCAGCGACACAAAGGAGCCACCAATTCAGGACATTGACGCACAGAGTGTCGAACGTCCGGGTCCGGTACAACAATCGGCCAGCCTACCCTGCCCCGGCGGGGCGGCCGGGTCACGGGGCACGGTCGATCCTGCGTCCGGACAGCAGGAAGACGACCGAACGCTCGCGTTCCGACCAGTCGGCCGGGTCGAGTCCGACGGTCTGGAGGAGGAGGCTCTCGACGGCGTAGCCGCCGCCGTCGAGGGCCGCGCCGATCGCCTCGGCCTCGTCGCGGGTGGAGGCATGGGCGACGATCCGCTCCGGGCGCCGCTCGGTGCAGGCCCGGACGACGGGGACCCCGCCGCCCGCGACCCGTACGACGTCGGGCTCGGGGAGGCTCTCCAGGACGTGCGGGGCGCGGCCCGGGACGGTCTGGAGGGGGACGCCGTGGCGGCGGGCGGCCGCCTCGGTGCGGGCACAGGCGGCCGGGTCGGCGTCCACGGCGATGACGGCGGCGCCGAAGCGGGCGGCCTCGACGGCGAAGGCCCCGCCCGCGCAGCCGATGTCCCACACGAGGTCGCCGGTACGGGGGCCGAGGCGGGCCAGTTGGGCGGCGCGCAGGGCGGGGTCCTCGCCCGCCGTGGTGCGCGCCCCGCCCCGCGCGGAGGAGCCGGGGCCGGGGCTCCCGGGCCCGTACCCCTCGGGGTCGTACTCCTCCAGGGGCAGTCCCCAGCCCCGTACGGAGCGGACGGCCGGGTCCTGGCCCGTCAGCCAGGTGCCGCCGGGGACGACGGTGCCGCCGCTGACGCCGCCGATGACGAGGACGACGTTGGGGTCGCGCCAGACGTGGTCGGCGGCCTTGTCGGAGGTGAGGACGGAGACCTGCTCGCGGTCGGTGCCCAGCTCCTCGCAGACGACGAAGGTGCGGTGCACCCCGTCGAGGAGGAGGGCGAGTTCGGCCGGTCCGGCGCCGGGCGAGGTGAGGACGGCGACTTTGGGGTGGGCGCGGCAGACGTTCACGGCGCGCCGCAGGGTCCGCTGGTGGGCGACGACGACGCGGGCGTCCTCCCAGGGCATGCCGGCCCGCGCGAAGGCGGCGGCGACCGCCGAGACGGCGGGCACGACCTCGATCTCCAGGCCGTGTTCGGGGGCGCGCAGGGTGCGGACGACACCGAAGAAGCCGGGGTCGCCGTCGGCCAGGACGACGGCGGTGCCGCGGTGGCCGGCGATGCGGCGGGCGGCGAGGTCGACGCTGCCGAGGCGGATGCGTTCGGCGTCGGGGGGCACCTCGGGCAGCGCCAGGTGATGGGCGGCGCCGGCCACGAGGGTGGCGGCGGACAGAGCGGACCGGGCCGCCTCCGTGAGGGGCGAGCCGTCCCAGCCGATCACCGTGACGCGGTCGGCCATCGTCGTCTGTCTCCTATGGTGTTGTCGCAGGTCGGGGGCGTGCCGAGCGTACCCCGGGATGACCCCGGGGGCTCAGCTCCAGTCGGTGTACGAGGAGTACCCGGCCTCGGCCATCTGGTCGGCGACGCCGTCGAGGTCCTCGGGGAGGAGGCCCCAGACGATGAAGTCGGTGCGCAGGTCGGTCCAGCTGCCGTCCTCGGTACGGGTGCGGGCTATGCACGCGTTGCGCAGGACGCCCTCGCTGATGCAGCCGATCTTCTGGGCGACCTGCTGGGACGCGGTGTTGTCGGCCGCGGTGCGCAGTTCGATCCGTTCGAACTTCTGGTCGCCGAAGAGCCACTGGGCGGTGGCGAGCGCGGCCTCGGAGGCGTAGCCCTCGCCGCGGGCCCAGGGGGCGACGATGTAGGAGATCTCGGTGGAGCGGACCTTCCAGTCGGTCTTGGCCAACTGGATGATGCCCACGAGGCGCTGGGTGAGGAACTCGGTGACGGCGAGGTCGATGCCCCGGCCGGCGGCGCGCTGGGTGGGCGCGTACTCGGTGATCCAGGTGCGGGCGGCCGCCTCGGTGTACGGCTGGGGCACCGCGGTCCAGGCGGCGACGAGTTCGTCGTTCATCATCTCGGCGAGGGCGGGGGCGTCCGCCTCCTCGAGCGCGCGCAGCACCAACCGGTCCGTGTTGATGGAGATGTCCGGAAAGGTGGTAGTCATGCGCAGCTCCATGCCGTGGACCGTCCGAATCGACCGTGAACGCACAGCATGCAGCATGCGACCGCCGGTGCGCATGGCCGGGTGGGATGTCGGGCGGGGGTACGCCGAAGGCCCCGCGCACCGGACGGGATGCGGGGGCCTTCTGCGCAAGGACTGTACGGGGGAACCGGTCTGACGGTCCCTCGGACGCCGGGGCTTACTTGACGGCGCCGAAGGCCGGGATGACCGAGCCCTTGTAGGTGTCCTCGATGTACTTCTTCACCTCGGGCGAGTTGAGGAGCTCGGCGAGCTTCTGCACGCGGGCGTCCTTCTCGTTGCCCTCCTTGACGGCGAGGAAGTTGGCGTAGGGGTTGCCCTCCGCCTTCTCCAGGACGAGGGCGTCCTTCGCCGGCTGGAGCTTGGCCTCGATGGCGTAGTTGCCGTTGATGACGGCGGCGTCCACGTCGTTCAGGGCGCGGGGCACGGTGGCGGCCTCCAGCTCCTTGAACTCCAGGCCCTTCTTGTCGGTGATGTCGGACAGCTTGGCGTTGGTGCCGACGCCCGGCTTGATGGTGATCAGGCCGTTCTCGGCGAGCAGCTGGAGCGCGCGGCCGCCGTTGGTGGTGTCGTTCGGCACGGCGATGGTCTGGCCGGGCTTGATGTCCTTCACCGACTTGAGGCTCTTGGAGTAGAGGCCCAGCGGCTCCAGGTGGACGTTGACCACCGGGACGATGGTGGTCTTGTTCTTCTGGTTGAAGTCGTCGAGGTACGGCTTGTGCTGGAAGAAGTTGGCGTCGACCAGGCCGGACTGGGTGGCGGTGTTCGGCAGGACGTAGTCCGTGAACTCCTTCACCTCCAGCTTCAGGCCGGCCTTCTCGGCCAGGTTGTCCTTGACGAAGTTGAGGATGTCGGCGTGCGGCGTCGGGGACGCGGCGACGACGAGGGGCTTGTCGGCGGAGCCGGCCGCGTCCTTGGCGGAGGACGGGTCCGACGAGGTGCCGCAGGCGGTGAGGCCGAGGGCGAGGGCTGCGGTGGCGGCGACGCCGGCGGTGAGCTTGATGTTCTTACGCACGAAGAGTGCCTCTTTCAGGTGGTGCGGTGGACGCCTGGACAACAAGTCCGGGCTGTTCTTCGAAGGACGAAGCCTGTGGGTGGGGCGGGACGGCTCAGGCCGTGCGGCCCCGGCGGGCGAGGAGTCGGACGACTCCGTCGCCGATGAGCTGGACGACGGTCACGATCAGGACCAGGACGACGACGGTGACCAGCATGAAGGTGGTGTCGAAGCGCTGGTATCCGTAGGTGACGGCCTTGGAGCCGAGGCCCTCGCCGCCGACCGCGCCGGCCATCGCCGAGTAGCCGATGAGCACGATCACGGTGGTGGTGACGCCCGAGATCAGCGAGGGCAGGGCCTGCGGGAGGAGCACCTTGCGGACGATGGTGGGGATGCCGCCGCCCATCGCCTGGACGGCTTCGACGAGCCCGTGGTCGACCTCGCGGACGGCGGTCTCGACGAGCCGCGCGAAGAAGGGGATGGCGCCGATGGCGAGCGGCACGATCATCGCGGTCGGTCCGATGAAGGTGCCGACGACGAAGGTGGTGAAGGGGATCAGGGCGATCAGCAGGATGATGAAGGGCAGCGAACGCCCGATGTTCACGATCGCACCGACGATCTTGTTCACCGGCCGGTTCTGCAGCAGTCCGCCCTTGTCCGTGAGGACGAGGAGGATGCCGAGCGGCAGGCCGCCGAGCACGGTGACGACGGTGGCCCACAGGACCATGTAGAGGGTGTCGACGGTGCCCTGCTCCAGCAGCGGCTGCATCTCGGACCAGGTCACTTGGCACCTTCCTTCACCAGTACGGGCGCGTCGGCGATCTCCTGCGCGTCCTCGACGATCTCCACCTGGAGGCCCTGCTCGCGCAGGAAGCCGACCGGCACGACGTTGTCCTCGTACCGTCCGGGCAGCTCGATCCGCATCCGGCCGATCTGGTTGCCGCCGACGGTGTCCATCGCCGCCCCGAGGATCGAGATGTCGATGTTGTACGTGCGGGAGAGCTGGGAGATGACCGGCTGGGTCGCGGCCTCGCCGTGGAAGGTGACGTCGACGACGGTCCGGTCGGGGCCGGTGGCGGCGCCGCCGACCGGGAAGAGCTCGGCGGCCAGCTGGGAGCCGGGGGTGGCGAGCAGTTCGCCCACGGTGCCCGATTCGACGATCCGGCCGTGCTGCATGAGCGCGGCGGAGTCGCAGATCGTCTTGACGACGTCCATCTCGTGCGTGATGAGCAGGACGGTGAGGCCGAGCTGCCGGTTGAGGTCGCGCAGCAGCTGGAGGATGGAGCGGGTGGTCTCCGGGTCGAGGGCGCTGGTGGCCTCGTCGGAGAGGAGGACCTTGGGCTCGCCGGCGAGGGCGCGGGCGATGCCGACGCGCTGCTTCTGGCCGCCGGAGAGCTGGGCCGGGAAGGACCCGGCCTTGTCGGCGAGGCCGACCAGGTCGAGGAGTTCGAGGGCGCGGCGGGAGCGCTCGGCGCCGGAGACGCCGAGGATCTCCAGGGGAAGCTCGATGTTGTCCTTCACCGTGCGGGAGGACAGCAGGTTGAAGTGCTGGAAGACCATGCCGATGCTGCTGCGCGCCCGGCGCAGGTCCTTGCCCGCGCGGCGGCCCTTGCCGGCGAGCGCGGTGAGGTCGACGCCGTCGACGGTCACGGTGCCGGAGGTGGGGCGCTCCAGGAGGTTCACGCAGCGGATGAGCGAGGACTTGCCGGCGCCGCTCTGGCCGATCACGCCGAACACCTCGCCCTCGCGGACGTGGAGGTCGACACCGTCCAGAGCGGTGACCTGCCGGCCGCGCGACTCATAGACCTTGGTCAGGCCCGAAGTGGTGATCACAGGGGTTTCCGTCACTGTCGAGTGCGCGGCGCGGGGTCCGCCGGGCACGGGGAATTCGTCATTCGGACAGTCAGGCGCACGAAAGGCCGGTCCGGCGATGGCCGGAAGGCGGCGGGTGCGCCGGGCGGGCACGGTCCACCGCCACAGGAGGGGAGGATCGGCACGGCCGTCGGGTCTCGCTTCGGGGCGCGAAACTCAGGCGGGGGCCCTCAGAAGGCGCACATTCGACACATACAACGAGCACCGGGCGTCGTGGTCGCCTCGGTCGCAAGGATGCGGCTGCTCGTCGTGGTCATGTCTGCAAGTAAAACATGCGCAGCTGCGAACACCAGGGGCATGTCCGAATAGCGGACATCGTTGAGACGCCATGCGGACACGCGGGAGGCGGGGTCCGCGCCCGCCGTTCCCTTGTGTGGCCTGCGGGGACGGGCCCGGCCGAGCGGGGGCGGAGGAGCACCGTGCGGGCCCCGGCCGGGCGCCGGTTGTGGCCAAGGCCACGGCCGACCCGCTCTCCGTTCCCGGGGCGGAGGGCAGGCCGAAGGAGCGGGCCGGGGGGCAGGCCGGGGACGGGTCAGGGGCGGGCCGGGGGGCGGGCGCATCGGGCCCTTCGGGCCGTAATACCCTCGGGCGCATGCTTGACGTCCTGACGGTCGCGGTCTCCGTGGCCGCGCTCGCCCTCGCCGCCTGGTGCGGCTTCGCCGCCTTCCGGGACCAGTCGACCAAGGACTGGCACTTCATCGGCATGGCCGTGGTGACGTTCCTCGTCCTGGTCCAGCTGGTGGTCGGCATCGTGCAGCTGGTGCGCGGCGAGAACGCCGAGGAGGGGACGACGATCTTCGTCGCCTATCTCCTCGGCGCGCTCTGCGCGGTGCCCATCGCCGGGTTCATGTCGCTCGCGGAGCGCAGCCGGTGGGGTTCGGCGACGGTGGCGGCCGGCGCGGTCGTGCTGGCCGTGCTCGAAGTGCGTCTCTACGACATCTGGACGGTGGGCTGACCATGACCGCGACACAGGAGAAGGCGGCACAGGGCACGAGGAACCGCCTCGTCACGGGCCCGGGCATCCTGCTCGTCTGGCTGTACGGCGTGATGTCGGTCGGCGCGGTCTCCCGCTCGATCTACCAGATCGCGACCGAGTTCGACCGGGCTCCGCTCGCGTACAGCCTGTCGGCGGTCGCGGCCGTGGTCTACGCGTTCATCACGTACACGCTGGTACGCGGCGGGGAGACGGCCCGCAGGGCGGCGCTGGTGTGCTGCGCCGCCGAGCTCACGGGCGTGCTGGTCGTGGGGACCTGGACGCTGGTCGAGCCGTCCGCCTTCCCGGACGCGACGGTCTGGTCGGACTACGGCTACGGCTACCTCTTCATCCCGGTCCTGCTGCCGCTGACCGGCATCTGGTGGCTGCGGCGGTCGCGGGCGGTGTCGGCCGCCTGAGTCAGGCGGCCTTCTCCAGGGTCACCAGGGTGATCCTGGGCCCGAGTTCGCGGGTGGCGACCTGCTCGTACCCCTTGCTGCGGTAGAGCCGCAGATTGCCCTCGCTGCGGTGGCCGGTGAAGAGCTGGAAGCGCTTGGCCGGCGGTACGGGGAGCTGCTCGCCGCCGGACGCGAAGTGACGCTCGATGCCGTCGAGGAGCCGGCCGCCGAGGCCGTGCCGCTGCATGCGCGGGTGGACGATCAGCTTGGCGATCCGTACCGTGCCGTCCTCGTCGAGGCGGGCCCGGACGGAGGCGACGACCTCGTCGCCGAGCCGGGCCACGAGTCCGTGCCCCTCGTCGAGTTCGGCGCGCAGCGCGTCGAGCGACTGGGTGAGCGGTTCGATGGACCAGTCCCCGTAGAGCTCCGCCTCGCTCTGGTAGCAGAGGTACTGCAGCTTCAGGATGTGCTCCGCGTCCCGCTCGTCCGCCGCTGAGATGGTCACACTCAGGCCCATGTGTGCACGCCTCCCGCTCATCTGTCGATCATCGGTTTACCGCACCCTTCCCCGTCGACCCGGGGCGGGAACCTCTGCCGCCAGCATTCTGCGCAGGCATCCCAGGCATCGGGAACGCATCGGCCCCAGACTTCCCTGTGAGATACCCAACTCTCCTGCGATTTCCCGGTAGGTGGGGTCTTCCGGGTCGAGCATCGCCGTGAGCACCCGGGGACAGCGGCCGGGTGTCCGGGTGACGGCGGCACGCAGCGTGCGGCGGCCCTCGGCGGCCATCAGGGAGTGCTCCGGCGAGCCGTGGGGCTCGGCGCCGCCCGCCTCGTGGACGGGCTCGCCCGGGTAGGGGCGCTCCCTGTCGGTGGTCCGGCGGGCGCGGCGGGCCTCCGCGCGGACGGCCCTGCGCAGCCATTCGGCGGGCCTCTCGGGAGCGCCCGTCTCCTGGAGCCGTTCCAGCAGACGCAGCCAGACGGCCTGCTCCAGGTCGCCCGGCTCGACCCCGGCGGCCGGCGCCTCGGCGTCCGACTCGGCGGCCAGCAGGGGCGCGAGGGCGGCGAGGAGGCCGGGGGCGGTGTCGGCCCCGTGGGCGGTGTCGGGGGTGACGAAGGGCGCGGGAGTGGTGGGGGTGGTCATGACCGGCACGATGCGGGGGCACGTGGGTGCGGTTGCGGTACGGGGCGTAAACCACCCGGGAGGGGGGCGTGCGGGCGCGGTGGCCCGGCCCGCACGGCCCCCGGCGGGTCAGTCGCGGGCGGTGAGGTCCGCGGCGGCGAGCAGGGCGGTGTCCGTGTTGTCGGAGAAGATGCCGTCGATGCCCGTCTCCAGGTACCGCTTCAGGGCGCCGAAGGCGTCGCCGTAGGCGTTCGGGTCCGTGCCGCGGCGGAACTCGGCGGGCAGGAAGGTGTTCTCGTTGCGGTGCGTGTACGGGTGGAGGATCAGCCCTTCCGCGTGCGCGTCCCGGACCAGGGTGGTCGGGGTGCCGAGGCGGCCGCCCGCGTCCTTGGGGATGATCAGGTCGAGCGTGGGGCCGATGCCCTGTGCGTAGGAGGAGATCCAGCGCAGGCCGGCGGGCGTGACCAGGTCGGCGACGGTGCGCGGGTCCCCGGCCTGGACGAAGTCCCAGGGGCGGCTGCCCGCGCCGGAGAGCAGGACGACGCGCGGGGAGTCCACCAGCTTCGCCAGGCGCTGGATGCTGCTCGGCTCGAAGGACTGCAGGAAGACCGGGGAGTTCGCGCGGTGGCGTCCGTACCGGCGCAGGAGCTTCGCCAGCCGCTCCTCGAGTCCGAGCCCGAGGGAGCGGAAGTAGGTGGGGTGCTTGGTCTCGACGTGCAGCCAGATCTCGCGGCCCCGGCGGCGGCCCTCGTCCTCGGCCCAGCGCAGGACCTCCTCGAAGGTGGGGACCGACCAGCGGCCGTCGTAGAGGGTGTTCTCCTGGCGGGTGCCGGGGATGCGCTCCTTGGCCCGCAGGGTCCTGAGCTCGGCGAGCGTGAAGTCCTCGGTGAACCAGCCGGTGAGGGAGACGCCGTCGACGCTCTTGGTGGTCTTCCGGGAGGCGAACTCCGGGTGGTCGGCGACGTCGGTGGTGCCGGTGATGTCGTTCTCGTGACGGCATACGAGGTGCCCGTCCTTGGTGGGGACGAGGTCCTGCTCGATGACGTGGGCGCCGAGGTCGAGCGCGTGCCGGTAGGAGCCGAGGGTGTGCTCCGGGCGGTAGCCGCTGGCGCCGCGGTGGGCGATGACCGTGGGGACGGGCAGGGAACGGTAGCCGTGTCCGTGGCCCGCGCCCCGGCCGGTGGCGCCGCTCCGGGGCTCGTCGGCGTGGGCGGCGCCCGCGGGGAGGACCGTCGTGGCCCCCAGTACGGCCGCCGCTCCGGCGGCGCCGAGTACGGTCCGCCGTGCCGGGGTCCGGTGCGCACCCTGTGTCATGAGGCTCCTCCTGTGTGATGTCCCGTACCTGTCATCGGGGGTTCCGACGCTAGGCAAGAACGCCCTACGGGCGGCAGACCTCGGCCGAACATGGCGGAAACACACGTCAACACTGCGTATCCACTTGGTGAACCCGATGTGCGGACGGCGGTGACCCGCGAGTATCGTCGCCAGCTGCACCGTCGGCTCGACTGACGCGCACGACCGACTCGCTCGACCGACCCGCGTCACACCGGAGGAACCGTTGTCCCGTCTCGCGATCATCAAGGCAGTGCTCGGTCCGGTCATGCGCCTGATGTTCCGCCCCCGCGTGGAGGGCGCCGAGAACATCCCGGGCACCGGGCCCGTCATCCTGGCGGGCAACCACCTGACCTTCATCGACTCGATGATCATGCCGATCTGCCTGGACCGCCCGGTCTACTTCATCGGCAAGGACGAGTACGTGACGGGCAAGGGGCTCAAGGGCCGGGCGATGGCCTGGTTCTTCACCAGCGTCGGCATGATCCCGGTGGACCGGGACGGCGGCCGCGGCGGTGTCGCGGCCCTGATGACCGGCCGCCGGGTGCTGGAGGAGGGCAAGATCTTCTCGATCTACCCGGAGGGCACCCGCTCCCCCGACGGCCGGCTGTACCGGGGCCGTACGGGCATCGCCCGGCTCACCCTGATGACCGGCGCGCCGGTGGTGCCGTTCGCGATGATCGGCACCGACAAGATCCAGCCGGGCGGGGCGGGCTTCCCGCGTCCGGGCCGGGTGACGGTCCGCTTCGGCGAGGCGATGGAGTTCTCCCGGTACGACGGCATGGACCGCGACCGCTATGTGCTGCGGGCGGTGACGGACTCGGTGATGGCCGAGGTGATGCGCCTGTCCGGGCAGGAGTACGTGGACATGTACGCCACGAAGGCGAAGGCCGCGTAGGTCCGATGGGTCGACGCCGCTCCCGGCGGTGAGAGCCGCTCCCGGCGATATGCGTGAAGGTGCCCCGTACGGCCTCGGCCGTACGGGGCACCTTCACATGCTCGGGACTCGCCGGACGCGTCAGTGCTCGACGCCGTCCTCCAGCTTCTGGCCCCTGAGCAGGAACCAGGCCGCGACCGCCGTCGCGAGGAGGACCGCGGCGCCGACGCCGGCCGCGATCCGCAGGCCGTCGACGAACGCCTCCTGGGCCGCCGACACCAGGGCCGTCGCGGTGTCCGGGGCGAGGCCGCCGGATGCCTCGACCGCGCCGCCGAGCGACTCGTGGGCGGCCGACGCGAGGTCGGAGGGGACACCGGCCGGGGTGGCGAAGCCCTGGTAGACGCCGGTCACGATCGAGCCGAGGACGGCGATGCCGAGGGCGGCGCCCAGTTCGTACGCCGTCTCGGAGACTGCGGACGCGGATCCGGCCTGCTCCTTCGGGACGCTGGACAGGATCACGTCGGCGGTGACGGTGAACGCGAAGCCCGCGCCCACGCCGACGACGAGCAGGCTCGCGCCGAGCAGGGCGTAACCGGTGTGCTGGTCGAGGGTGGTCAGGACGGCGAGGGAGAGTCCGACCGCCGCGAGACCGCCGGCCACCACGGACCGCACGGAGAAGCGGCGGGCGGCGACACCGGCCGCCAGACCGGCCGTCACGGCGCCGATCGCGGCCGGCAGCTCGGCGAGTCCGGCCTCCAGGGGCGCCCGGCCCTGCACCAGCTGGAAGAACTGGGACAGGAAGAACACCAGGCCGGAAAGGCCGAGGATGGTCAGCAGGTCGGCGAGGACGGCGCCGGAGAAACCGCGGTGACGGAAGAGGCGCATGTCCAGCAGCGGCACCGGCAGGGTGAGCTGCCTGCGGACGAACCCGGCAAGACCGGCGACACCGGCGAGGGCGGCGACACCGGCGTCCAGGGTCAGGCCGTGCGAGGCCAGCTCCTTGACCGCGTACACCAGGCCGATCATGCCGACGAGGGACAGGCCGACGCTGGGGACGTCCCAGGGACCCGGGTTCGGGTTCTTCGACTCGGGGATCAGCTTGATGCCGACCAGGACGAGGACGGCCATGACGGGCAGGTTGATGAGGAAGACCGAGCCCCACCAGAAGTGCTCCAGGAGGAACCCGCCGACGACCGGTCCGACGGCGGCGCCGGCCGAGGCCATGGCACCCCAGATACCGATGGCGAGGCTGCGCTCGCGCGGGTCGTGGAAGAGGTTTCGGATGAGCGCCAGGGTGGACGGCATCAGGGTCGCACCGGCGACGCCGAGCAGCGCGCGGGCCACGATCATCATCTCGGGGCTGGTCGCGTAGGCGTTCAGGACCGAGACGGCACCGAACGCGGTGGCGCCGATCAGCAGCAGCTTCTTGCGGCCGATGCGGTCGCCGAGGCTGCCCATGGAGACCAGGAGTCCGGCGATGACGAACGAGTAGACGTCACCGATCCAGAGCAGCTGGGTGCCGGACGGCTTCAGGTCCTCGGAGAGGAACGGGGTGGCGAGCCCCAGCACCGTGGCGTCGACCGCGACGAGGAGGACGGCCAGGACGAGAACGGAAAGGGCGAGCCACCGGCCGGGGCGGCGCACGCCCTCGATATGGCTCTTGGTCCTGAGGGTGCTGGTGCTCACTTCTCCACGCTCCTGCGCGCTCCGCCGAGCAGCAGCTCGGCGATCATGTACTGAAAGTCCTTGGCGGCGACCCGGCCGTCGTGCACGGCCCAGGCGCCGGATCCGACCAGCCCGTAGAAGGCCTCGGACAGCCAGGCGGGGGTCAGGTCGATCCGGAAGACGCCGTTCTCCTGGCCGCGCCGGAAGAGGGCCACGATCCGGGCGTCTATGCGGGCCCAGCCCTCGTTCTGCTCGTCGCCCTCGAACAGCTGGTTCTCGGTGACCAGGAACGAGAGCAGCGGGGCGACGGGCTCCACCTCGGCGATGAGTCGCCGGACGGCCTCGTCCTCGGGGCCCTCGTCGAGCCGGGCCCGGTCGTGCGCCTGCTCCAGCTCCTCGAGTCCGAGCTCTTCGAGCGCCCTGACCAGCGCTTCCCGCCCGGCGAACAGGCGGTGCAGCGTGGCCCGGCCGATCCCTGCCGCTCGGGCGACCTCGTCCATCGTGGCGGTCGCTTTACGGGAGAGAAGGGCGGCGGCGCTGCGGAGCACGTGGTTGCGATCGACTGCCATGAGACGACCATACACCAAATGAGACATGAATGTCTCATTCTTGAGGCGGGTGTCGCCCTATGCTCGGCGGATGGACTCCTCCGTCACCCTGCGGGCCGCCGCGACACCGGCCCTCCCCGCCCTCGTCCTCCGCCCCTGGTGCGCGCGGGACATCCCCTCGCTCATCGAGGCGTGCCGGGATCCCGTACTGCGCCACTGGACGAGCCACCGAGTGGACGACGAGGCCGACGGGGCCCGGTGGCTGGAGAGCCAGCAGAGGGGCTGGGCCACCGGGGAACGCTTCGCCTTCGCGGTCCTGGAGGAAGGACCCGACGGGGAGGAGGGCCCCCTGGCGGGCAACACGGTCCTCAAGGGAGTCGCCCCCGGCGACCCGGCGGCCGAGGTGGGCTACTGGACCGCCGCGCACGCGCGCGGGAAAGGCGTCGCTTCGCGCGCGCTGGAGGTGCTCACGGAGTGGGCCTTCGGGACCTTCGGGCCGGACGGCCTGGAGCGGCTCGACCTGCTGCACCAGGTCGACAACCCGGCGTCGTGCCGCGTCGCCTCCAAGAGCGGGTACTCCTTCGACCGCGTACTGCCGGCGACGCCGCCCGCCTACCCCCGCGACGGCCACCTGCACGTCCGGCGCGCGGGCGACCGGGGACGTCCGAACGCCTGAGTGCCTGAGTGCGTTCTGAACGTCTGAACGTCTGCGGTCACGCGGACCGGAACATGCCGAGGCGCCGCCCGGAGGGGGCGGCGCCTCGATGACGTGCGGAGTCCCGGTACGGGAACTACTTCTGCTTGGCGACGGCCCAGGCGTGCTGGATCACCAGGTCCGCCTTGACCTCCACGAGCTGGGTGGCGACGGCGGAGGGGGCGGTGCCGCCGCGGCCGTCGCGGGAGGCGAGGGCGCCGGGGACGTTGAGGACCGTGCGGACCTCGGGGGTGAGGTGCTCCGAGATCTTGACGAACTGCTCGTCGGTGAGTTCGTCCAGCTCCTTGCCCTCGGACTCGGCGACCTTGACGCACTCGCCGGCGACCTCGTGCGCCACCCGGAACGGGACGCCCTGCTTGACCAGCCACTCCGCGATGTCCGTCGCGAGGGAGAAGCCGGCGGGGGCCAGCTCCTCCATGCGCTCGCGGTGGACGGTGAGGGTGGCCATCATGCCGGTGAAGGCCGGCAGCAGGACCTCCAGCTGGTCGCAGGAGTCGAAGACCGGCTCCTTGTCCTCCTGGAGGTCACGGTTGTACGCGAGGGGGAGGGCCTTGAGGGTGGCGAGGAGGCCCGACAGGTTGCCGATCAGGCGGCCGGACTTGCCCCGGGCCAGCTCGGCGATGTCCGGGTTCTTCTTCTGCGGCATGATCGACGAGCCGGTCGAGAAGGCGTCGTGCAGGGTCACGAAGGAGAACTCCTTCGTGTTCCAGATGATGATCTCCTCCGCGATCCGCGAGAGGTTGATGCCGATCATCGCGGTGATGAAGGCGAACTCGGCGACGAAGTCGCGCGAGGCCGTGCCGTCGATCGAGTTGCCCGCCGAACCCCGCTCGAAGCCGAGGTCCTTCGCGACCGCCTCCGGGTCGAGCCCCAGCGAGGAGCCCGCGAGGGCGCCGGAGCCGTACGGGGAGACCGCCGTCCGGGTGTCCCACTGCCGCAGCCGCTCGGCGTCCCGCGAGAGGGACTGGACGTGGGCCAGGACATGGTGGGCGAAGAGCACGGGCTGGGCGTGCTGAAGGTGCGTACGGCCGGGCATGGCCACGTCCGCGTGGGCCTCGGCGAGGCCGACCAGGGCGTCCTGGAGTTCGGCGACCAGGCCGCCGATGATCCGTGCGTGGTCCCGCAGGTACATCCGGAAGAGCGTGGCGACCTGGTCGTTGCGGGACCGGCCGGCGCGCAGCTTTCCGCCGAGGTCCGGGCCGAGCCGCTCCAGGAGGCCCCGCTCCAGGGCGGTGTGGACGTCCTCGTCGGCGATCGTGCCGACGAACGAGCCGTCGGCGACGTCCGCCTCCAGCAGGTCGAGACCGGCCAGCATGCGGGTCAGCTCGTCCTCGGTCAGCAGGCCCGCCTTGCGCAGCACGCGCGCGTGGGCACGGGAACCGGCGATGTCGTACGGCGCCAGACGCCAGTCGAAGTGCACCGACGCCGACAGCTTCGCGAGGGCCTCGGCGGGGCCGTCGGCGAACCGGCCGCCCCAGAGCCGGACGTCACCGTTGTTGCTGCTCACAGCTGCTGCTCCTCAGGAGAGTGGGTCTACCGCCGCCTCCCAACCCGGGCCTTGGACGGGGAAGCCGGCCTGTTCAACGCGTGCGGGTCACGCCAGGTCGCGCCGGACGGCGATCACGCGCCCCTCCGGTAGGCATAACTATGCAATCCACCGTATGTTTTGTCAACGCGGTGTCCTGTCACCCGCCCGAAATCGAGCTGCGGCCGCCCCACCCGCTGCCCAGGCTCCGCGTCATGCCGAGCACCGCTTTCGACGACGTCACCGGCCGACTCTCGGTCCGCGCTCGTGCGCGCCTGCGCGCGCTGGGTCCTGCGCCAGGCGGGTTCCGACCCCGTGCCGCTCTACCGGGCCGCCTGCGCGGCCGGGGACTCGGTGCCCTCCGACGCTCCGCTCGGCCTCGCCGAGTGCGGCGACCGGGCCCAGGACGCCCTGTGCTGTGGGCGCTGACGGGGCACGGGCGGCCCCGGGTGCGGGCGAGCGCCGTGGCGGGGCTGCGCGTGCTCGACGCGGTGCGGCTCGAGCGCCTCGCGCCGCTGCTGGCCGACGACTCCCCGCGGGTCGCCCGCGCGGCCGTCGCGGGCGCTGGCCCCCTGGGCGGACCACTTTCCCGCCCCGCGCCGGGAGGCGACCCCTCCCCCGGCCGACGGTCGAATCCGGCGGACGCTCCGCTTCGGCATCGGACGCAACGGCCGGTGGCCGACCGGGGCTTGAGACGGGTGGGCCGCGGGCGGGCGAGGCGAGCAGAATGCCCGTCATGGGTAAGACATACGAACGTATCGACGGACGACTGCGGGCCTTCATCGAGGCGCAGCCGGTGTTCTTCACGGCGACGGCGCCGCTGGCCGGGGACGGTCACGTCAACCTCTCGCCGAAGGGGCGGAAGGGCACTCTCGTCGTGCTCGACGAGCTGACCCTGGCCTACGTCGATTTCGGCGGCAGCAGCGCAGAGACCATCGCCCATCTGCGGGAGCCGGGAAACGGCCGGATCACGCTCATGTGGACCGCGTTCGCGGGGCCGCCGACGGTCGTGCGGGTGCACGGGACCGGGGAGGCCGTACTGCGGGACGACCCGCGCTGGGGTGAGCTGTTCGCGCGGTTCCCGGCCGAGGCCGTGGAGGGGCAGGGCAGCGCGCGGGCGATCGTCCTCGTGCACGCGCGGCGGGTGAGCGACGCCTGCGGGTACGCCGTGCCGCTGATGGAGTACCAGGAGGACCGGTCGCTGCACGCCGAGTACTTCAACCGGAAGACGGACGAGGAGTTCAACGCGTACTGCACGCGCAAGGACCACATCGCCAGCAGCCTCGACGGGCTGCCCGCGCTGCCCTTGCCGCTGCCTCCGCTGCCCGCCGAATAGCCCCGTCCGGCGGGCGGGGGCGTACGGGCGGACCTAGCGTCGCGGCCATGCGTATTCTGCTCGCCCTCGGAGCCGCGCTGCTGTCCCTGGCGGCCGCGCCCGCGCCCGTACCCGCGCCCGTGTCCCTGCCCGGGCGGATGGCGGACACGGGCGGCGGCTCGCAGCTGATCACGGCCGAGGCCGCCGGCACGGACGCCACCACGGGCACCCTGACCTGGTGGGACCGGCGCGGCGGCCGGTGGGTGGAGGCGGGGTCGGCGCCCGCGCGGTTCGGGGCGAACGGGCTCGCCGAGGGGACGGGGCGCCGGCAGGGCACGAACACCACGCCGACCGGGCTCTTCCGGCTGCCGTACGCCTTCGGGGCCGCGCCCGCGCCGGCGGGGACCTCGTACCGCTACGCGCGGGTGACCGAGCGGTCCTGGTGGTGCCAGGACAACGCCTCGCGCGCGTACAACCGCTGGACCGAGGGCCTGCCCCGGGACTGCCGGGCCGCCGAGGCCGAGCGTCTCGCCGCGTACAGGACGCAGTACGCGCACGCGCTGGTCATCGGTTTCAACTACGACCGGCCGGTGCGCGGGCGCGGGGCCGGGATCTTCCTGCACGTCAACGGGCGTGGCGCGACCGCCGGTTGTGTGTCCGTACCGGCGGAGGCGATGCGCGCGGTGCTCGCCTGGGCCGATCCCGCGCGCCGGCCGCACATCGCCGTCGGAACGCGGGGCGGTCCGACGGCGATCACGCGCTACTGAGCCCCCGGGGGGCGTGCGGTGCTACTTCTGTGCCAGCTTCAGCAGGTGGTCGGCGAGCGCCTGGCCGCCCGCCGGGTCGCGGCTGATCAGCAGGAGGGTGTCGTCACCCGCGATCGTGCCGAGGATGGCGTGCAGTTCCGCCTGGTCGATGGCCGACGCGAGGAACTGGGCCGCACCCGGCGGCGTCCGCAGCACCACCAGGTTCGCCGATGCCTCGGCGGCGATCAGCAGCTCGCTGGAGAGCCGCCGCATGCGCTCCTCCTTGGCGGACTCGCCGAGCGGGGCCTGCGGGGTGCGGAAGCCGCCCTCGCTGGGCACCGCGTAGATCAGCTCGCCGCCGGTGTTGCGGATCTTCACCGCGCCCAGCTCGTCGAGGTCGCGGGAGAGCGTCGCCTGCGTGACGCTCAGCCCGTCGTCCGCGAGGAGCTTGGCGAGCTGGCTCTGCGACCGCACCGGCTGCCGGTTGAGGATGTCGACGATCCTGCGGTGGCGTGCGGTGCGGGTCTGCGGAACGGACGGCCCTCCGTGCTCGTTCTCCTGCGCGTCGGTCATCGTCGTCTCATTCTCCGCTTCGTCCTTGCCCGTTCGCCACGTCGAGGACTCCGGGCAGGACCTGGAGGAAGGCGTCCGCCTCGGCGTCGGCGAGGACCAGCGGAGGCATGATCCGTACGACATCGGGGGCGGGCGCGTTCACCAGGAGGCCGGCGTCCTGAGCCGCCTGCTGCACCTGGGGTGCGAGGGACTCCGTGAGCACGATACCCAGCAGGAGGCCCGCACCACGGACGTGGGAGACCAGGGGATGGCCCAGACCCTCGATTCCCTGGCGCAGCCGCTCGCCGACCGACTTCACGTGATCGAGGGCCGCGTCGGCGCCGAGGGTGTCCAGGACGGCGAGGCCGGCGGCGCAGGCGACCGGGTTGCCGCCGAAGGTGGTGCCGTGGTGGCCGGGGGCGAAGAGCTCCGCGGCCTCGCCGAAGGCGACGGTCGCGCCGAGCGGCAGACCGCCGCCGAGGCCCTTGGCGAGGGTGACGACGTCCGGCTCGACGCCCTCGTGCGCCTGGTACTCGAACCAGTGGCCGCACCGGCCGATGCCGGTCTGGACCTCGTCGAGGACGAGCAGGGTGCCGGTGGCTCGGGTGATCTCCCGGGCCGCCCTGAGGTACCCGGCGGGCGGCACGACGACGCCGTTCTCGCCCTGGATCGGCTCGATGATCACGAGGGCGGTGTCCTCGGTGACCGCGGCGCGCAGGGCCTCGGCGTCGCCGTACGGGACGTGGGTGACGTCGCCGGGCAGCGGCAGGAAGGGGGTCTGCTTGGCGGGCTGGCCGGTGAGGGCGAGGGAGCCCATGGTCCGGCCGTGGAAGCCGCCCTGGGTGGCGACCATGTGGGAGCGGCCGGTGAGCCGGCCGATCTTGAAGGCCCCTTCGACGGCCTCGGCGCCCGAGTTGCAGAAGAAGACCTTGCCGGGCCGGCCGAAGAGGCCCAGGAGGCGCTCGGCGAGGGCGACGGGCGGCTCGGCGACGAAGAGGTTGGAGACGTGGCCGAGGCGCTGGATCTGCGTCGTGACGGCCTCGACGACCGCCGGGTGGCCGTGGCCGAGGGCGTTGACGGCGATGCCGCCGACGAAGTCCAGGTACGCGTTGCCGTCGGCGTCCCAGACCTTGGCGCCCTCACCGCGGACGAGGGGCAGCCGGGGGGTGCCGTAGTTGTTCATGAGCGAGCCCTGCCACCGCCGGGTCAGCTCCGTGTTGCCGTTCCGTTCGGCGCTCATTTCGCCCCCTGATCGTCCGGCACGACCATCGTGCCGATGCCCTCGTCGGTGAAGATCTCCAGCAGGATCGAGTGCTGCACCCGTCCGTCGATGACGCGGGCCGTGGTGACCCCGTTCCGAACGGCGTGCAGGCAGCCCTCCATCTTGGGGACCATGCCGCTGGAGAGCTCGGGCAGGAGCTTCTCCAGCTGGCTCGCGGTGAGCCGGCTGATGACCTCGTCGCTGTTCGGCCAGTCCTCGTAGAGGCCCTCGACGTCGGTCAGGACCATCAGGGTCTCGGCGCCCAGCGCCGCAGCGAGTGCCGCAGCCGCCGTATCAGCATTGACGTTGTAGACATGTCCGTCGTCCTGGGAGCGGGCGATGGAGGAGATGACCGGGATCCGGCCGTCCTCCAGGAGTGCCTCGATGGCGCCGGTGTCGATGGCGGTGATCTCGCCGACCCGGCCGATGTCGATCCGTTCGCCGTCGACGACCGGCCGGTGCTTGGTGGCGGTGATGGTGTGGGCGTCCTCGCCGGTGAGACCGACGGCGAGCGGGCCGTGCTGGTTGAGCAGCCCGACGAGCTCGCGCTGGACCTGGCCGGCGAGGACCATCCGTACGACGTCCATGGCGTCCTCG
Organism: Streptomyces sp. NPDC059534; assembly: GCF_042743475.1. Taxonomy (NCBI): domain Bacteria; kingdom Bacillati; phylum Actinomycetota; class Actinomycetes; order Kitasatosporales; family Streptomycetaceae; genus Streptomyces; species Streptomyces sp. NPDC059534. The sequence goes on from NZ_JBHWAQ010000010.1 coordinate 127,251, forward strand.
GTGGTGACCCGCAGGCCGGCCTTGAACTCGCTGACGATGCCGTGCCGGTCGAGGGCGGCGCTGATCTGGGGGCCGCCGCCGTGCACCACGACCGGCTTGAGGCCGGCGTGGCGCAGGAAGACGACGTCCTGGGCGAAGGCGGCCTTGAGGTCGTCGTCGATCATGGCGTTGCCGCCGAACTTGATGACGACCGTCTTGCCGTGGTGGCGGGTGAGCCAGGGCAGTGCCTCGATGAGGATCTGGGCCTTCGGGAGGGCGGTGTGTTTCCGCGCGGAGTTGCTCATGACGAGTACGCGCTGTTCTCGTGGACGTAGTCGGCGGTGAGGTCGTTGGCCCAGATCACGGCGGACTCGGAGCCGGCGGCCAGGTCGGCGGTGATGGTGACCTCCCGGTAGCGCATGTCGACGAGCTCGCGGTCCTCGCCGACGGAGCCGTTCCTGCAGACCCAGACGCCGTTGATGGCGACGTTGAGCTCGTCGGGCTCGAAGGCGGCCGCGGTGGTGCCGATGGCGGAGAGGACGCGGCCCCAGTTGGGGTCCTCGCCGTGGATCGCGCACTTGAGGAGGTTGTTGCGGGCGATGGAGCGGCCCACCTCGACGGCGTCGTCCTCGGTCGCCGCGTTGACCACCTCGATGCGGATGTCCTTGCTGGCGCCCTCGGCGTCGCCGATGAGCTGACGGGCGAGGTCGTCGCAGACGGCCCGTACGGCCCCGGTGAACTCGTCCTGCGCGGGGGTGGTGCCGGAGGCGCCGGAGGCGAGGAGGAGGACGGTGTCGTTGGTGGACATGCAGCCGTCGGAGTCGACCCGGTCGAAGGTGACGCGGGTGGCGCCGCGGAGGGCGCTGTCGAGGCCCGCCGCGTCGACGTCGGCGTCCGTGGTGAGGACGACGAGCATGGTGGCGAGGCCGGGGGCGAGCATGCCGGCGCCCTTGGCCATGCCGCCGACCGTCCAGCCGTCCTTGGTCACCACGGCGGTCTTGTGGACGGTGTCGGTGGTCTTGATGGCGATGGCGGCCTTCTCGCCGCCGTGCTCGGAGAGCTCGGCCGCGGCCTTCTCGACGCCGGGGAGGAGCTTGTCCATGGGGAGCAGGATGCCGATGAGGCCGGTGGAGGCGACGGCGACCTCGCCCGCGCCGACGTCCGTGCCCTGCTTGCTCAGGACCTCGGCCACCTTCTCGGCGGTGGCGTGGGTGTCCTGGAAGCCCTGGGGTCCGGTACAGGCGTTGGCGCCGCCGGAGTTGAGGACGACCGCGGTCAGTTCGCCGTCGGCGAGGACCTGCTGGGACCAGACGACGGGGGCGGCCTTGACGCGGTTGGAGGTGAAGACTCCCGCGGCGGCGCGGCGGGGCCCGGTGTTGACCACGAGGGCCAGGTCCGGGTTGCCGTTCTGCTTGATCCCGGCGGCGATGCCCGCCGCCGTGAATCCCTTCGCTGCGGTGACGCTCACGGAGCGACTCCAATCGTGGAAAGTCCGGTGTTCTCGGGGAGCCCGAGGGCGATGTTCATGCTCTGCACCGCGCCACCGGCGGTGCCCTTGGTCAGATTGTCGATGGCGCTGATGGCGATGATCCGGTTCGCGGCCGCGTCGTACGTGACCTGTACCTGAACGGCGTTGGAACCGTAGACGGACGCCGTGGCCGGCCACTGCCCCTCGGGCAGCAGGTGGACGAACGGCTCGTCCGCGTACGCCTTCTCGTACGCGGCCCGTACGGTCTCGGCGGTGACGCCCGGCTTCGCGGCGGCCGTGCAGGTGGCGAGGATGCCGCGGGGCATCGGGGCCAGCGTGGGCGTGAAGGAGACGGTGACCCGCTCCCCCGCCGGTCCGCTGAGGTTCTGGATCATCTCGGGGGTGTGGCGGTGGCCGCCGCCGACGCCGTACGGGGACATGTTGCCCATGACCTCGCTGCCGAGCAGGTGCGGCTTGGCGGCCTTGCCCGCCCCGGAGGTGCCGGAGGCGGCGACGATCACGGCCTCGGGCTCGGCGAGGCCGTTCGCGTACGCCGGGAAGAGCGCGAGCGAGACGGCGGTGGGGTAGCAGCCGGGCACGGCGACGCGCTTGGTGCCCTCCAGGGCGGCGCGGGCGCCGGGCAGTTCGGGGAGGCCGTAGGGCCAGGTGCCGGCGTGCGGGGAGCCGTAGTAGGTCTCCCAGTCGGCCGGGTCCGCGAGCCGGAAGTCGGCTCCCATGTCGACGACGAGGACGTCGGGTCCGAGCTGCTCGGCCACCGCGGCGGACTGCCCGTGCGGCAGGGCGAGGAAGACGACGTCGTGGCCGGCGAGCTCCTCGGCCGTGGTCGGCACGAGCACGCGGTCGGCGAGCGGGAGCAGGTGCGGCTGGAGGCCGCCGAGCCGCTGTCCGGCGTTCGAGTGGCCGGTCAGGGTGCCGATCTCGACGTCCGGGTGTCCCAGCAGAAGGCGCAGGAGCTCTCCGCCCGCGTATCCGCTCGCCCCTGCCACTGCTACTCGTACCGTCATCGAAACCCTCCTCATGGATGGCATGACTATACGTGCGTCCGCAGTTTTATGCAACGACAGGCCGGGGGTGCCGCCCCGCACTCGAACAGGGGGCGACCCTCGGCCCGCCCCGGAACGGAAGCGCCCGCGCCCCCCCCCGGCCACCCCCCCCCCCCCACCGGCGCGCCCGCCCGCGCCGCCCGCCCCCCCCACACGCACCGGGGGGGGAGAGATAACAACAAAACACAGGC
>NZ_JBHWAQ010000010.1:129962-218397 GCF_042743475.1 Streptomyces sp. NPDC059534
GGGTTGTTTCTTTTTTACCTCCCCCCCCGCCCCGCGGCGCCCCCCCCCCCCCCCCCCGACGCCCTCGCCCGCGGCGCCCCCCGGGCGCCCCCCCGGCGCCCGCGGGGGCCCCCCCCCGCGGCGCCGCGAGCGCGTACTCAGCTCTCGGGGATACCGAACCACCGGGCCAGGTGAGCGCGCAGGTCCTGCTGATCCTCACCGACCCAGGCGACGTGGCCGTCCGGGCGGAGGAGGAGAGCGGGCACGTCGAGGGCGTCGGCGGTCTCGTCGTCCTCCGCGAGGGCGGCGACGCGGTCCACCCGGTCCGTCCACCCCTCGACCGAGAGGCGGCCGGTGCGGTCGAGCAGGAGGCCGCGGCCGCCGCGCAGCAGCTCGTAGAGACGGCCCTCCTTCAGGTTCAGGTCGCGCAGGCGCCGGCCGAGCAGGTCGTGACCGTCGCCGAGGTCGTAGCGGACCGCGACGGCGGTGATGAGGCCCGTCACGTAACGGTTGACCTCCTCGAAGTCCATCAGCCGGGTGAACAGCTCGCGCAGCGCGGCCGCGCCGGGGTCGGTGCCCAGGAGCGTGATCTGCGCGCGGGTGTTGTCCAGGACGGCGGCGCCCACCGGGTGGCGTTCGGCGTGGTAGCTGTCGAGGAGGCCCTCGGGAGCCCAGCCGTTCACCTCGGCGGCCAGCTTCCAGCCGAGGTTGAAGGCGTCCTGGACGCCGAGGTTGAGACCCTGCCCGCCGGTGGGCGGGTGGATGTGCGCCGCGTCGCCGGCCAGCAGCACCCGGCCGGCCCGGTAGCGCTCGGCCTGCCGGGTGGCGTCACCGAACCGGGACAGCCAGCGCGGTGCGTGCGCACCGAAGTCGGTGCCCGCGACGGCCCGCAGCCGCTCCTTGAACTCCTCCAGGGTCGGCGCGGCCGTACGGTCATCGGACACGCCGTCGGCGGGCGCGACGACCCGGTGCAGCCCGTCCCCGAGGGGAACGACGCCGAACCGCAGCTGCGTCTTGCGGACCTCCGCGACGACGGCGGCGATCGTCTCCGCGTCCGCTGTCAGCTCCATCTCGCCCAGCAGCGTCTCGACCTTGGCGGGCTCGCCGGGGAATCCGACGCCGATCAGCTTGCGCACCGCGCTGCGGCCGCCGTCGCACCCGGCGAGGTAGCGCGAGCGCAGCGACGTACCGTCCGCGAGCTCGACGGTGACCCCGTCCTCGTCCTGGCTCAGCCCGACCACTTCCCGGCCGCGCCGGATCTCGACGCCGACTTCGAGGGCGTACTCGTTGAGCAGCCGCTCGGTGACCGGCTGAGGGGTGGCGAGGCCGTACGCGTGCGCCGTGTCCAGCCGCTCCGGCCACGGCTTGGCGATGCCGCCGAAGAGACCGCCGACCCGGAACTTCTCGCTGACCGCGAGAAAACGGTCGAGGAGGCCGCGCTGGTCCATGATCTCGACGCTGCGCGCGTGCAGACCCTGGCCGCGGGACTGCTCGGTCGGTTCGGTCAGCTTCTCCAGCACGACCACCCGCACGCCGGCGAGCCGCAGCTCGCCGGCCAGCATCAGACCGGTCGGTCCGCCGCCGACCACGATCACGTCAAACATTCGGAGATCCCCGTTCGCCATCCGTCGAAAGCAGAAGCGGGCCGCCCGCGCATGCGCCTGACACGCCTGCGCGGATCTGCGGATCTTGCGTTTCCGCAGGTCGCGGCCTCAGACGAGCATTCTGGGGCATCACCGGGGCCTTGCCGCAAGGCCCCCTGTGCGCTATACCTTGAGAGTGGCGAGGAGTCGAAGAACTCCTTGCCTTTTCTTTTTTCACGGGACGGCCGCACGGCGGCCGCGAGGCGGCCCGTCAGGTGGCCTGCCAGGTGGATCGTCAGGTGGCCCGTCAGGCTCAGCGTTGCATGACCATGCGGAATCATGCATACTCTTCCTATGTCCAAGGTCCTCACCTCCCTGCCCGCCGGCGAGCGCGTCGGCATCGCCTTCTCCGGCGGCCTCGACACCTCGGTCGCGGTCGCTTGGATGCGCGACAAGGGCGCCATCCCGTGCACCTACACCGCCGACATCGGCCAGTACGACGAGCCCGACATCGCCTCGGTGCCCGGCCGCGCCAAGACCTACGGCGCCGAGATCGCGCGCCTGGTCGACTGCCGCGCGGCGCTGGTCGAGGAGGGCCTTGCCGCACTCACCTGCGGGGCGTTCCACATCCGCTCGGGCGGCCGCGCCTACTTCAACACCACGCCGCTCGGCCGCGCCGTGACCGGCACCCTCCTGGTCCGGGCGATGCTCGAGGACAACGTCCAGATCTGGGGCGACGGCTCGACCTTCAAGGGCAACGACATCGAGCGGTTCTACCGCTACGGTCTGCTCGCCAACCCGCACCTGCGGATCTACAAGCCCTGGCTGGACGCGGACTTCGTGACCGAGCTCGGCGGCCGCAAGGAGATGTCGGAGTGGCTGCTCGCCCACGAGCTGCCCTACCGCGACAGCACGGAGAAGGCGTACTCCACCGACGCCAACATCTGGGGCGCCACCCACGAGGCGAAGACCCTGGAGCACCTGAACACGGGTGTCGAGACCGTCGACCCGATCATGGGCGTGAAGTTCTGGGACCCCTCGGTCGAGATCGCCACCGAGGACGTCACGATCGGCTTCGAGCAGGGCCGCCCGGTGACCATCAACGGCAAGGAGTTCCACTCCCCCGTCGACCTGGTCATGGAGGCGAACGCCATCGGCGGCCGCCACGGCATGGGCATGTCCGACCAGATCGAGAACCGGATCATCGAGGCCAAGAGCCGGGGCATCTACGAGGCCCCCGGCATGGCGCTGCTGCACGCCGCGTACGAGCGGCTGGTCAACGCGATCCACAACGAGGACACCCTCGCCCAGTACCACAACGAGGGCCGGCGTCTCGGCCGCCTCATGTACGAGGGCCGGTGGCTGGACCCGCAGGCCCTCATGGTCCGCGAGTCCCTCCAGCGCTGGGTCGGCGCCGCCGTCACCGGCGAGGTCACGCTGCGGCTGCGGCGCGGCGAGGACTACTCGATCCTCGACACCACGGGCCCGGCGTTCAGCTACCACCCGGACAAGCTCTCCATGGAGCGCACCGAGGACTCCGCGTTCGGCCCGGTCGACCGGATCGGCCAGCTCACCATGCGCAACCTCGACATCGCCGACTCGCGCGCCAAGCTGGAGCAGTACGCCGGTCTCGGCCTCATCGGCACCGGCAGCCCCTCCATCGGCGCCGCCCAGGCGGCCGCCACCGGACTCATCGGCACCATGCCGGAAGGCGGCGCCGAGGCCATCGCCTCGCGCGGCGAGGTCTCCGACGACGACGAGATGCTGGACCGCGCCGCGATGGAGTTCGGCACGGACTGACCCACTCCGCCGAGCCCCCCGCTCGGCACCCCCGGAAGGCCGGCTCGACGCCCCGTCGTCGAGCCGGCCTTTCCGTTCGTGTCGCCGAACGGGCCGTTCCGTTTGTGTCGTCGTGGCGGAAGCGGCGGACACGGCGGTGTCCGCCGCGTCCTGCCGCGTCCCTTGCTCGGGGCCCTTGCCCCCGGAGTACGTGTCCCGGAAATATTGCGCGGGGCTCCGCTTGTGGAGACAGGGATCAGAGATCGGAACGGGGCGGAGCCGTACGACGGGCCGCCCGGGGGGAGTACGGAATGACGGAGACGGCACAGGCCGCCCGGACGATGGTGCAGGACTGCCCCGAATGCGGCGTCCCCGTGGCCGACGGCGGGCGGTACGTCACCTGGTGCGCCGCGTGCGACTGGAACGTGGACCCCGGCGGACGGGACGAGGAAGCACAGGGGCGCGTCGAACGGCTGCGGAGGCGACTGGCGCAGCGGGACGGCGAACAGCTCCTCGCGGAACTCACGGCCCTCGACGCACCAGGACCGGTCACGGAAGCCGGACAGCCCACGGAAACCGCGGACTCCGACAGCCCCGACGGCCACGGTGGCGTCGGCGCCACCGGCCGGGTCGCGCCCCGCCCCAAGGGTCGGCGCGGGACGGCCGGCAGGCTCGCCGTGGCGCTCGCCGTGGCGGTACACGGCGTGACCCTCGCCCTGCTCGCGGGCGGACTGTGGATGATCGTCGCGGGCTGGGGCGCGAACCTGCTTCCGGTGTTCGGCGGCATCACGCTGGGCCTCGCGGTCCTGCTCCGGCCGCGGTTCAGCAGCCTCGCCAGGACCGCCAAGCACCGGACCGTCCTGCGCCGGCCGGACGCACCCCGGCTCTTCGCCCTCCTCGACGAGGTCGCGGAGAGCGTCGGCACGACCGGCGTGGCCGCCGTGGTGATCGACGCCGACGCCAACGCGTCGGTCACCACCTACGGCGTACGGCAGCGCCGCGTGCTCCACATCGGTCTCGGCCTGTGGGAGATCCTGGCCCCGCAGGAGCGCATCGCGCTCCTCGGCCACGAGTTCGGGCACTACTCGAACGGGGACACCCGCCGCTCCCTCCTCGTCTGGAACGCCTTCACGTCCCTCGACACCTGGCGCTACGCCCTCGCCCCCCAGCGCCCCGAGAGCCTGATGGACGACTTCGTGAACCTCGTGACCGCTCCGCCCCGACTGCTCGTCGACGGCCTTCTCGTCGTCCTGGAGCACCTGACCCTGCGCGACTCGCAGCGCGCCGAGTACCTCGCCGACTCGGCCGCCGCACGCGCGGCGGGCACGGAGGGGGCCGCCGGCCTCATGGACCGGCTGCTCATCGGCAAGGGCGTCGCCGGCGAACTCGCCCGGGAATCGGTCGCGGCGCGGACCCGGATCGGCGGCGCGCGCCGCGAGGACCCGGCCGACGGGCTGTGGGAGCGGCTCGCCGCGCATGCCGCGTCGGTTCCCGAGCACGAGTACGAGCGGCTGCGCCGGGTCGCGCAGCGGCGCGGGCACCAGGTGGACGCCACGCACCCGCCCACCCACCTCCGCCACCGGAGGCTGACGCGGGGCACGCACGTCCCGGCCCGGATCGTCCTCGACCCTGCCAGGGCGGCGGAGGTGGACGCGGAACTCGCCGGGGCCCGGCGGACCGTGGCCCGGGAGCTCGTCATGGGCTGACCCCGCTCCTCCCGGTCGGTGCTGTCACATCCTGGCGGGCCCTCGCGTCAACGCAGTGACGGAACCGACGAGGAGTGAGGCGCCCATGCCCGACGACACCTTTCTGACCGCACTGACCGGGCGCTTCGACGCCCACGAGGAGCAACTGCGGCACGTGGCCCTGCGGCTGACGGGTTCGCGGGCCGGAGCCGAGGAGGCGCTCGCGACGGCGCGGGCGGGACTCCGCCGGGACGACGGGGCGGCGGTAGGGGTCTGGCTGACGGCGCTGGTGGGCCAGGCGTGCGTGCGGGGCCTCCAGGGAGGGAGAACGGACGGGGCGCGGCACGACGACAGAGGTGTGCCGGGCGCGGCGGGCGAGGTGGGCCCGGCGGGCCAGGTGGGCGCGGCCGGACTCGACTCCGTCTGGCTCGCGCTGCTCGTCGTCCTGGAGTCCCTCGGCGCCGATGAGCGCCTTGCCTATGTCCTGCACGACGTGTTCGGGCTGCCGCCGTACGACACGGCCCGGATCACCGGCGGCTCCCCCGAGGAGGCGGCGCGCCTCGCCCGGCGGGCCCGGGAGCGGATCCGCGGCGGCGGGGCGGCCCCCGCCGGCATGGACGCGGGACGCCAACGAGCGCTGGTGAACCGGTTCCTGGTTGCCGCACGCGCGCGTGACGCCCGTACGCTCGCGGCCGTCCTCGACCCGGACGTGGTCGCCTACTCCGATCGCGGCCCGCTGCACGGCGCCCCGGCCGTCGCCGAGGGCGCGGCCGCCTTCGCACGCTTCGCGGACGCGGCCCGGCCCGCGCTGGTCGACGGCGCGATCGGGGCGGTCGCGTTCGTCGCCGGCCGCCCGGTCTCCGCGGTGACCTTCACCTTCCGTCGCGACCGGATCGTCACCCTCGCCATCACCACCGGCGAGGACCGGGTACGCGCACTCGACCTGGCCTTTCCCGACGCGTGACGGGGCCTGGACCCGCCCTGGTCGCGGCGCGTGGACGGGGAGCGGTCCGGGCGGAGGTCGGGCGGGTTCGGCAGGCTGGGCAGGTCTTGCAGGCCCGGCAGGTCCGGCAGGGTGAACCCCGACCCTCGTCTCGGGGTCAAGTCCGTGGCGGAGCAGGGAGATCCCGGACGGACGGCGGTGCCGACGGCGCCTAGCCTGGAGACATGATGATCAATGCGCAGACCCGCGTACGGGTCGCCCGCCCTTCGCGGGACCTCGCCGCCGCCGAGCGGTTCTACGTCGACGGGCTCGGGCTGGACGTGCTGTGGCGCAGCACCGATCCGGAGCCGGGCAAGCACGAGCTGCTGATGGTCGGACCGGCCGCCGGGAGCTGGCACTTCGAGCTGACCCGTGATCCCCGGGCTCCACTGGATCCGGCTCCGACCGTCGACGACCTGTTCGTCGTCTACCTGGGCAAGCCCGTCGAGGACGAGCAGCTGGAGCGGCTGCTCGCCGTCGGGGGCACGCGGGTGCCCGCGCACAATCCGTACTGGGACGAGTGGGGGGTCACCGTGACCGATCCGGACGGCTACCGGCTGGTCCTCTGCTCGCGCGACTGGGGCAGATGACCCGGTCCCGACCGGTCCCGGCCCGGTCCGGGCTTCGGACCGGACCGGACGGGGCGGGACGGGACGGGACGACTACGCCTGGCGTACGGCGCGGAGGACGACGAACTTCTTGTCGCTGGCGACGAGTTCGCTGTTGCCGAAGATGCGGCGGAGGGTGACGTGGTAGCCGAGGTGCCGGTTGCCGATGACCCACAGCTCGCCGCCGGGGCGCAGGGCGCGCCGGGCGTCCGTGAACATCCGGCGGGACGTGCGGTCGGTGGTGGCCTGGTGGCTGTGGAACGGCGGGTTGTTGAGGACGAGGTCCACGGAGCCGGCGGGCAGGTCCGAGAGCCCGTCGCCGACGAGGAACTCGGCCGCGCGCGCCTCCCCCAGGTGCGCGCGGAAGTTCTCCTCGGCCGAGGCGACCGCCGGGTAGGACTCGTCGGCGAAGACGAGCTGCGCCTCGGGTTCGTGGAGGGCGATGGCGAGGCCGACGACGCCGTTGCCGCAGCCGAGGTCGGCGACCTTGGCCCGGCCGAGGTCACCGGGCAGGTTCGCGAGGAAGAAGCGGGTGCCGATGTCCAGGCGGTCGGCGCAGAAGACGCCGGCGTGGTTGGTGACGGTCAGGCCGGGGAGGCCGGGCGCGGGGGTGTCGGCCGGGAGGTCGTACTGGTAGGGCCAGGGGTTCCGGCCCGGGGTGAGGGCCGGGTCGGGTGTGGTGTGGATCAGCCGGGCCTTCTTCACCGCGAGGGAGGTGCGGGTGGGGCCGAGGATCCGCTCGAAGAGCTTGAGGGTGGAGGTGTGGATGTCCTTGACCATGCCGGTGCCGACGATCACGGTGCCGTCGTGCACGGCGGGCGCGAGCCGGTGGAGCTGGTCCTCCAGGAGCCCGAGGCTCTTGGGGACGTGGACGAGCAGGACGTCGACGCGCGCCGGGGGCGGGTCCTGGGTGGTCAGCAGCCGGACGGCGTCCGGGGCGGCGCCGGCGCGCGCGAGGTTGGCGCGGGTGGCCCGGCTGCCGAGGTACGAGTCGGAGATCTGGACGAGTTCGCCGGCGCCGGCTGCCTGCAGCGCGGTGACGAGGGCTCCCCAGCGGTCGCCGACGACGGCGACGGTGCCGGAGAGATCGGTGCCGGTCTCGGCCAGGTGGCCCAGGAGGTATTCGTCGGCCGCGTCCCAGGCGCGCAGCTGGTCGCGCGGGTCCTCGGGGAAGCGGGTCAGCGTGAAGGCGCCCCATGACGTGCTCAAACGGTTCATCGTGCTCTCAGGCTAGCCGGTCGTCGGCTGCCGTTCCGCTCGGACGCCCGTCCGTTCAGCGGAGGGCCGTGTCGAGGTGGAGGTGCCAGAGGCCGGGGCGGCCGGTGAGGGTCACGGTGGAGAGGGGGCGGACGTCGACGTTCCAGTAGGTGGCGGGCGGTGCCTTCAGGGCATAGACGAGGGCGGCCCGTACGACGGAGGGTTCGGCGACGGCGACGATGGCGCCGTCCTCGGCGGGCCGGGTGTCGAGCCAGTTCCCTATCCGGGTGATGAAGGCGAGGAGGGGTTCGCCGCCGTGCGGGGCGGTGCGGGCGTCCCTGAGCCAGGCGTCGACGGCGGCCGGTTCGAGGGCGGCGACCTCGGCGAGGGTCAGGCCCCGCCAGCGGCCCATGTCGCAGTCGCGGAGCGCGGGCTGGGCGAGGGGGGCGTAGCCGAGGGCGGTGCCGGTGGCGCGGCTGCGCGGGGTCGGGGAGCAGTAGCGCAGCTCGGCCGAGCCGAGGGGGATGAGCGCGGGCGCGGCCTGCTGCACCTCGTACCAGCCGGCCTCGTCGAGGGGCCGGTCGTCGTCGAAGCGTTCGGCGAGCAGGGAGGAGCTGCGTGCCGCCGTGACGAGCGTCACCCGAAGACTCATGGGCGCGATCGTGAGGCCGGTGGCCCCGCAGGTCAAGGGGTCATTTCCCGGGGCCCGCGGGGGTGCGGCTCACTGCTGCCCGAGAGCCATCCACTTGTCCGGATTCTGGAGTGGCATGAATCCGACCTTCTCGTACACGCCGTGCGCGTCGGCGGTGGCGAGCATGATGCGGCGCAGTCCGTACGGGGCGAGGTGGTCGCGGACGGCGGTGACGAGCGCGGTGCCGAGGCCGGTGCCGCGGGCCGGGCGGTCGACGTAGACGTCGCAGAGCCAGGCGAAGGTGGCGTAGTCGGTGACGACCCGCGCGTAGGCGCTCATCTCGCCGGTCTCGCGGTGGTAGGCCCCGAGGTTGAGGGAGCCCGCGATGGCGCTGTCCTGCTTCTCCCGAGGTCGGCCGAGGGCCCAGTACGCGTCGGTGGAGAGCCAGTGGTGGACGAGGGCGGCGTCGATCCGTGCGGGGTCGGCTGAGATCTCGTACGTCCCGTGCATGACGGCGCCGGCGGGGGCGACGGGGGGAGCGCTGTCGTTCGTGGCCGCAGGCTGCCAGGGAGCGGCGGGGATTGTCAGGTGAATTTGCCCGGGGCCAGGGCCTGTCCTGGGCCGGGCCGGGACTCCGCCGGGCCCGGCCCCGGTGGTCACCCGGTGAGCTCTTCGACTGCCGTCCGCAGCCGGCGCACGCCCTCGGCGATCTCGCCGGGGCCCGCGACACCCGCGAAACTCAGCCGGATGTGCCCGGCGGGGGGTTCGGCGCAGAAGTAGGGGCGGCCGGGGGCGGCGGCGACGCCGGCCCGCAGCGCGGCGCCGAGGAGGGAGCCCTCCGGCAGGGTGTCGGGGAGGCGGAGCCAGAGCTGGTAGCCGCCCGAGGGCAGGTGCGGCAGGGTCAGGCCGGGCAGATGCTCGGCGACCGCGGCGGCCATCACCGTCCGGCGGTTCCTGAGCTCCTGGGAGACGGCGCGCAGATGGCGGTGCCAGGCGGGTGAGCCGACGAGTTCGAGGGCGGCCTCCTGGAGGGGCCGGGCCACGAAGAAGCTGTCGACGACCTGGATGGCGCGGAGCCGTTCCAGGACGGGGCCGCGGGCGGCCAGGGCACCGACGCGCAGGCTGGGCGAGGTGATCTTGGTGAGGGAGCAGACGTGGACGACGACGCCGTCGGGGTCGTCGGCGGCGAGCGGGGCGGGCAGGGGCGGTGCGTCCTCGTGGACGAGCCGGCGGGCGAAGTCGTCCTCGACGACGAAGGCTCCGGCGGCGCGGGCGATGCGGACGACCTCCCGGCGCCGTTCGGGGGCGAGGACCGCCCCGGTCGGGTTCTGGAAGAGCGGCTGGCAGACGAACACGCGGGCGCCGGTGGCGCGGAAGGCGGCTTCGAGGAGCTCGGGGCGGACGCCGTCGGCGTCGGCGGGCACGGGGACCGGGCGGAGTCCGGAGGCCCGGGCGACCGCGATCATGCCCGGGTAGGTGGGCGACTCGACGAGCACGGGGGCGCCGGGCGGGGCGAGGGCGCGCAGGGCGGTGGTGATGGCGGACTGACCGCCGGCGGTGATGAGGACCTCGGCCGCGGTGACGCTGCCGCCGATCTCGCGGGCGAACCATTCGCGCAGTTCGGGCAGGCCGTCGGTGGGCGGGCGGCCCCAGGCGCCCGGGCGGCGTCCGGCACGGGCGAGGGCGGCGGCGAGGGCCTGCTGCGGCTGGAGGGAGGGATGGAGGTAGCCGCCGTTGAACTCGATCACGCCGGGCGGCGGGGCGGAGAGGGTCACGAGCACGCCGGAGGCGTCGACGGCGCGGGGCACGAGCTCTCCGGCGGGGTCGGCGCTGAGCGACACCTCCTGCCAGGAGGTGTCGCCGGCGACGGGCGGAGAGGTGCGGGGCTCGGCGCGGAAGGCTCCCGCGCCGGGGCGGGTGACGACCAGCCCTTCCGCCGCGAGCTGGGCGAGGGCCCTGGTGACGGTCACCGGGGAGACCCGGTACCGCTCGACGAGGGCCCGACTCGATGGCAGCTTTCCACCAGGTGAGTAGCGGTTCACTTCAGCCCGCAGGGATTTCGCCAGTTCCGCCACACTGCTACGCTCGACCATGAGAACAAAGGATAGCGCTACTGCCACCCCGACGATAGCGGTCTCCGCCACCGAGCGGACCGCGACCGGCCCCGCCCCGGTCACCTCCGACCCGGTCGGCCGGGGCACCCTGCTCGCCGTGCTCGGCGTGGTGTCGTTCTCGCTCACCTTCCCGTCGACCGTCTGGGGCCTGGAGAGCTTCGGTCCCTGGTCCCTGGTGGCCGTGCGCTCCACCCTCGCCGCCCTCATCGCGGGCGCCTTCCTCCTCGTCGGCCGGGTGCCGCTGCCGGACCGCCGCCACTGGGCGGGGCTCGCGGTGGTCGCCGGCGGCGTCGTCGTCGGCTTCCCGCTCCTGACGACCCTGGCCCTGCAGACCTCCACCACCTCGCACGCCGCCGTCGTGGTGGGCCTGCTGCCGCTCACCACGGCGACCCTGGCCGCGCTGCGCACCGGCCGCCGCCCGTCCCGTACGTTCTGGATCGCGGCCGTCTCCGGCGCGGCGGTGGTGATCGCGTTCACGCTCCAGCAGAGCGGCGGGGCCCTGTCCCGGGGCGATCTGTACCTCTTCGGCGCGCTCCTGGTGTGCGCGGCCGGCTACACCGAGGGCGGGCGGCTCGCGCGGCTGATGCCGGGCTGGCAGGTCATCGGCTGGGCCCTGGTGCTGTGCCTGCCGCTGATGGTGCCGGCCTCGGCGGTCGCGCTGGCCCTGGAGCCGGTCCACCTGAACGCCCACGGTGTCCTCGGGCTCGTGTGGGTCGCCGCCGGCTCCACCTTCTTCGGCCTCTACGTCTGGTACCGGGGCATGGCGTCCATCGGCATTCCGAAGGCGAGCCAGCTCCAGCTCGCGCAGCCGCTCCTCACCCTCTTCTGGTCGGTCTTCCTGCTGGGCGAGACGCTGCCGCTGGCCGCTCCGCTCGCGGCGGTGGGCGTCCTCGTGTGCATCGCGGTGACCCAGCGGGCGAAGAGCTGACGCGACGGATCGGGGTGACGCGGGCCACAATGGCAGACAGAGACCCCAACCCAGGACAGGCCCCGTCGCGAGGAGGTCACCCCGATGCAGGCGAGCGTGGGCGACAAGCTGCTGGTGCACGGCCGGACCGTCGGTCATCACGACCGTACGGCCGAGGTCCTTCAGGTGCTGGGGGAGAACGGCACTCCCCCGTACCGCGTGAAGTTCGACGACGACGGTCACGAGGCCCTGATGTCCCCGGGCCCCGACACCGTCGTACGCCACCACCCGGAGGAGGGGACCCGCTGAGCCTCTATCTCCCCGGCGCGCGGACCCTGGTCGGGTAGTGATCGGCCACCACGGTGGCCATCGCCCCGATCCGGTCCGCCGCTACCTCCTTCGCCGCGAAGAAGCAGTGGCCGCCGACCGACGGGTACCCGGCGGCCAGCGCCAGATGGCGCGAGAGCTCCCCAGGGTCCTGCCAGGCCGCGGGCTGGGCGGGGTCGCCCGCCTTGTACAGCGCCTCGCCGATGTAGAGACCGACGCCTGTCCCGCGTACCACCGCGTCCCACCAGGGCAGCAGCTTGGCGTAGTCGGCGGCGGGCAGGCCGATGTTCCAGTACAGCTGCGGCACGACGTGGTCCACCCAGCCCTCCCGGATCCACTTGCGGGTGTCGGCGTACAGGTCGTCGTACGTCTGGACACCGGCCCGGGTGTCCGAGCCCTCCGGGTCGGTGGCCGCGTTCCGCCAGACGCCGAAGGGGCTGATCCCGAAGGGGACGTGCCGCTTGGTCTCCTTGATCCGGGCGGACATCCCGGAGACCAGCAGGTCGATGTTGTTCCGCCGCCAGGACGCCTTGTCGGGGAAGCCGCCGCCGTACCGCGCGTACGCCTCGTCGTCGGCGAACACCTGGCCGGCCACCGGGTACGGGTAGAAGTAGTCGTCCCAGTGCACCGCGTCGACGTCGTACCGGCGCAGCGCGTCCAGCATCGCCTCCTGGACGAAGCTGCGGACCTCGGGCAGGCCCGGGTTGTAGTACAGCTTCCCGCCGTAGGGCAGCACCCACTCCGGGTGGAGCCGGGCCGGGTGGTCCGGGACGAGCCGGGCCGGGTCCGTGTGGTTCGCCACCCGGTACGGGTTGAACCAGGCGTGCAGCTCCAGGCCCCGCGCGTGTGCCTCCCGCACCGCCGTGCCCAGCGGGTCCCAGCCCGGGTCGCGGCCCTGCGTGCCGGTGAGGCACGCCGCCCACGGCTCGTACGGCGAGGGCCAGAGCGCGTCGGCCGTCGGACGGACCTGGAGGACGACCGTGTTGAGGCGGCGCCCGACCGCCGTGTCGAGGTGGGCGAGCAGCTCGGCGCGCTGCCGGTCGGCGGTCAGCCCGGCACGCGAGGGCCAGTCGCGGTTGGCGACCGTCGCCAGCCACATGCCCCGGAACTCCCGCCCGCGACGCGGTCTGCGCCGCACCGGAGACCGGGCGCCCGCCGGTGCGGCGGACCTGGCCTCCTTCGTGGCGGCGGCCCCCGTCGTCGCACCCGTCCCCGTCGCGGCGTCCACCGGCCCCGCCCCTGTCACCGCCGTCACGCCGAGCGCCGCGCCGGTGGCGCCGCTCACGAACCCTCTTCTGCCGATAGGCGGCACTTGTACCCCTCCTCTGTCGGATACGTCACACCCACCCGGACAGCATGCCCGGCCCGGACGATCGATCATCGGTTAATGAGCGGTAACGTCGTGGGGGTCGAGGCGGACGCACCGGAATCACACGGGCCCGCCGCCAGAGAAGAGCGAAAGGCACGAGGTGACGGACTCCATGGCCGACATTGAGCGCGTCGGAGTGGTGGGCTGCGGCCAGATGGGCGCGGGCATCGCAGAGGTGTGTGCCCGGAGCGGTCTCGAGGTGAAGGTCGCCGAGACCACCGGCGAGGCGCTGGAGATCGGCCGCACACGGCTCTACAACTCGCTGACGAAGGCCGCCGAGCGCGGCAAGATCAGCGAGGAGGAGCGGGACGCCACGCTGGCCCGCCTCAGCTTCACCACCGACCTGGGCGAGTTCGCCGACCGCGACCTCGTCATCGAGGCCGTCGTGGAGAACGAGCAGGTCAAGACCGAGATCTTCCAGGTGCTGGACCAGGTGATGACCCGGCCCGACGCCATCCTGGCCTCGAACACCTCCTCCATCCCGCTGGTGAAGCTGGCCGTGGCGACCTCCCGCCCCGACCAGGTCATCGGCATCCACTTCTTCAACCCGGCCCCGGTGCAGAAGCTCGTCGAGCTGATCCCGGCCCTCACCACCTCCGAGGGCACGATCAGCCGCGCGCAGGCGTTCGCGGAGAAGGCGCTCGGCAAGCACGCGATCCGCGCGCAGGACCGGTCCGGCTTCGTCGTCAACGCGCTGCTCGTGCCGTACCTCCTCTCGGCGATCCGGATGTTCGAGTCGGGCATCGCGAGCCGCGAGGACATCGACAACGGCATGGAGTACGGCTGCGCCCACCCGATGGGCCCGCTGAAGCTCTCCGACCTGATCGGCCTGGACACGATCGCCTCGATCGCCGACTCCATGTACGCCGAGTTCAAGGAGCCGCTGTACGCCGCTCCCCCGCTGCTCCAGCGCATGGTGGACGCGGGCCGGCTGGGCCGGAAGACGGGGTCGGGCTTCTACCCGTACTCCTGACCGCTCCCCCTGGACACCGGACGGCCCGTACACCCGCACAGGTACGGGCCGTCCGGCATGTCCGCGCTCGTGAGGCCGTCGGGCTCTCAGCCGAGGCGCAGATGGTGGAGCATCAGCAGCCCGGCGGCCATGTTGGCGGCCGGGATCTCGCCCCGGGTGATCATGTCGGGGATCTGTTTCAGCGGGACCCAGGCCCGCCGGGAGGACTCGAACGCGTCCTCGGGCGGTCCGGTGTACGTGGCCCGCTCCGCCCAGTAGAGGTGGTGGCGGGCGTCGGACAGGCCGTTGGAGGGCTCGACGGTGAGGAGATGGCGCAGCGGCCCCGGCCGCCAGCCGGTCTCCTCCTCCATCTCGCGGGCGGCGGCGGTCGCGATGTCCTCGCCGTCCTCGACGACACCGGCGGCCAGTTCCCAGCCCCAGCTGTCGGTGATGAAGCGGTGGCGCCAGAGCATCAGGACTTCGTCCGCGTCGTTGACGGCGGTCGCGACGGCGACGGGACGGAGCCGGATCAGATAGTGGTCGAGGTGGCGGCCGTCCGGAAGTTCGACGTCCGCGAGGTTCACCCGGAACCAGCGGTTCTCATAGACCGAGCGTTCGCTCAGTTTCGTCCATTGCACGTTCTTGCCACCTTCCGACTGGTCGGTGCTTGTTTGGTGGCAATATCGCAGCAGTTGGAAGCTCACAGGGGAACGCGCAGAGCCCCGTCGATCAGCTCCGCCGCCTCCCGCGCGTCCCGTCCGCCGCTCGCGAGGAGATGCTCCCGCACCTGGTGCAGCCGGTCCCGCAGCCGCCGAGACTCCATCCCCCGCACCCGCTCCGTCATCTCCACCGCCGTGCGCGCGGCACCGTCCGCCTCCCCCTGCCGCAGCTCGATCTGGCACAGCATCGCGAGCCGGTGCACCCGGCCCCGGTCGTGCGAGGGCGTGCCGACCGCCGCCGAGGCGTGCTCGTGCGCCGCGTCCAGGTCGCCGAGACTGAGCAGGGCCTCGGCGACCTGGACGTTGACGAACCCCGGCTGGACGTAGCCCGTCTCGGCCGGCTCGTCCCCCGGGCTGATCCGCTCCGCCTCCGCCTCGGCCCGCCGGATGCAGGCCAGCGCGGCCGCCCCGTCGCCGAGATGGGCGTACGCCTTCGCCTGCATCGCCGTCAGATCGGCGGCGAGCGCCGGGGTGATCTGACGGCCCGCCGCCCGCAGCGCCGCCTCCGCGAACGCCACCGCCTGCCGGTACTCCGCCAGGAACAGCGCCTGGTTGACGAGCAGCGCGATCACATAGGCGCCGAGACCCCGGTCCCCGCTGGCCTTCGCGAGACGCAGGGCCTGGTGGAAGTAGCGCTGGGCGAGCCCGTGCGCGTCGGCGTCGTACGCGCAGATTCCGGCCACCGCGACCAGTCCGCCGGTGGCGCGGTGCAGCCGACGGCCGACGGAGTCGCTGTACGCGCCCCGGAGCAGCGGCGCCGTCTCGGCGGTCAGGAAGCCGACGATCCGGGCCCTCGTCGCGATGCCACCGGCCCTGCGGTACATCTGCTCGTAGTGCGAACGGGCCGCGCTCAGCACGGAGATGTCGGCCGCGGAGACCGTCGTACCCCGCCCGGCGCGGGACACGTCCGCGTCCTCCGGCGGGTTCTCCCACTCCCACACCGGCATCACCGCGGGCGTCCCGGTCACGGCCTGCGCGCCGAGCGTGTGCGGCCGCCGCTGCTCGTCGGACCGCCACAGGGCGGGCGCCCGCTCCACGAAACCGGAGAGGGGCGCACCGAGGGCCGGCGGCGGCCCGCCCGGCACCCCGAGGCCGATGTCGTCCAGGGTCACCTGCCGGCGCAGCCGGGCGGCGAGCACCTCGCAGATCAGGTCCGGCACCTGGCCGCGCGGCCGCTGACCCTTCAACCAGCGCGCCACGGCGGTGTGTTCGTAGCGCAGGGCAAGACCCCTGGCCCGACCGGCCCGGTTCACCCGGG
Source organism: Streptomyces sp. NPDC059534 (assembly GCF_042743475.1). NCBI lineage: Bacteria > Bacillati > Actinomycetota > Actinomycetes > Kitasatosporales > Streptomycetaceae > Streptomyces > Streptomyces sp. NPDC059534. The sequence continues at coordinate 146,053 of NZ_JBHWAQ010000010.1, forward strand.
CGGCGAGGCCGGCGTGGGAGACGCCCGCCTCGTCGAGCAGGGCGTCGAGCAGGGTGTTGGGCTGCATGGGCCCCTCCGGTGACTCGGTGCACACACCCTAGGGCCGAGCGGGCCTGAAAGGTGGCCGAATTCATACGGGTCGACTCCGTACGTGTCGACTCGGCAGGTGTCGGCCGCGCACGGGTGGACTTCGCGCGGCTCGACGGCGTACGGACCGTTTTCGCACGGGGTGTGAACCGAGTACCCGTTCCTCCGGTCCGCGCACGCTGCCGCACCCGACCGGCCCCCGGTTGACTGTGCTTCTCGCCGCAAGGCGAAGACCGGGCCGCCGGCTCCCCCTCGAACAGCGCGGCGGCCCGGTCCGCGTCGCCCGCCCCGCTGATCTGCCCGACACTCCGTGGCGGGGCGGGCGTCGCCGGCCCCGTGTCCTCCGCTCAACAGTGGGAGGAGGGGGCGGGCCGGGAGCGGCGCAGCCCGGGTTCGGCGGGCTGCGCCGGCACCCGGACACGGTCGTTGCGTACGACGAACAGCGCGACGTCGTCGGCGAGCCGGCCGCCGGTGTGGCGCAGCAGCGCCGCGTGGACGCGGCGGACCAGCACGGCGGGTGCCTCTCCGGCCATCCCGGCCAGCGTCGTGTCGAGGGCGAAGAACCGCCCCCGGTGGTCGCGGGCCTCCTCGGCACCGTCGGTGTGCAGGACCAGCGTCTCCCCGGGCAGCAGCGCGGCCGCCGTGTACGGCACGAGGACGGCGGGCAGCGGCAGCACCCCGAGCGGCGGCAGCGGATCCCCGACGGGGAGCTTCTCCACCCGTCGGCCCAGCCGGTACGGGCCGGGGTGACCGCAGTTGAAGACGGACAGCCGGCCGTCGGAGCGGATCTCCAGGAGCAGCAGCGTCACGAACTCCTCCGCCGCCGGGTGCTGCGGCTCCGTTCCGGACCGCGCCGGGTGCTCGTCCCGCGCCCGCTCCCGCAGATGCCGTTCGAGCGCCCGCTCCAGGCGCCGCAGCACACCGCCGAGTTCGGGCTCGTCGTGGGCGGCCTCACGGAAACTGCCCAGGACTGCCACCACCGCGCCGAGCGCCGCGAGCCCGTGGCCCCGGACGTCGCCGATGACGATCCGCACACCGTGGGGCGTGGCCACGGCCTCGTACAGATCGCCTCCGACGCTCGCGCCCCGGGTGGCCGACAACTGTCCGGCGGCGAGGGCCAGTCCGTCGAGCCGGGCCGGCGGCGGGCGCAGCAGCACCCGCTGGGTGGCGGCCGCGACGGCCCGCACCCGGGCCAGCTCGCGGGCGAGGCCCCGGCGGAGTCCCAGGACCAGGCCGATGCCCACGGTGAGGAAGACGACGCTGGTGGCGATCCTCATCGGCAGCCCGGGCTGCCGGGCCAGCGGACACCAGAACTTCCATGCCACGGCCACCGCACCCCATGCGGACGGCAGAGCGAGCGAGGCCGGCCGGCGGAGCCGGGAGCCATCGGCGGCCAACGACCTGGTACGGATCATGCACGGCCCTTCCCGAGCCCCGACAGCACCCGAAGGCCCTGCGGCCCACAGGTCCGCCCCTGCGGGCCGCGTCGATTCTGTCGACCGTACGGGGCACCGGGGAACAGCCGCCGACGATCTCACCCGAAGGAGTGAGCGCCCCCGGCGCGCCGCCCTTCGCCAGGGCTCCGCCACGCGCACGGCAGCACGAGACCCGCTCCGGTGTGCGTCGACCTCCCCGGGTCGACGGGGTGTCCGTCGGCTCGATCAGGTCCAGGACGTGCTGTCCCGGAAGAGGACGGTGATCGCGCCCACGGCCTCGGCGACGAAGTCCCCGCGGACCGCCTTCGGCAGCGGAACCCGGGGAGGCGCGCCGCCGGGGGGCGCGACGGGCGGGCCCTCGATGTCCGCCCGATCGGCGTCCGGGTGCCGGAGACGGCGGAGGGGGGGCCCCCCGGGGGTGACCCGGGGGGGCCCCCCGGGGGGGTGGGAGCCCGGGCGGGGCCGCCCCGGCGCGGGGCCGGGGGCGCGGGGGCCGGGGGCGGCCCCCGGGGCCCCCGGGGGCAGGGCCCCGGGGCGGGCGGGGGGGGCCGGGGCGCCCGGGGCGGGGGTGGGGGAGGGGCGGGCCAGGTTGGTCCGCCCGCTCGGGGTCGGGGTGCGGGAGAGGGGGTTGGGCCGCCCGGGGTGTGTACCCGGGGCGGCCCTCCTGGTGTCGTGCTCGCGCGTCAGGCGCCGCGCAGGACGGCTCCGGTGCGCTCGGACGCCAGGGCGACGGCCGCGTCGCGGGCCGCGCTGGCCTCGTCGACCGTGAGGGTGCGGTCCGTGGCGCGGAACTTCAGGGCGTACGCCAGGGACTTCCGGCCCTCGCCGAGCTGGTCGCCGGTGTAGACGTCGAAGAGCCGGATGGACTCCAGGAGTTCACCCGCGCCCTCGCGCAGCGCGGACTCGACCTCGGCGGCCGGGACCTCGCCCGCGACGACCAGGGCGACGTCCTGGGTGGCGACCGGGAAGGAGGAGATACGGGGAGCCCGCAGGGGGCCCTCGTTCGCCTTCTCCAGCAGGTCCAGGTCGATCTCCATCGCGCAGCTGCGGGCCGGCAGACCGAACGCCTTCACCACCCGCGGGTGGAGTTCGCCGGCGTGGCCGACGAGGACCTTCTCGCCGTCCACCTCGACGTGGAACGCGGCGCAGCGGCCCGGGTGCCACGGGGCGTGCTGGTCGGCGCTGATGATCAGCTCCACACCGGCCTCGGCGGCCACGGTCCGGCCGGCCTCGACGGCGTCCGCCCAGTCGGACGGGCGGCCCTTGCCCCACCAGCCGGCCTGCTCGCGCGCACCGGCGAGGACGACGGCGACACGACGCGGCTGCCGGGGCAGCGCGGCGTCGACGACGGCGACCTCCTCGTCGGTGGGACGACGGTCGACGGGCAGGCGGACGGCGACGCCCGGCTCCCCCTCCGGCCGGAAGACGAGACCGGACTCGAAGAGCGCCAGGTCGTGGCTGCCGCGGCTGTCGTTGCGACGGAGCGCGCCGAGCAGGCCCGGGAGCAGCGTCGTACGGAGCGCGGGCTCCTCGTCGGAGAGCGGGTTGACCAGGGTCACGACCCGGCGGCGGGCGTCGTCCGCGTCCAGGCCGAGCTGGTCGAGTGCCTGCTCGCCGATGAACGGGTAGTTCAGCGCCTCGACGTAACCGGCGCCGGCCAGGGCGCGGCCCACGCGGCGGTGGGTGCGCTGGCGCTCGGTGAGACCGCGGCCGGCCGGGGGCTTCGGCAGCGTGGAGGGCAGGTTCTCGTAGCCCTCCAGCCGGATGACCTCTTCGGCGAGGTCGTTCGGCTCGTTGAGGTCGGGGCGCCACGACGGCACGGTGACGACGAGCTCGTCCTGGCCGTAGACGTCGCAGCCGACCTCCTGGAGGCGGCGGACGACGGTCTCGCGGCCGTAGTCGACGCCCGCGACCCGGTCCGGGTGGTTCGCCGGCATGACGATGGTGCGCGGCGCGGACGGCGCGCTGATCTCGGTGACGCCGGCCTCGGCGGTGCCGCCCGCGAGCAGCACGAGGAGGTCGACGGTGCGCTGCGCGGCAGCGGCGGCGGCCTGCGGGTCCACGCCTCGCTCGAAGCGCTTGGACGCCTCGGAGGAGAGCTTGTGGCGGCGGGCCGTGCGCGCGATCGAGATCGCGTCGAAGTGCGCGGCCTCGATGACGACCTCGGTGGAGCCGGTCACGATGCCGGTCTCGGGGTCGGTCACCGGGTCGGCGATCTCCGTGTTGGCACCGCCCATGACGCCCGCGAGGCCGATGGGGCCGCGGTTGTCGGTGATGACCAGGTCCTCGGCGTCGAGCACGCGCACGGTGCCGTCGAGGGTGGTGATCTTCTCGCCGCCCTCGGCGCGGCGGACCCCGATGGGCCCGTCGATCCGGTTGCGGTCGTAGGCGTGCAGCGGCTGGCCGAGCTCCAGCATCACGTAGTTCGTGATGTCGACGGCCAGCGAGATCGGACGCATGCCGGCCTTCTGCAGGCGGCGCTGCAGCCAGATCGGGCTGCGGGCCTCGGGGTCGAGACCGACGACCGTCCGGGCGGTGAAGCGGTCGCAGCCGATCGGGTCGCCGATCTGGACCGGGTAGCCGTACGAGTTCGGCGCGGGCACGTCGAGGAGCGCCGGGTCGCGCAGCGGCAGGCCGTAGGCGGTGGCGGTCTCGCGGGCGACACCGCGCATCGAGAGGCAGTAGCCGCGGTCCGGGGTGACGGCGATGTCGAGGACCTCGTCGTACAGCTCCAGGAGGACGGTGGCGTCGATGCCGATCTCGTGCTGCGGCGGCAGCACGATGATGCCGTGCGTGCCGTCGTCGCCCATGCCGAGCTCGTCGCCGGAGCAGATCATGCCCCGGGAGACGCGGCCGTACGTCTTGCGCTCGGCGATCCGGAAGTCACCGGGGAGCACGGCGCCGGGCAGGGCCACGACGACCTTGTCGCCCACGGCGAAGTTCCGCGCGCCGCAGATGATCTCCTGGGGCTCGCCGGTGCCGTTGGCCTGGCCGACGTCGACGGTGCAGAAGCGGATGGGCTTCTTGAAGTCCGTCAGCTCCTCGATGGTGAGGACCCTGCCGACCACCAGCGGGCCGGTCAGGCCGGCGCCGAGGCGCTCGACGGCCTCGACCTCGAGCCCTGCCGAAATGAGCTTGGCCTGGACGTCGCGGCCGGTCTCCGTCGCCGGCAGGTCGACGTACTCCCGCAGCCAAGAAAGCGGGACCCGCATCAGATCTCCATCCCGAACGGCCGGGTGAACCGGACGTCACCCTCGACCATGTCTCGCATGTCGTCGACGTTGTGGCGGAACATCAGCATCCGCTCGATGCCGAACCCGAAGGCGAATCCGCTGTACTTCTCGGGGTCCACACCGCAGGCGACGAGCACCTTGGGGTTGACCATGCCGCAGCCGCCGAGCTCGATCCAGCCCTCGCTGCCGCAGGTGCGGCAGGGACGGTCCGGGTTGCCGACGGACTCGCCGCGGCAGACGTAGCAGAGCATGTCCATCTCGGCGGACGGCTCGGTGAAGGGGAAGAAGTTCGGGCGGAGCCGGGTCTTCATGTCCGGGCCGAAGAGCGCCTGGACCATGTGGTCGAGGGTGCCCTTGAGGTCGGCCATGGTCAGGCCCTCGTCGACGGCGAGCAGCTCGATCTGGTGGAAGACCGGGGTGTGCGTGGCGTCGAGCTCGTCGGTGCGGTAGACGCGGCCGGGACACACGACGTAGACCGGGGGCTCCCGGTCGATGAGCGTGCGGGCCTGCACCGGGGAGGTGTGGGTGCGCAGCACGACGCCGGACTCGTCGCCCGTGGTGCCCTCGGGGCCCTGGACGAAGAAGGTGTCCTGCATCTGGCGCGCCGGGTGGTCCGGCACGAAGTTGAGGGCGTCGAAGTTGAACCACTCCGCCTCGACCTCGGGGCCCTCGGCGACCTCGTACCCCATGGAGACGAACACGTCGGAGACGCGCTCCATGAGCGTGGTCAGCGGGTGGCGGGCGCCGGCCGGGACGCGGTCGTACGGCAGGGTGACGTCGACGGCCTCCTCGACGAGGACGCGGGTGTCCCGCTCGGCCTCCAGCTCGGTCTGGCGGCCGGCGAGCGCCTTGGAGACGGCGCCGCGGGCCTGGCCCACGAGCTTTCCGGCGGCGGCCTTGGCCTGCGGCGGCAGGGCGCCGATCTCCCGGTTGGCGAGCGCCAGCGGCGAGGTGCCACCGGTGTGCGCGGTCTTCGCCTGCGCGAGCGCGTCGAGGTCGCCCGCGGCGGCGAAGGCGGCGAGCGCCTCGTCCCGCATGCGCTCGATCTCTTCCGGTTTCAGTGCCTCGACCTCAACCGGGTCGTACGACTTATTGGGTGCGGACATCTCTTCCCGTGCTTCCGTTGGCTGGCTGGGCGGCCCCGCTCGACGTCAAGGGCGCAAACGTGCCAAAGGACGAGTCTAACGGGGCGCGGGGACGCGAATGAGCCCGTGGGCGGCCCGGGCGGCTCCTGATCTCCTCCGGTCTCGTCAGATGAGACGTCAGAGGAGATGGGCCGGGGTGCCGACGGGCAGGATAAATCGGAACTCGGCCCCGCCGCGGGGGCCCCGTCCGACGGTGATGGTGCCGCCGTGGGCCTCGACGACGCCCTTGACGATGTAGAGGCCGAGTCCGGTGCCGCCGCGTTTGCTGCCCCGCCAGAAGCGGGTGAAGACGCGGTTCATGGACGCCTCGGGGATGCCGGGGCCCTCGTCGCTCACGGTGACCTCCGTCCCCTCTTCTCCGTCCTCTCCCGCCGTGGCGGGTGCCACCTCGATGGTGACGGTTCCGTCGCCGTGGCGCACCGCATTTTCGAGGAGGTTGCCGAGGATCTGGTCGATCTTGTCGGGGTCGGCCCAGAGCGCGGGCAGCTGGGGTCTGATCCGGACGAAGAAGCGGTCCGGGCGCTGGCCGCCGGTGGTGTGGACCTGGATGTGGCGGCCGATCGCGGCGGCGAGGTCGACGGGCTGGCGGCGCACTTCGAGCCGGCCGGAGTCGATCCGGGAGATGTCGAGGAGTTCGGCGATGAGCCGTTTGATCCGGCCGGCGTCGGCGTCGACCGTCTCCAGCATGAGCCGCTTCTGCTCGTCGGTGAACCGCTCCCACTTGTCGAGGAGGGTAGCGGTGAAGCCCTTCACCGAGGTGAGCGGGGAGCGCAGCTCGTGGGCGACGGTGGCGATGAGTTCGGCGTGGCTGCGCTCGGTGCGGCGGCGGGCGTCGGTGCCCCGCAGCGAGACCACGACCCGGCGGACCGGTCCCGTGGGGTGCTCGCGGACGTACCGGGCGGAGACGAGGACCTCGCGGCCGCCGGGGAGCAGCAGGTTCCGCTCGGGCTGGCCGCTGCGGATGGCGAGACCGCCGTACGGGTCGGTCAGTGCCCACCAGCGATGGCCCTTGAGGTCCTCCAGGGGCAGCGCCTCGTCGAGAGGGAGGCCGAGGGCCCGGCCGACGGGGACGGCGGTGATGCGGCCGGCTGCGGCGTTGAAGCAGACGACGCGGCCGGTCTCGTCGGCGACGACGAGACCGTCGGCCAGGTCGTCGGGGCCGACACCGGCGAATCCGTCCGCCGGTGCGGGGCCCGGTGGCTCCGGGGCGTGCGGCGGGGCGCTCCGTGCCTGTGCGGGACTGTCCGTGCCGACCGTCATCCCCGTACCCCACCCCTCCGTGTAGCGCAGTGGGCCCCCGAGTGCGTCACTCTACTGGGCGAGAGGGGCGGAATGGACCCTTCAGGAGGAGCTTCGGGGGCGCTGGGCGCGCGCGGAGGCGTACAGGCAGACCGCGGCGGCGGTGGCGAGGTTGAGGCTCTCGGCCTTGCCGTGGATCGGGACGCGGACGACGGCGTCGGCCAGCGCCCGGGTCTCCTCGGGCAGCCCCCATGCCTCGTTGCCGAAGATCCAGGCGGTGGGTCCGCCCATGGTGCCGGCGTCCAGCTCGTCGTCCAGGTCGTCCTGGCCGGCCCCGTCGGCGGCGAGGACGCGCACGCCCGCGCTCCTCAGCCCGGCGACAGCCTGTTCGACGGGGACGCCGACGGCGACGGGGAGGTGGAAGAGGGAGCCGACGGAGGCCCGTACGGACTTGGGGTTGTACAGGTCGACGGAGGCGTCGGTGAGGACGACGGCGTCGGCGCCGGCCGCGTCGGCGCAGCGCAGCACGGTGCCGGCGTTCCCGGGGTCGCGTACGTGGGCGAGGACGGCGACCAGCTTGGGCCGGGCCGCGATGATCTCCTCGAAGGGGGAGTCGAGGAACCGGCAGACCCCGACGAGGCCCTGCGGGGTGACGGTCTGGGAGACCTCGGCGAGGACGGCGTCGGAGGCGTGGTGGACGCGGGCGCCGGCGGCGCGGGCCGCGTCGACGATCGGGGCGTAGCGCTCGGCGGCCTCGACGGTGGTGAAGAGCTCGACGAGGGTGGGCTCCCCGGTGGAGCCCCGGTGCTCGACGGCCTCACGGACGGCCTGCGGGCCCTCGGCGATGAAGAGGCGGTCCTTGCCCCGGAAGTTGCGCTTGGCGAGCCGCCGGGCGGCGACGACACGCGGGGAACGCGGGGAGATCAGCTCGGGGGTGACCATGGGGTGCGGCGGTTCTCTCTTCGGGACCGGGGGCTTCGGGGACCGGGTGCGCCGGTTCCCAAGGGGGTGAAGCACCCGGACCCGCAGGCGCGTGCGCGCCTGCGGGTCCGGGCAGAAGTACTGCGGCCTGGAAGATCAGGCGGCGGCCTTCGGGGCGTTGACGTCGGCCGGGAGGGCCTTCTGCGCGACCTCGACCAGCGCGGCGAACGCGTTGATGTCGTTGACGGCCAGCTCGGCGAGGATCTTGCGGTCCACCTCGATGTTGGCGGCCTTCAGACCCTGGATGAGGCGGTTGTACGTCATGCCGTTCTGGCGGGCAGCGGCGTTGATGCGCTGGATCCACAGCTGACGGAAGTCGCCCTTGCGCTTCTTGCGGTCGTTGTAGTTGTAGACCAGCGAGTGGGTGACCTGCTCCTTGGCCTTGCGGTACAGGCGCGAACGCTGACCGCGGTAGCCGGAGGCCGCCTCGAGAATCGCCCGGCGCTTCTTGTGGGCGTTGACTGCCCGCTTGACGCGTGCCACTTTTAACTCCTTGTAGCGGGGTCGTGGTGGTCCTCACACGACCCGAAAAAACGAATGGATCCCGGTCTCAGCCGGATGCCCTCGTCGCCGAGGGCGGGAGATCAACTCAGATGCCCAGCATCTTCTTGATCTTGGCGGCGTCACCCGGGGCCATCTCGGCGTTGCCGGTGAGGCGACGCGTCAGCTTGGACGACTTGTGCTCGAGCAGGTGGCGCTTGCCGGCGCGCTCGCGCAGGATCTTGCCGGAGCCGGTGACCTTGAAGCGCTTCTTGGCACCGGAGTGCGTCTTGTTCTTCGGCATCGCGCCGTATCTCCTCGTCAGTGGCGCTCCCCCCGGTGCGGGCACCGGACATCCGGGAGCGTCAGATCTTCGTTTGGTGGTTCCGGGCGGGGCCCCGGGCTGCCTGGGTGGCAGCCCGACGGGTCACGCCTCGGGGGTCTCGGCCGGAGCCTCGGCCTCGGCGACCGGGGCCTCGTCGGCCGGGGCCTCGTCGACCGGAGCCTCGAGCGCCTCGTCGACCGGAGCCTCGGACGTCTCGTCGGAGGCGACGCCCTGACGCTCGGCCTTGCGTGCGGCCTGGGCCTCACGCGCCTCGGCCATGGCCTCGGTCTTCTTCTTGTGCGGGCCGAGAACCATGATCATGTTCCGGCCGTCCTGCTTCGGGTTGGACTCGATGAAGCCAAGCTCCTCGACGTCCGACGCCAGCCGCTGAAGCAGCCGGAAACCAAGCTCGGGGCGGGACTGCTCACGACCACGGAACATGATCGTGATCTTGACCTTGTCGCCCTGCTTGAGGAACCGGACGACGTGACCCTTCTTGGTGTCGTAGTCGTGCGGGTCGATCTTCGGCCGGAGCTTCATCTCCTTGATGACCGTGTGCGCCTGGTTCTTGCGCGCCTCACGGGCCTTCATGGCCGACTCGTACTTGAACTTCCCGTAGTCCATGAGCTTGCACACGGGCGGACGGGCGTTCGCCGCGACCTCGACCAGGTCAAGGTCGTACTCCTGTGCGAGCTCCAGGGCCTTGGCAAGCGGAACAATCCCGACCTGCTCGCCGCTGGGTCCGACAAGTCGCACCTCGGGAACGCGAATCCTGTCGTTGATGCGGGGCTCGGCGCTGATGGATCCTCCTAGGTAGCACCACGCGACCGCCTGGCGGACGGACGCGCAACGTCTGTTACTGAGACCAACCGAGCCGGCACATGAAAAACGCCCCGGACGGGACACAGGCGGGGCTCCACGGAAATACCGGAGCACCGCCGCGGTCAACCGCGGGGCGCACATCGGGCGGCTCCATCGTCCGTACGGAACGATGGGCGCCACCTGACCGGTGACCCGCCACCCGTGAGGGCGGTCAGGTGGGAGTACGGAGCCTCCACTTGTGGGCCGGGCACACAGGTGTCCGGCCGGTCGTTACACAAGGTTAGCAGGAGCCGTGCCCGTACGCGAATGCGGACGGGGCGGCGGGGAGGCGCCCCGGGCGGCTTATCGTGTGAGGCATGAGCGAGACGCCCCAGAACGAGTCCGCGGACTCCCCCGAAACCCCCGACTTCGAATCCATGACCCGTGACATCGCGGAGGTCCCGGCGGTCGAGGTGATCGTGACCGTCGCCGTCAACCTGATGAGCGCCGCCGCGGTGAAGCTCGGGCTCACCGAGGAGGGCGACAAGCACAAGGACCTCGACGAGGCCCGCAAGCTGGTGCACGCGCTCGCGGGCCTGCTGGACGCCGGCGCGACGGAGGTCTCCTCCTTCCACGCCGCTCCCCTGCGGGACGGCCTGAAGTCCCTCCAGCTCGCCTTCCGCGAGGCGTCCCTGATCCCGGACGAGCCCGGCCAGGGCCCGGGCGAGAAGTACACCGGACCGGTGTACGGCTAGGACCCGACCGGGGGAACTCCCCTTACCGCTTGACGTAGAAGGGCTCGCCCGGAGGGGTGGCCGAGGCCGGCAGCAGTGCCAGGTCGAGGCCCCGCACCAGGCGGGCCCTCAGTGTTTCGTCGGCGGCCAGGGCGCGGGCCACGCGCCGGGCCGCCTCCGCCGGGGAGCCGTCCCCGGCCAGGACCAGGGCGAGGGTGCCGTCGGCGGCACCCGGGCCGAGGTGGGCCCGCAGCACCGCGGGCTCGGCGGCCACGGCCCTCCGTACCGCTTCCCGTACGGCCGGGTCGTCGAGCGGGTCCGCGCTGGAGCGCCCCTCGGCGAGGGCCAGCAGGAGCGGTCCCGTCAGCTGGTACGGCACCGGGCCCGCGAGGTCGAGGACGACCGTGTCCGCCTTCTCGTGGGCGGCCGCCTGGAGCGCCTGGTGGAGCGGGACGGCGACGGGCCGGGCCTCCGGGTCCCACAGGGCGAGCGAGGCGATCGAGGTGAACGCGGGCAGGGCCCGCCGGTCACCGGCCGTCAGGGTGGGCACCGCCATGTCGCTGGTCTTCTCGCGGCGCAGGCCGTTCTCGTCGGTCTCGACCTCGCCGAGGACGGCGACGACGGGGACGAGCAGCCTGGCGTCCTTGAGGGCTTCGAGGACCGGGCCGTGGGCGGTTCTGTCCTCCGCCCAGGCCGCGAGGGCCGCCGCGAGCCGCGGGTCGGCGGTGCCGTCGTCGTCGGAGAAACCGGGGTCCGGGATGTTCTTGAGCGCCACGCACCGAGCCTAACCGGCGAGCCGGGGCACCCGGCCCGCCGGGGGGCCGGGTCTCAGGGGGTGTGGCGCGCGCGCCGTAGGACGACGGCGGTCAGGAGCAGCAGGGCGCCGAGTCCGCCGGCGACCGGGGCGAGCAGACCGAAGGGGCGGCTCTCCTCCACGATGGGGACCGGGCCGGCGCCGAAGTACTGGCCCCGGTATCCGGCGACGGCGTTCTTGGGGTCACCGGCCTTGAGCCGGGCCCCGGCCTTGATCGCGGCGGCCGGGTCGACCGTCCCGTACCCCTTGGCGTCGCTGCGGCCGCCCTTCGGCCGGCTGCGGGCGGTGTCGACGAGCAGCCGCTTGATCTGGGCCGGGGTGAGGTCGGGGTGCGCGGCCCGGACGAGGGCCACGGCGCCGGAGACGAACGCGGCGGCGGCGCTGGTCCCCCAGCCCTCGTAGTAGCGGCGGTCGGGGTCGGCGATGACGATGTCGACGCCCGGGGCGCTGACGGTGGCGTACCAGCGGCTGGTGGAGAACGAGGCGTGGGTGCCGTAGCGGTCGACGGCGGTGACCGCGATGACGCCGGGGTAGGCCGCCGGGTACGAGATGTGGTCGCCCTTCTCGCCGCCGTTGCCGGCGGAGGCGACGACCGAGACCCCCTTGGCCAGGGCGTACTGGACGGCGGCGTCCTCGCCCGCGTCGGGGTGGGCCGACTTGGAGTCGTCGCCGAGGGAGAGGTTGATGACGTCGGCGCCGTGGTCGGCGGCCCAGCGGATGCCCTCGGCGAGGGCCGTGCCCCGGGTCTTGCGGGCCTTGTCGCGGGACTTGTCGGTGCCTTCGAGGATGACGCGTACGGGGAGGATCTCGACGTCCGGGGCGATGCCGAGCACGCCGTCCCCGCCACCGGGGCCGTGGCCGTGCCCGGCGATGATGCCGGCCATGGCCGTGCCGTGCCGGGCCCAGGCGCGGTCACCCCGCGAGGCCCCGAAGCCGATCAGGTCGTGTCCGGGCAGGACGGAGCCCTCGAGGTCCGGATGGCCGGCGTCGACGCCGGTGTCCAGGACGGCGACGGTGATCCCCTCGCCCTTGGTGGTCCGCCACGCCTCGTCCGTGTGCAGGGCGTCCGGGCCCCACTGCCGGGCCCGGATGGTGTCGGCGTACGCGGGCGAGGTCGTCGCGGGCAGGACGGCGAAGCCCGCGGCCAGCAGGACGGCCGCCGCGCCGCGTGCCCGGCGGCGGGAGGGTCGGGTCACCGGTCGTTCTCCTTCACCGCCGCGAGGGCGGTCCTGCGCAGCAGCGCCTCGAACCGTTGCGCGATCCCCTTGGCCTCGTGCCCGAGGCCGGACTGCGCGACGGCGTCGGTGCGGCCCGGCCCCGTCGCCTGGTCGGCGGGGAGCGGCCGCTCGACGGTCCGGCCGTCGGCGAAACCGGAGACGGCGGTGACGACGACCGGGAGGTCGGCGGGGGCGGTGAGCCACCAGCTCGCGCGCTGCCCGGCGCCGAACCGGGCCGCGACGGTCCCGGGGCCGGAGAGCGCCGGCGGCACGTCCTGCCCGCCGAGGCGGCTCGTGACACCACGGCCGAGGTCGCCCTGCGCGGTGACGTCGGCCCGGGTGAAGACGAGCCCGACGGTGATGACGCTGCTCGCGGTGGCATCGGTGTACGTGGCGCGCAGCACCCGCTCGCAGCCGAGCGGCTTCAGGGTAGCCAGCAGGCCCTTCCCCAGTACGGCGGGCGAGCACGCGGCGTCCGGGGCGACGACGACCCGGGTCCAGGTACGCGCCGCCGCACCCGGCCCCGCGCCGGGCCCCGCGACGGTCCGCGGGAACAGCGTGTCCACCGGCGCGTTGTGCCAGATCTCCTTCGCCTCCGCGTACCCGACGGGTTCGACGGGCGCCCCCGGCTCCACCGCCGCCAGCCACACTCCCGCCAGCGCCCCTCCGATGAGCCCCATCCCCAGCACGGCGCACGCCGCGACCGCCACCGTCCGCCCGGTCCGCCGCTCCCGCACCGGCCTCAGCCGCGTGGTCGTCTCCACCGGCACCTCCGGCGGCAACGCCCCCGGCACACCGAGGCCGTACGGCACACCGGCCGCCCGCACGGGCCCGGCGGGGGCCCGCACGAGGGGCGCGGAGACGGGCCGGGGCGGAGTGCCGGGCGCGGACGCGGTACGGGGAAGGCCGACGGGAGCCGGCCCGGCGGGCCCGGACGCGGGCCGGGGCGCTGGAGCGGGGCCCGTGAGCGCCTCGGAGACGGGGGCGGACGCAGGGTGTATCCCGGCGGCCGGGCGCGCGGCGGGCGCCGGTCCGGCGCCGACCACCCGGCGCGGATCGGGGTCCGTGGGGCGGATCGCGCGCAGGCGCGTGGTCGTCTCCACGGCGGGCACCGGGGCGGCGGGGGGCGAGGCGGGTCGTTCGGGCGCGGCCGGTGAGGGGGGCGAGACCGGCCGCGCAGGCGCATCCGGGGCGGGCGTGACGGGGGCCTGGCCGGAGAAGGCGTGCGCCGTCGGCGCGGGGGCCGGGGCGGGGCCGGCGGAGGAACCGGCTGCGGGCGCGAGGTCGGCGGAGGAACCCGCGGTGGGCGCGGGGCCTGCGGAGAAAGCCCGGGCGGGCGCCGGGCCGGCGGAGGATCCCGTGGTGGGCGCCGGGCCGGCGGAGGATCCTGTGGTGGGCGCCGGGCCGGCCGAGGAACCCGTGGTGGGCGCGAGGCCGGCGGAGGAACCCGTGGTGGGGGCCGTCGGTGAAGTCGTCGCGCGGGCGGGCGCCGGGGCGGGGGGAGCCGCCGGAGGGGTCGGGGTGGGGAGGAGGGCGTCGGTGATGCGGGAGGGGGTGGGGCGGTGCTCGGCGGTCATGCCCGTCCCCCTGCTCGTGTCGACAATGCCCGTCACTCTACGGGCTGTTCCCCACCGCGCGGGAACCCAGGGGCTACCCACCCGTAAACCTGTCTGGCAAGCTCGGGCCATGACTCCGCGCGCCGCCGACCGGGCCCGTTACGACCGGGCCACCGCTGAACTCGACGCGCCCGTGGCGATCGTCGACCTGGAGGCATTCGACGCCAACGCGGCGGATCTGGTGCGCCGGGCCGGGGGCAAGCCGGTGCGGGTGGCGAGCAAGTCCGTGCGGTGCCGGGCGCTGCTGGAGCGGGTGCTGGCCCGTGAGGGCTTCGCGGGGATCATGTCGTTCACCCTGGACGAGTCGCTGTGGCTGGCCCGGGCCGGGTTCGAGGACGTGCTGCTCGCGTACCCGTCGGCCGACCGGACGGGGTTCGGGGAGCTGGCGCGGGATCCGAAGCTCGCGGCGGCCGTGACGGTGATGGTCGACGACGTGGCGCAGCTCGATCTGATCGACGCCTCCCGCGCGGGCGGGACGGAGGAGGTCCGGGTCTGTCTGGAGCTGGACACGGCGCTGAGTCTGCTGGGCGGCCGGATACGGGTCGGCGCGCGCCGCTCCCCGCTGCGCGAGCCCGCGGAGCTGGCCGAGCTGGCCCGTTCGGTGGTGCGGCGCCCGGGGTTCCGGCTGGTCGGGATCATGGCGTACGAGGGGCATGTGGCGGGGGTCGGGGACGCGGTCGCGGGCCGGCCGCTGCGTTCGCGGGCGATCCGGCTGATGCAGTCGGCGGCCCGTAAGGAGCTGGCGGACCGCAGGGCGGCCGTGGTGCGGGCGGTGCGGGCGGTGGCGCCGGATCTGGAGTTCGTGAACGGCGGTGGCACCGGGAGCGTGCAGCACACGGCCGCCGAGGACGCGGTGACGGAGATCGCCGCCGGTTCGGGGCTGTTCGTGCCGCGCCTCTTCGACAACTACACGTCCTTCACCGGCCGGCCGGCCGCGCTGTTCGCGCAACCGGTGGTCCGCCGGCCCGGGGTGGGCGTGGTGACGGTGCTGGGCGGCGGGTATCCGGCCTCGGGCGCCCCGGGCCCGGACCGGCTGCCGGTGCCGTATCTGCCGGAGGGGCTGCGGTACGACCCTCAGGAGGGTCCGGGCGAGGTGCAGACCCCGCTGCTCGGCTCCCCCGCCGACGATCTGCGGATCGGCGACAAGGTGTGGTTCCGGCACGCGAAGGCCGGGGAGCTGTGCGAGCGGTTCGAGAGCCTGCACCTCGTGGAGGGCGACCGGATCACGGCGACCGTTCCCACGTACCGGGGTGAGGGACGGACCTTCCTCTGACGGTCCTCCAGGGGGTGTGTCCTGCCGGTCAGACCGGGCTCGCGACGCCTGGCGCCGCGCCCTGATCCGGCCCGACCGGCGGGTCACCCCCTGGAACGCCGTTAGAACACCGTGTCCGGCTGGTCCGGGACGACGCTGCCGTCGGTGCGCCGGACCGGCTGCGCGGTGCCGTCGCCCGCGGTGTAGCCGGTGGTGGCGCAGGGGTAGGGGGCTGCCTTCTGCTTCTTCGGCTCGATGAACATCGGGTTGACGATCCAGCGGCCGTCGCCGTTCTCGTACGCCCGGCACATGAGTTCGTTCTTGTTGCGGTTGAGGACCAGGCGCAGGCCGGTCGCGTCCCGCAGGAAGGAGATGTCGGTGTCGGAGTCCCCGGCGGCGAACACCTGGCGGCGGGCGGCGGGCTGGACGCGTTCGGCGGCGGGGCCGCGGACGCCGAAGATCTCCTGGTTGATCCAGCAGCGCTTGCCGTCGATGTAGGTGATCATCGTGTCCTCGCCGTCCCGTACCGTGCCGCAGCCCTTGAGGTGGCTGGTGAGGCGGCCGTGCTCGGTGGTGTTGCGGATGCCGAGGGTGTGGGAGGGGTCGACGCCGACGCCCTTCGCCCAGACGTCGACGACGGGCTCGGGCGAGGCGGAGACGATCCGGACGTCGAAGCCGGCGGCCTGGAGGGTGTGGATCAGGTCGCGCTGCTGCTCGTAGTAGCGGACCCAGCCGGTGACCTTGGAACTGCCGACCTGCTGGGTGGCGCCCTGGGGCGCGGCGAGGTTCTCGGCGCGGGCGGCGGCGGCGAAGGACTCGGCCTGGCGGGTGGTCCAGCCGTGCAGGAGCTGGGCGAGCCAGGCGTACTGGGGCTCCGTGCGGCGGTGGTCGTAGCCCGCGAAGGCGGTCTTCCCGCCGATGGTGGTGCCGGAGCCGTAGACGGAGAGCAGCTCGTCGGCGCAGCGGGTGTCGGTGGACGTGGGGAGGGTGCGGACGCTGGTGGGGCAGGCGTCGCCGAGGGCGGCGGCGGCCTCGGGGGTGAGGTGGCGGCTGGTGGTGGACCAGTCGCCGCCGCGGGGCGGGCGGACGCGGTCGTTGCGGAGGAGCCAGAAGAAGGTGGCGTCGCCGACGTCGTTCTTGACGACGGTGTTGTCCCAGTCGAAGACGGCGACCGGCTTGCGGCCCGTCTTCGCGCGGTCGCCGCAGTGCTCGGCTATGAGGGCGTCGATGCGGGCCTTGTTGTCGCCGTGCCAGCCGTCGGAGACGGTGAGGGTGGGGCACTCGGCCGGCTTCCGGGGCTTCGCCTGGGCGGGTCCGGCGGTGACGAGGCCGGCCACGGCGAGGACGAGGGCGGCGGCGGCCGCGGACGTACGGAGTCGGTGGTTCATGATCACTCTCCTGTCTGTACGCGGAACAGCCGGGCGCCTCGCGACGCCCGGCTGTCGGGTGGGGGGAGTTGGGGTGAACGTCTAGAGCGGGGTCACGTACGCGCCCGAGATGCCGCCGTCGACGAGGAAGTCGCTGGCGTTGACGAAGGAGGAGTCGTCGCTCGCGAGGAAGGCGACGGCGGCGGCGATCTCCTCGGCCTCGGCGAAGCGGCCGACGGGGATGTGGACGAGGCGGCGCGCGGCCCGCTCGGGGTCCTTGGCGAACAGCTCCTGGAGGAGCGGGGTGTTCACCGGCCCCGGGCAGAGGGCGTTGACGCGGATGCCCTCGCGGGCGAACTGGACGCCCAGCTCGCGGGACATGGCGAGCACGCCGCCCTTGGACGCGGTGTACGAGATCTGGCTGGTGGCGGCGCCCATGATGGCGACGAAGGAGGCGGTGTTGATGATGGAGCCCTTGCCCTGGCGGCGCATGTAGGGCAGGGCGGCCTTGCAGCACAGGTAGACGGAGGTGAGGTTGACGTCCTGGACGCGCTTCCATGCCTCCAGGCCGGTCTCCAGGATGGAGTCGTCGTCGGGGGGCGAGATGCCGGCGTTGTTGAAGGCGATGTCGACGGAGCCGTAGGTGTCGAAGGCGGTCCTGAACAGCGCCTCGACCTGCTCGGGGTCGGTGACGTCGACCTGGACGAAGGTGCCCCCGACCTCCTCGGCGGCGGCCTTGCCGGCGGTCTCGTCGATGTCGCCGCAGACGACGTGGGCGCCCTCGGAGGCGAGGCGGCGGGCGGTGGCCAGGCCGATGCCGCTGCCGGCTCCGGTGATGACGGCGGTACGGCCGACCAGGCGGCGGCAGACGCTCTCTTCGGTGCTGGTCATGGTGGTCAGACCTCCGTGCTGAGGAAGACGTTCTTGGTTTCGGTGAAGGCGGTCAGGGCGTCGGGGCCGAGTTCGCGGCCGAGGCCGGACTGCTGGTAGCCGCCGAACGGGGTCCAGTAGCGGACGCTGGAGTGCGAGTTGACCGAGAGGTTGCCGGCCCGGACGGCGCGGGAGGCGCGCAGGGCGCGGCCGACGTCCCGGGTCCAGATGGAGCCGGAGAGGCCGTACTCGGTGGCGTTGGCGAGGCGGATCGCGTCGGCCTCGTCCGCGAAGGGGAGGACGACGGCGACGGGGCCGAAGACCTCCTCGACGGCGCAGGGCGCGTCCTCGGCGACGCCGGTGAGGACGGTCGGCGGGAACCAGAAGCCGGGGCCCTCGGGGGCCTTGCCCCGGATGCCCGCGAGGTCGTCGCCGACGTAGGAGCGGACGCGGTCGAGCTGGGCGCGGGAGATGAGGGGGCCCATCTGGGTGCGCTCGTCGGCGGGGTCGCCGACGACGATCTCCTCGATCGCGGGGGTGAGGAGCTCCAGGAACCGGTCGTACGCGCTGCGCTGGACGAGGATGCGGGTGCGGGCGCAGCAGTCCTGGCCGCTGTTGTCGAGGAAGGACATCGGGGTGGCGGCCGCGGCCGCTTCGATGTCCGCGTCGGCGAAGACGATGTTGGGGCTCTTGCCGCCGAGTTCGAGGGTGACCCGCTTCACCTGGTCGGCGCACTTCGCCATGATCGACTTTCCGACCCGGGTGGAGCCGGTGAAGACGATCTTGGCGATGCCGGGGTGTTCGACGAGGGCGTTGCCCGCGACCGGGCCGGTGCCGGGGAGGACCTGGAAGAGGCCGTCGGGCAGACCGGCCTCCAGGGCGAGCTCGGCGAGGCGCAGGGCGGTGAGCGGGGTGGTCTCGGCGGGCTTGAGGAGGACGGCGTTGCCGGCGGCGAGGGCTGGTGCGGTGGCCCAGGCGGCGATCGGCATGGGGAAGTTCCAGGGCGCGATGACGCCGACGACCCCGAGGGGTTCGAGGATCGTGATGTCGAGGCCGCCGGCCACCGGGATCTGCCGTCCGTTGAGGCGTTCCACTCCCCCGGCGGCGTAGTCGAGCAGGTCGCGGACGTTGCCGGCCTCCCAGCGGGCGTTGCCGATGGTGTGCCCGGCCTCGGTGACCTCCAGGCGGGCGAGCTCCTCGACGTGGTCGTCGACGGTGGCGGCGAAGCGGCGGAGCAGCCGGGCGCGGTCGGCGGGCGCCGCGGCGGCCCAGCCGCGCTGGGCGGCGGTGGCGCGTGCGACGGCCGCGTCGACGTCGGCGGGTGTGGCGGCGGGGACGGTGGCGACCAGCTCCTCCGTCGCCGGGTTCAGTACCTGGAGCAACTCTTTCCTCTCAGTGGCGTTCGAAGGAGCGGCGCAGCTCCCAGTCGGTCACCGCGGCGTCGTAGGCGTCGAGTTCGACGCGGGCCATGTTGCGGTAGTGGGCGACGACCTCGGCGCCGAAGGCGGCCTTGGCGATCTCGCTGGTCTCCCAGAGTTCGGCGGCCTCCCGCAGGGTGGTGGGGACGTGCGCGTACTCGCCGGTGTACGCGTTGCCGGTGCAGGGCGGGGGCAGTTCGAGGCGCTGCTCGATGCCGTACAGGCCGGCGGCGACCAGGCCGGCGACGGCGAGGTACGGGTTGACGTCGCCGCCGGGGAGGCGGTTCTCGAAGCGGGTGGAGCGGCCGTGGCCGACGATCCGGAGCGAGCAGGTGCGGTTGTCGTGGCCCCAGGCGACGGCCGTGGGGGCGAAGGAGCCGGGCTGGAACCGCTTGTAGGAGTTGATGTTGGGGGCGTAGAGGAGGGAGAAGTCGCGGAGGGCGGCGAGCTGTCCGGCGAGGAAGTGCCGCATGGTCTCGGACATCCCGTGCGGGTCGTCGCCGGCCATCACGTTCTCTCCGTCGGCGTTCTGGAGGGAGAGGTGGATGTGGCAGGAGTTGCCCTCGCGCTCGTTGTACTTCGCCATGAAGGTGAGCGAGACGCCCTCCTGGGCGGCGATCTCCTTGGCGCCCGTCTTGTAGACGGCGTGCTGGTCGCAGGTGACGAGGGCCTCGTCGTACTTGAAGGCGATCTCGTGCTGGCCGGGGTTGCACTCGCCCTTGGCGGACTCGACGGTGAGTCCGGCGCCGGTCATCTCGTTGCGGATGCGGCGCAGGAGGGGTTCGATGCGTCCGGTGCCCAGGACGGAGTAGTCGATGTTGTACTGGTTGGCGGGGGTGAGGCCGCGGTAGTTCGCGTCCCAGGCTTCCTCGAAGCTGTCCCGGAAGACGATGAACTCGAGTTCCGTGCCGACGTGGGCGGTGAGGCCGAGTCCGGCGAGGCGTTCCAGCTGGCGGCGGAGGATCTGGCGGGGTGCGGCGACGACCGGGGTGCCGTCGCCCCAGGCCAGGTCGGCCGTCACCATGGCGGTGGCCTCGTTCCAGGGGAGGCGCCGGAGGGTGGTGAGGTCGGGGTGCATGGCGAAGTCGCCGTAGCCGCGGTCCCAGGAGGACATCTCGTAGCCGTCGACGGTGTTCATCTCGGTGTCGACTGCCAGAAGATAGTTGCAGCCCTCGGTGCCGTGGCCGAGGACCTCGTCCAGGAAGAACGGGGCGGCGAACCGTTTGCCCTGGAGCCGTCCCTGCATGTCGGGGAAGGCCAGGACGACGGTGTCGATGTCACCGCTCGCGACGAGGGCGCGAAGCTCCTCGACGGTGAGCGGGGGTGTGCGGACTGCCACGGGATTGCTCCTCCTTCGGCCTGCCGGGAGCCATAAGGTATTGCCGAAGACCATTGCTTGGGAAGTGCTGGAGAAGGGGAAACGAGAACGTGGCCAGTACGAGTGAATCGGCGGACCGGCTGACGCCCGTGCTGCGGCCGGTACGGGCGGGCAACGGCTTCGAGGAGGCCCTGGAGCAGATCCTCCAGGTGGTGCGGCTCGGACTCGTGTCCGGCGGCGAGCGGCTGCCGGCCGAGCGGGAGCTGGCCGACCGGATGGGGATCAGCCGGGTGACCCTGCGCGAGGTGCTCAAGGTCCTCCAGGAGCAGGGGCTCGTGGAGAGCCGCCGCGGCCGGTACGGCGGAACGTTCGTGCTGCCCCGGATCCAGACCGCCGACGAGGACGAGCTGCGCCGCCGCATCGCCTCGGTCGACATGGAGGACACCTTGCGCTTCCGTGAGGTGCTGGAGGTGGGGGCCGCCGGGCTCTGCGCGGCCCACGGCCTCGACGCGGCGGGCGCCGAGCGGCTGCGGACCGCCGTGGCGGCGACCCGGGACGCCCCGCTGGCCGACTACCGCCGCCAGGACACCCTGCTCCACCTCACGCTCGCCGAGCTGTCCGGCTCGCCGACGCTGACCGCCCAGTACGCCGCCGTCCGGGCGACGGTGAACGACCTCCTGGACTGCATCCCCCTGCTCGTACGCAATCTGGAGCACTCCCAGCACCAGCACACCGCCCTGGTGGAGGCGGTGCTCGACGGGGACGCGGACGCGGCGCGCGAGGTGATGCGGGAGCACTGCGCGGGGACGGCGGCACTGCTGCGCGGGTTCCTGACGTGAGGGGCGGGCCGGCGGGACGCGAGGGGCGGGCCGGCGGGACGTGAGGGGCGGGCCCGGCGGGCGCGTAACCCGAAAGTAACGCACGGGGCTTGCGCTCCCCCGTCGGCCACCGCAAAGGTATGGCTCCAATCCATTGGGCCCGTTGCGGGGAGCTGACGCTGCCATGACGCTCGAAGACACCACCGGGGGCACCCCCGGGACCACGCCCGGGGGCACCGCCCCGCCGAAGGACGACTATCTGGAGCGGCGCGCACTGCGGCGCGGCAGCGCCGGCTGGCTGCTGCTCACCGGGCTCGGCGTGGCCTACGTCGTCTCCGGGGACTTCTCCGGCTGGAACATCGGCCTGTCGAAGGGCGGGTTCGGCGGACTGGCCGTCGCCACCGTCCTGATGGGCGCGATGTACGCCTGTCTGGTCTTCGCGCTCGCCGAACTCTCCGCCATCCTGCCCACCGCGGGCGGCGGCTACGGCTTCGCCCGCCGGGCGCTCGGCACCTGGGGCGGCTTCCTCACCGGCACCGCCATCCTCATCGAGTACGTCCTCGCGCCCGCCGCGATCTCCATCTTCATCGGCGACTACGTCGAGTCCCTCGGCCTCTTCGGCCTGGAGTCCGGCTGGCCGGTCTACCTCGTCTGCTTCGCTCTGTTCATCGGGATCCACCTGTGGGGCGTGGGCGAGGCACTGCGCTTCAGCCTGATCGTCACCGCGATCGCGGTCGCCGCCCTGGTCGTCTTCGCGCTCGGCGCCCTCACCGACTTCCACGTCGACGGGCTGAACGACATCCCGGTCGACGGAGAGGCGTTCGGGTCGAACTCCTGGCTGCCCTTCGGACTCCTCGGGATCTGGGCCGCGTTCCCCTTCGGCATGTGGTTCTTCCTGGGCGTCGAGGGCGTGCCGCTCGCCGCCGAGGAGGCGAAGGACCCGGTGCGGTCGATGCCGAGGGCGCTCGCGATCTCCATGGGCATCCTGGTACTGCTCGCCGTCGTGACGTTCTTCGCCGCCACCGGCGCCCGCGGCTCGGCGGCCGTCCAGGAGGCCGGCAACCCCCTGGTCGTGGCGCTCCAGGGCGACGGGGCGCCGACCCCGCTCAGCCGGTTCGTGAACTACGCGGGCCTCGCGGGCCTGGTGGCCTCCTTCTTCTCCCTCATCTACGCCGGATCGCGCCAGCTGTTCGCCCTGTCCCGGGCCGGCTACCTGCCCCGCTTCCTGTCCCTGACCAGCCGCCGGAAGTCGCCGTACCTGGGGCTGCTCATCCCGGGCGCGATCGGTTTCGCGCTCGCCGCCGGGACCGGGAACGGGGCCCGGATGCTGAACATCGCGGTGTTCGGCGCCACCATCTCCTACGCCCTGATGGCGCTCTCCCACATCGTGCTGCGGCGCCGGGAGCCGGGGCTGCACCGGCCGTACCGCACGCCCGGCGGGATCGTGACCTCGTCCGTCGCCTTCGTCCTGGCCCTGTCGGCGCTGGTGGCGACCTTCCTGGTGGACCGGACGGCGGCGTTCATGGCACTCGGGGTGTACGTGATCGCCCTCGGCTACTTCGCGTTCTACAGTCGGCACCATCTGGTGGCCAGGGCGCCCGAGGAGGAGTTCGCGGCGCTCGCCGCGGCCGAGGCCGAGCTCGCACGCGACTGACCCACCGGCGCACCACCGCACCACCGCTCGACGGCTCCACCCCTCTGCCCGCACCTCAGGAGGAAGCACGTGTCCAAGCCGCTCATCGGCGTGACCACCTATCTGGACCGGGCCCGCTGGGGGGTGTGGGACATGGAGGCCGCGCTGCTCCCCGCCCGCTACCCCTGGCTCGTCCGGGAGAGCGGGGGGCTCGCGGCGATGCTGCCGCCGGACGGACCGGAGGCCGCGGCCGCGGTGGTGGCCCGGCTGGACGGGCTGGTCGTCGCGGGCGGGGCGGACGTCGAACCCGTACGGTACGGGGCCGAGCCCGACCCCCGTACGGGCCCGCCCGCCCGCGCCCGGGACACCTGGGAACTGGCCCTGATCGACGCGGCACTGGCGTCCGGCACCCCGCTGCTCGGCATCTGCCGGGGCATGCAGCTGCTGAACGTGGCGCTCGGCGGGACACTGGTCCAGCACCTCGACGGGCACGTCGAGTCGGTCGGCGTGATCGGCCGGCACGCGGTCAAGCCGGTGCCCGGCACCCGGTACGCCTCCCTCGTGCCCGAGCTCACCGAGGTGCCGACCTACCACCACCAGGCCGTGGACCGCCTCGGCGCGGGGCTCACCGTCTCCGCCCTCGCCGAGGACGGCACGGTCGAGGCGGTGGAACTGGCCGCCCCCGCCTGGGTGCTCGGCGTGCAGTGGCACCCCGAGATGGGCGAGGACGTGCGGGTCATGCACGGGCTCGTCGAGGCGGCGGGAGCCCGCCAGGGGTGAGCCCAGCACGGGTGAGCTCAACGCGGGTGAGCTCGGCGCGGGTGAGCCCGCCAGGGGTGAGCTCAGCGCGGGTGGGCTCAGTGCCCGGGCGCCGTGAGCGGGGTCCAGGTCGCGGGACCGGCCGTGCAGGGTCCGCCGTCGTGGACCAGGAGGCGCCGCTCCGCCGGGTCGACGGCGACCGTGGCGAGCGTGGCCCAGCGGCTGCCCAGCGCCCCCTCGTCGGGGGCGTGGCAGCAGACCTCGGCGCCGTCGTCGCGGTGGGCGGCGAGCAGGCCCACGAGCGCGTCGGGGCCGAGCGGCCCGGCGTGGCCGAGGACGCGTTCCGTGAGCAGGCGGTGCCGGTCGTACGTCTCCGGTTCCCGGCGCCCGCGCAGTTCGCCGGCGGCGAGTGACGGGTCCAGGAAGTGGTTGGTGCGGGTCAGCCAGCCCCGGTCGTCGGGGGTGACCACCGCCGAGCCGGCGGGGGCGAGTTCGACGGATGCGGCCCGGTCGGCGGTCACCACGGTGATGACCGTGGAGGCCGAGACCGGGGCGCCGGCGAGTATCCCGACCGCCTCCGCGAACGACCCTGCGGTGCCGAGCACCTGACGGGCGACCAGGTGGACGGGGACGCCGCCGGCCGCGTCCCGCGTGTGTCCGAGGATGTTGAAGAGGACTCCCACACCGGCCTCGTTGACCCCGATCTTGGCCAGGATGCCGTGCTCGGTGATCCCGGCGAATCCCTGGGCGTCGCCCGTGACGGTCTGGAGGTGCCAGGCACCGGCCAGTTCCTGGTGCCAGTCCCAGCACTGCCCGCCGGTGGTCCGGGGGCCGGTCCGGACGAGGGTGGAGCACTCGCCAGCGCGGGGCGCGCCGGCCTCGGCGAGGATCTCGGTGCGCGCGTTGAGCGCGGCGACCGTCCAGAACGGGATCCCGGCGCCCTCGGCGACTCCTTCCATCTCCTCGACGAGCTCCGGCGCCCAGGCCCGCGTGGCGTCGGCGGTGCGCAGGGCGAGCGCGGGGACGTCCGGGGTGCGGCCGCTGCCCGCGGCGACGGTGGCGAAGAGCTCGTCGTAGATCCGCCACGCGCGCGCGATGGCGTCGCCGGCCCGGCGGCCGCGGTCCTCGCCGCGGCGCCTCGGGGTGTCCCCGGTGATCCGGAGGACCGTACGGCCGGTCACGCCTGCGCCCGGGCGGCGAGGACGGTGCGGTCGGAGCGCATGAGGAGCGCGTAGAGGGCGGCGGAGACGGCCATGCCGGCGGGGAGGGAGAGGTCGACGCCTCCGAGGGCGCCGGCGATCGGGCCCGTGTAGAGGGTGTTGACGCAGAGCGCGGCCGTGGTGACGCCCACGACGACGGCCAGGACGCCGGCCCGGTTGACGCCCGCCGTGTACCAGAACGGGCCGCCGGAGGTCTCGTCCGAGAGCGCGATCCCGTCGTAACGGCCCCGGCGGAGCACGATGTCGGTGGCGTAGACGGCCATCAGGGGGCCGATCAGGACCACGATCACCTGGAGGGCGTTGCTGACCGTGTCCAGGAAGTTGGAGACGAGCAGGCCGTAGAGGGTCAGGGCGACGGCGACGGCACCGTCGAAGAGGACGCTGACGGTCCGGCGGATGCGCAGGCCGACGGCCTGGAGGGCGAGTCCGGCGCTGTAGGCGGTCAGGGCGTTGATGGAGATCGTGCCGAGCACGAGGGCGAGCAGGAAGAACGGGGTGAACCAGCCGGGGAGGATGGACTGCAGCGCGGTCTGCGGGTCGGTCATGTCGACGGCGGTCGCCGCGAAGGCGCCGAGCGAGCAGACGACGACGCTGGGCAGGAAGGCCCCGAAGGCGGTCCAGCCGATGATCGCCTTCTTCGAGGACGTCCGGGGCAGGTAGCGGGAGAAGTCGGCGCTCGTGGTGTACGAGAGCGGGCCCGAGGCGATCAGCGTGGTGCCCGCGACGAGCAGGGCCCAGAGCTCGACGCCGTCGAGCTTCGCGGCGGGGGCGTACGAGAAGTCGGCGTGCCGGAGGACCGCGAACGCGACCACCGCGAAGACGCCGGCCAGCACCAGGGTGATCGGCAGGTACAGCTTGATGATCAGGGCGTGCCCGTAGACGCTGATGGCCAGGGTGAGCGCGGCGATGACCACGATGACGGCGACCTTGACGGGGGTGTTCGCCGTGACGCCGGCCTTCTCGACGAGCGCGAAGGCGGCGGTGGCCGCGGCGGCGAGGTTGAGCGCGAAGTAGCAGACGGAGACGAGCCAGCCACCGACCGCGTTGTTCACGCGGTTGCCGATGACGCCGTACATGGTGCGGGTGATCACCTCGCTGGGCGCGCCCGCCGCCGGTCCGGAGGTGGCGAGGAGGCCGGTGAGCAGCCAGAAGAGGTTGCCGACGACGATCACGGCGACGGCCTGCCAGAGGGTCAGGCCCATCAGGACGAGGGCGCCGCCGATGACGAGGCTGAGGTAGTTGACGTTGGCCGCGGCCCAGACGGAGAAGAGCTCGCGGGGGTGTCCGTGGCGTTCGTCGTCGGGGATGTGATCGATGCCGTGGGCCTCGATGCGGCCGGGCCGGTCGGCGGCCGGTGGAGTGACCTGGGCGCCCTGGGAGCGTGGGAGCGGGTCGGGGATCGTGGAAGCCATGCGGCCCTCCGGATGCGTGTGGTGCCCACCTGGTTGCTTATTGGTCGCACACTCAATAGCATCCCGGGTATGTCGTCAAGCGTCCAGCGCAAGCGAATTCGCAAAACCCCGGAAGCCCGGCGGGCGGAGATCGTGGAGACCGCGGCCCGCGTCGCCCTGACGGAGGGACTCGAGTGCGTCACCCTCCGGCGGGTCGCCGACGAGCTCGCCGTACGGCCCGGCCTGATCAGCCACTACTTCCCCTCGGCGGAGGAACTGGTGGCCGAGGCGTTCAGCGTGGCCTCCACCGGAGAGCTCGACGCCCTGCTGCCGGCCGAGCGGCCGCACGGCACCCCGACGCAGTACCTCGCCCGCTACTTCGCCCTCTCCGCCGGCGAGGCGTACGACGACATCAGCCGCCTCTGGATCAACGCCCGGCACCTCAGCCGCTACCGGCCGGTCCTCCGCGACCGCGTCGCCGAGCAGGAGCTCGCCTCCGACGACCGCCTGGAGACGGTCATCCGCGAGGGCGTCGCACGCGGCGAGTTCCGCACCGACGACCCGCGCGCCGCGGCCATCCAGATCCTCGTCGTCCTCGACGGCCTGGGCGCCCACGCCAACACGGACCGCAGCAACCGCCCGGAAGCCGTGACCCGCATGGCCCTCAGCACGGCGGAGCGTGTCCTGGGACTGCCGTACGGGGCCCTCACCGAGGTACCGCCCCTCGCCGAACCCGCGCTGCCCTCGGAACCGTCGGACCGCTCAGACACCACGGACTCCACGGACTCCACGGACCCCACGGACCCCACGGTCTCTACGGACCCCTCGGACCCCACCCTTCCCCAGTGACATCCGGCGCCCCAGCGGCGCCGGAGCCCCCTCCCCGTCCCGGTTCCGGCCCCTCATCCGGGGCCCTATCCGGGCCCCCTCCTGGTCGTTACCCGGCCCCTTTCCGGCCCCTTTCCGGCCGCTTCTGACCCCTTCCGGCCCCTTCCGGCCTCGTTCCGCCCCCCGTTCCGCACCCCATGGAGCCTCCGTGCGCACCCGACTCGTCCTGTTCTCCGCCCGTCTGCTCGACCCCGGCACGGGGGCGTTCCTGCCGCAGACCGCCCTCGCCGTCTCCGACGACGGCCGGATCGCCGCCCTCGGCGACGACCGCGAGATCCGGGCCCTGGCCGGCCCCGCCACCACCGTCGTCGACCTCAAGGGGGCCGTGGTCACCCCCGGCTTCGTCGACGGCCACGTCCACCCGGTCTCCGGCGCCGAACTGACCCACGGCCTCGACCTGTCGTACTGCGCCGACCTCGACGACGTACGGGAGGTGCTGGCGCGCGAGATCCGCTCCCTCGACCGGGGCGCGTGGCTGTTCGGCTGGGGCCTCGACCCGAACGTCTTCGGCGACGCGCCGGTCGGGATCGCCCCGTTCGACTCCGTACTCGACGGGATCCCGGCGTTCCTGCTGCTCTTCGACGCCCACTCGGCGCTCGCCAGCCGCCGCGCGCTCGAACTCGCCGGGGTCGACGGGCCGCGCACCTTCGCCCAGGCGTCGGCCGAGGTCGTCTGCGACGCCGCGGGACGCCCGACGGGCCTGCTCCAGGAGGACGCCGCCTGCGAGCTGGTCGAGCGGGTCGCGCCGCGGCCGACGCGCGAGGAGAGCCGCGAGCGGCTCGCGACGGCGCTGCGGTCCATGGCGGCGGCCGGGCTCACCGGCGGACACGCCATGGACGCCAACGGCGACAGCCTCGCCCTGTACGGGGAGCTCGACGCGGCCGGTGACCTCGCCCTGCGGCTGCGGGTCGCGCCCTGGTGCCAGCCCGGCACGGACGCGGACGGCCTCCGCGCCCTCATCGAGCGGCAGGGCACGGGCGGGGCGCTGTGGCGGGTCGCGGGCGTGAAGCTGTTCATGGACGGGACCATCGACAACGGCACCGCGTGGCTGGAGCGCCCCGACTGCCACGGCGAGTCCACGCACGCGTTCTGGCCGGACCCCGCCGCCTACACCCACATCGTCGGCGAGCTGCACCGGGCGGGCGTGCCCACCGCGACGCACGCCATCGGCGACGCGGCCGTCCGCCACGTCCTCGACTCCGTCGAGAAGGCGCGGGCCGCCGGCGGCCCGGACGGGGTACGGCACCGGGTCGAGCACATCGAGACCGTGCCGGACGACACCCTGCGCCGCTTCGCCGAGCTCGGCGTCCTCGCGTCCATGCAGCCCACCCACTGCTGCGACTTCACCCGCGCCGACCACACCGACAACTGGTCGCGCCGGCTCGGCGAGGAGCGCGCCGCGCGCGCGTGGCGCTGCCGTGACCTGGCGGACTCCGGCGCCACCGTGGTCCTCGGCTCCGACTGGCCGATCGCGCCGTTCCCGCCGCTCGGCGTCATGGCCGGCGCCCGGCACCGGCGCCCGAGCCGCGACCTGGGCCAGGCGCCGCACGGCCCCGAGCAGGCCCTCACCGCCCTGGAGGCGCTGCGGGGCATGACGACGGCGCCGGCCTTCGCGGCGGGCGAGGAGCACGAGGCAGGCCGCCTCGCCCCCGGCTACCGCGCCGACCTCACGGTCCTCGGGGCCGACCCCCTGACGACGGCGGCGACGGACCTGCCGGACCTGCCGGTCCGCCTCACGGTGGTGGCCGGCCGCCCGACCTTCCGGGCGTCGGACCTCTGACGAAGCCGACGCCGCCGGTTCGTGCGGGCCCACCCGCGCCGCCGGTTCGCGCGCACCCGCGCCGCCCCCGTTCGTGGGGCCCACCCGCACCGCCGCCGTTTCGCGGGCATGCGTTCCGCAGGACGGAACGGGTGGGCGCGAACCGACCACCGGCCCGCAGAAGGGCACGGCCCCGAGGCACCGGGCAGGAGGGCCTCCGATCCCGGGGGGCACCGTCCGGTGTGCCCACCCGTCCCGCCCCGCGCGGCGATCGCCCACACCCGGGGGCAGCGGGGACCCCTACCCCGTCGGCCGCGCCCGCGTCAGCGACAGCAGGTCCCGGGCCGGGCCCGTGGGGCGGTGGCCGGTGGGCCAGACCGCGCGGAGGTCGCGGCGGAGGAGGACTCCGGCGACGGGGATGGCGACGAGGCGGCGGGAGGCCAGTTCCTCGGTGATGGCGAGTTCGCTGAGGACGGCCGGTCCGGCCGCGCTGACGGCGGCGGCCTTCACCGCGGTGGTGGAGGCGAGTTCGAGGAGGGGCTGGGCGAGGCCGCCGTGGCCGGAGAGCGCCGCGTCGAGGACCTGGCGGGTGCCCGAGCCCCGTTCGCGCAGGACGAGGGGGGTCGCGGCCAGTTCCGCCGGGTCGAGGGGTGCCCTGCGGCGGGCCCACGGGTGCGAGGGGGCGACGACGAGGACGAGCCGGTCGTGGGCGACGACCGCCCCTTCGAGGCCGTCCGGCACGGCGAGCCCCTCCACGAAGCCGACGTCCGCGTCGCCGGCGAAGAGGCGTTCCGCGACCGCCGCCGAGTTCCCGGCCTGGAGGGACACGGCCGTGTCCGGCCGCTGGGTGCGGAGCGCGATCAGCCAGCCCGGCAGCAGGTACTCGGCGATCGTCATGGACGCGGCCACCCGGAGCCGCGAGTCCCGGCGCCCGCGCAGCGCCTGCGCGCCCGCGTCGAACGCCTCCGCCGCCTCCACGATCCGCCGGGCCCAGTCGGTCACGAGCGCGCCGGCGTCGGTGAGCCGCGAGCCGCGCGGCGAGCGGTCGACCAGGGCCACCCCGAGCTGCCGCTCCATCGAACGGATCCGGCTGCTCGCGGCGGGCTGGGTGATCCCGACCTCGCGGGCGGCAGCGCCGAGACTGCCGTGCCGGGCGACGGCGAGGAGCAGTTCGAGCGCGCCGAGGTCCGGGACCCGGTGGGAGAGGTGGGGCCTCGGCTCACCGCCGCGCTCCCCCAGCTGCCCACGCGTCCCGTGGGCCTCGGACGTGCCCGCTTCCGCTCGCACCTCCGGCTTCCCGTTGGCCCCTTGCGACCCGTGCGTCTCCCTGCTCATAAAGCCAGCTTATGACGTCATAGCCGCATGATCCCTGGTGGGTGCGGAAGCGAGGGGCGACGGTGGTGCCATGGCAAGCCTCGCAACACCCCGCTCGGCCCCCCGTCCGGCCCTCCGCGCCACCACCCCCGGCGCGCGGCCGGCCCCTTCGGCCCGTTCCGTCCGCCACCTCGGACCCAACTGGTACGCCTCCGTGATGGGCACGTCCATCGTCGCCACGGCGGGCGCCGCGCTCCCGGTGGACGTCCCCGGTCTGCGGACGGCCTGCACGGCGGTCTGGGCGCTGTCGCTCGCGATGCTGTCCGTCCTGGTGGTCGCCCGCGCGCTGCACTGGACCCACCACCGCGACCAGGCCCGCGCCCACCTCCTGGACCCCGCCGTGGCGCCCTTCTACGGCTGTGTGTCGATGGCGCTGCTCGCGGTCGGCGGCGGGGCGATGGTCGTGGGGCGGGACTGGATCGGGCTGCCGGCGGCCCTCGCGCTGGACACGGTCCTGTTCACCGCCGGCACGGTGGTGGGTCTGGCGGCCGCAGTGGCCGTCCCGTACCTGATGGTGGTGCACCACCGGATCGAGAGCGCGTCCCCGGTGTGGCTGCTTCCGGTCGTCGCGCCCATGGTGTCGGCCGCCCTCGGCCCGCTGCTCGTGCCCCACCTGCCCGCCGGGCAGGCCCAGCAGACGCTGCTGATCGCCTGCTACGCGATGTTCGGCGTCAGCCTGCTGGCCACCCTGGTGATGCTGCCCCTGGTCTTCGGCCGGCTGGTCACCGGCGGCCCGCTGCCCCTCGCGCTCACCCCCACCCTGTTCCTCGTGCTGGGCCCGCTGGGGCAGTCGACGACCGCGGCGAACAAGTTCGCCGACGCGGCCACGGGGGTGCTGCCCGCTCCCTACGCGCACGGCTTCGCCGCCTTCGCCGTCCTCTACGGCGTGCCCGTGATGGGTTTCGCGCTGCTGTGGCTGGCGCTGGCCGGGGCGATGGTGCTGCGGGCGCGGCGGCAGGGCATGGGCTTCGCGATGACCTTCTGGGCGTTCACCTTCCCGGTCGGCACCTGTGTCACCGGCGCCGAGGGGCTCGCTCGGCACACCGGGCTCGACGCCTTCCGGTGGCTCGCGATCGGCCTGTACGCGCTGCTCGTCGCGGCCTGGCTGGTGGCCGGATTCCACACCGCGCGGGGGCTGTTCAGCGGTGCGCTGCTCGCAGGGCCCGGGCCAGTGTCCGCGGGGCCTCGGCCAGTGACGGCCCGTACCAGGTGAGCATGCGCCCGTCGACGAGCGCGGCGGCGGTCCCGGGGAACGCCTCGGGTCCGTCGTCGGCGCCGAAGCGGTAGGGCTCGTCGGGCAGGACGACGAGGTCGGGGGCGGCGGCGCGGAGCTCGTCGAGCGGCAGGCGCGGATAGCGCTCGGGGTGGTCGCCGTACAGATTGCGGACCCCGAGCCGGGCGAGCAGGTCGCCGGCGAAGGTGTCGCAGCCCAGGACCATCCAGGGGCGGCGCCAGATCGGCACGACCGCGGTGAGCGGCCCGCCGTCGGCCCCGGTCCCCACCGGTGTCACTGCCTCCCAGGCGGCTTCGGCCTCGTCGAGCCAGCGGGGCCGCGCGGGCGCGCCGCACGCGGCGAGGACCCGCGCCAGCTCGCGCAGTCCCTGGTCGAGGGTGCGGACCTCGGTGACGAGGACCTCGGTCCCGACGGCGCGCAGGGCGGCGAGGTCGGGGGCCCGGTTCTCCTCCTCGTTGGCGAGGACGAGGTCCGGCCGGAGCGCGGTGACCGCTTCGACGTCGGGGTTCTTGGTGCCGCCGATCCGTGCGACGGCGAGGTCCGCGGGGTGGCCGCACCAGTCCGTCGCGCCGACGAGGGCGCCGGGCAGGGTCACGGCGACCGCCTCCGTCAGGGACGGCACGAGGGAGACGACCCTCATTCCGGCGCTCACACCTCTTCGGCCTCGACGTGTTCGGCGACGGCGACGACGAGCAGCCGGGTGCCGGGCTCGGTGGCGCGCCAGCGGTGCCGCACCCCGCCGGAGAGATAGAGGGTGTCGCCGCGGTCGAGCCGGTACGCGCGGCCCTCGGCCTCGACCTCGGCGGCGCCGTCGGCCACGTACAGCAGCTCGTCGTTGCGGTGCTGGAACTCGCGTCCGGCGTCCTGTTCGCCGGTGAACTCCAGGGCGTGCAGCTGGTGGCGGCCCCGGACGAGCCGGCGGACGCCGGCGGGCAGGGCGGGGTCGGGGGAGCGCTCCCCCGAGCGTACGACGTCGACGGTACGGGATGCCTCGGCGGCGGCGAGGAGTTCGCCGGCCGTCGTCTCCAGGGCCTGCGCGACGAGTTCGAGGGAGCGGCGGCTGGGCCGGGCCCGGTCGTTCTCGACCTGGCTGAGGAAGGGCACGGAGAGGCCGCTGCGGGAGGCGACCACGGCCAGGGTGAGCTGGAGCGCTCTGCGGCGCCTCTTGACGGCCGCGCCCACGCGGGGTGATTCCTTCTCGTCCATGTCGGCTCCCTCCCTCGTACTGTCGCGGTCCCTCGGACCGGTGTACCGGTCGGTTACCTGAACCTTACGCAGCTTTGGGGCGGGGTTTCTCGTCGTGCCGAAAAGGGGTGGTCGCCGGACACGCTCGGCGACCACCCCTTTTCGGACAGCAGTCACGTTCCGTCCGGGGGACTGGCTCCGGCGGCTACTGCGGGGTGAGCTTCTCCGCGAGGCCGGGGTTGCGGTCCAACCAGGTGCGGACGGCCTGCTGCTCCTTGCCCTTGCCGGTCTCCTGGATGACGGCTTCGAGGTCCGTGAGCTGCTTCTCGGTCAGCTCGAAGTTCTTCAGCCAGGCGCCGACCTCGGGGTTCTCGGCGGCGAATCCCTTGCGGGCGAGGGTGTGGACGCCGTCGCCCTTGCCCCAGCTGCCCTTCGGGTCGGCGAGCTTCGTCAGGTCGTGGGCGGAGTAGGCCCAGTGCGGCGACCAGAGGGTGACGACGACCGGTTCCTTGCGGTCGTACGCCCGCTTCAGCTCGGCGAGCATGCCGGGCGTGGAGCCGTCGACGACCTCGTACTCGCCCTCCAGGCCGTAGTCCTTCAGGACCTTGTCCTTGAGGATGCCCATCATTCCGGCGCTGGGCTCGATGCCCACGATCCGGCCCTTGAACCGTCCCGCCTTCCCCTTGAGGTCGGCGAGCGAGTCGACGCCCTTCACGTACGAGGGGACGGCGAGCTCCAGGGAGGTGGGGCCGTACCAGGAGCCGAGGTCCTCCAGCTTGTTCCGGTACTTGGCCCAGTACTGCTCGTGGGTGACGGGCAGCCAGGCGTCGGTCTGGAAGTCGAGCTGCCCGCCGGCGAGGCCGGTGTAGAGGGCGCCGGCCTCCAGCTGCTTGGTGTCGACCTCGTAACCGCGCCGCTCCAGGAGTTCCTTCCAGAGGTACGTGGAGGCGATGCCCTCGTCCCAGGGGATGAAGCCGATGCTGATCTTCTTGCCGTGACCGCTGCCCTGGCCCGCGGCACCGGTGGAGGTCGCTCCGGAGCCGCCGAGGAATCCCGAACCGCCGGCGACGAGGGCGAGGACGACGACGCCGACGAGGGCGGTGACGGGCTGCGGGCGGTGGGCCCAGAGCTTCGATCCGGCCCGCCCGGCGCTCGCGGCGCGCGCCTTGGCGGCGGCGCGGCGGCCCAGCGGGGAGACCTGGCGGCCGAGCGCGCCGGTCATCCGGTCCAGGTACATGGCGAGCACGACGATGGAGACGCCGGCCTCGAAGCCGAGGCCGATGTCGACGTTGCCGATGGCCCGGTAGACCGCGCCGCCGAGCCCGCCGCCGCCGACCATGCCGGCGATGACCACCATGGACAGGCCGAGCATGATGACCTGGTTGACGCCGGCCATGATCGTCGGCAGGGCGAGCGGCAGCTGCACGCGCAGCAGGGTGTTCCGCGGGGTGGTGCCGAATGCCTCGGCGGCCTCGACGAGTTCGCCGTCGACCTGGCGGATGCCGAGTTCGGTCATCCGGACGCCCGGGGGCAGCGCGAAGACGATGGTGGCGATGATGCCGGGGACGACGCCGACGCCGAAGAAGATGATGCCGGGGATGAGGTAGACCATCGCCGGCATGGTCTGCATGAAGTCGAGGACCGGTCGCAGGACGGCGCTGACGTTCTTCGAGCGGGCCGCCCAGATGCCCAGCGGGACCGCGATCACCAGGGTCACCAGGGTGGCGACGAGGACGAGTGAGAGCGTCGCCATGGCCTCGTCCCACAGCTGGAGCGAGTCGACGAGGGCGAACCCCGCGAAGGCCAGGACGCCGGCGGCGAGGCCGCGCAGCCACCAGGCGACGACGGCGAGGATGCCGGCGAAGAGCAGCGGGTGGGGTGCGGACAGGACGGCGTCGATGCCGTCGTAGAGGCCGGTGACACCGGTGCTGACGGCGTCGAACAGCCAGGAGAACTGCGCCTGGAGCCAGTCGACGGAGCTGTCGACCCACTCGCCGAGGGGGAGCCTAGGCACCGGCGGTCACCTCCCGGACGTCCTTCCCGGCTCGCCGGCCGGGCGCGGCGCCCGGGACACGGCTCGCGGCGCCGCTGGTGGCACCGCGTACGGCGGGGCCCGTCTCTTCGCCCGCGGACGCGCCGGGGGCGGCGCCGACACCGGCGCCTGCGCTCGTGCCTGTGCCTGTGCCTGCGCCTGCTCTTACGCCTGCGCTTGCGCTTGCGGGACCGGCGGTGGCGCCGCCCATCACAGCAAGGAGGCGTTCCGCGGGGACGACGCCGAGGACGGTGCCGTCGGGGTCCTCGACGGTCACCGGGTGCGGGGCCAGCGCGGCGACGGCGCACAGGTCGGCGACGAGCGTGTCGGGTCCGACCGGCCGGCAGGGGCAGTCGGCGGGGCAGTCGGCCGCGGGGACACCGTCCGTCATGACGGCGGAGGCGGTGAGGACCCGGGAGCGGTCGACGTCCTGGATGAAGGAGGCGACGTAGTCGTCGGCGGGACGCACGAGGATGTCCTCCGCCGTGCCGAGCTGGACGATCCGGCCGTTGCGCATGACGGCGATCCGGTCGCCGAGGCGCATCGCCTCGTTGAGGTCGTGGGTGATGAAGACGATGGTCTTCTTCAGCCGCTGCTGGAGGACGAGCAACTGGTCCTGCATGTCGCGGCGGATCAGCGGGTCGAGCGCGCTGAACGACTCGTCCATGAGGAGCAGGTCGGCGTCGGTGGCGAGCGCGCGGGCCAGGCCGACGCGCTGCTGCATGCCGCCGGACAGCTCGTCGGGCCAGGACTTCTCCCAGCCGCCGAGCCCGCACAGTTCGAGGGCCTCGGCGGCGCGGGTCTCGCGCGCGGCACGCGGGACGCCCTGCACCTCCAGACCGTAGGCGGCGTTCTCCAGCACGTTTCGGTGCGGGAACAGAGCGAAGTGCTGGAACACCATGCTGATCTTGCTGGAGCGGACCGCTCGCAGCTCGCGGGGGGAGAGCGCGGTGAGGTCGCGGCCGTCGAAGAGGACCCGGCCGGCGGTGGGCTCGAGCAGTCCGTTGAGCATCCGCAGAAGGGTCGACTTCCCGGACCCGGACAGACCCATCACGACGAAGATCTGGCCGGGTTCGACGGTGAAGCCGGCGTCGACGACGGCGGCCGTCGTCCCCTCGGCCCGCAGTTCCTCGCGGTCGGCACCGTCGACGAGCCTGCGGACGGCTTCGTCGGGTCGTCTTCCGAACACCTTGTACAGATGGTCGGCCTGGAGCCTGGACACATACACCTCACGGGTAGCGACGAGAACGGCCCCGCCACCCCCGCGCGGCACGGCCGTGGAGCGGGCAGGATCGGCCTGCGGCCCGTCGCGTACGGGATTCCTTCCTCGAAATCCCGTACCGGGTCCGCTCCGGGCTGCCGCCTGCCCGGCTTCACCGGGTGCAAACGCAAAGGTGACACGGGTCACTCCACGGCCGCGGCCGGGCCACGCCGCCACAGGCCCCGTCGGTCGCGGAGGACTGTCGGTGGCGTGCGGCATGATCGGACGGGTGACCCGACGTTTGATGCTCCTCGACACCGCCAGCCTGTACTTCCGCGCCTACTTCGGCGTCCCGGACTCGGTCCGCGCGCCGGACGGCAGCCCGGTGAACGCCGTGCGCGGGCTGCTCGACTTCATCACCCGGCTCGTCCAGGACCACCACCCCGACGATCTGGTGGCCTGCTGGGACGAGGACTGGCGGCCGCAGTGGCGGGTGGACCTGATCCCCTCGTACAAGGCGCACCGGGTCGCGGTCGAGACGGAGACCGGTCCCGACGAGGAGGAGATCCCCGACACCCTGTCCCCGCAGGTGCCGGTGATCGAGGAGGTCCTCGCGGCGCTCGGCATCGCCCGGGTGGGGGCCGCCGGGTACGAGGCGGACGACGTCATCGGGACGCTGGCGGGGCGGTCCGGCGGGCCGGTGGACATCGTCACGGGCGACCGGGACCTGTTCCAGCTGGTGGACGACGCACGCGGGGTGCGGGTGCTCTACCCGCGCAAGGGCGTCGGGGACTGCGACCTGGTGGACGCGGAGCTGATCCGCGAGAAGTACGGGGTGCGCCCCGACCAGTACGCGGACTTCGCGGCCCTGCGCGGGGACGCCAGCGACGGGCTGCCCGGCGTGAAGGGCATCGGCGAGAAGACGGCGGCGCAGCTGATCACCGAGTACGGGGACCTCGCCGGGGTGCGGGCGGCGGCCGAGGACCGGACGTCGAAGCTGACGCCGGCCAAGCGGCGCGGGATCGTGGAGGCGGCCGCGTATCTGGACGTGGCGCCGACGGTGGTCCGGGTCGCCGGGGACGTACCGCTGCCGGAGTTCGACCCGGCGCTGCCGTCGGCACCCCGCGATCCGGCGGCGCTCGACGCCCTGGTGAAGCGGTGGGGGCTGGGCGGGGCCGTGGGCCGGCTGCTGCCGGTCCTGGAGCGCTGACACACACCCGCCCCGAGGTGCTAGCTTAGGCATACCTAAGTTCGCATAGTCAGGAGAGCCCGTCGTGGCAGAGCAGCCGGCCCGCAAGGCACCGAAGGCCACCGAGGCGCGCGTGGTGCGCACCGAGCGGATCACGCCGCACATGGTGCGGGTGGTCCTGGGAGGGCCGGGGCTCGACGCGTTCGACGCGGCCGAGTACACCGACCACTACGTGAAGCTGCTCTTCGCCCCGGAGGGCGTCAGCTACCCGGAGCCGTTCGACATGGAGCGGATCCGGGAGGAGTTCCCCCGGGAGCAGTGGCCGACGACCCGGACGTACACCGTGCGGGCGTGGGACGCCGAGCAGCGCGAGCTGACCGTCGACTTCGTGGTCCACGGCGACGAGGGACTCGCCGGCCCCTGGGCGGCGCGCGCGCAGGCGGGCGATACGGTGCGCTTCCTCGGCCCCGGCGGCGGTTACACGCCGGACCCGACGGCGGACTGGCACCTGCTCGTCGGCGACGAGAGCGCGCTGCCGGCGATCGCCGTGGCCCTTGAGCGGCTGCCCGCCGGGGCGCGGGTGCACGCGTTCGTCGAGATCTCGGACGCCGCCGAGGAGCAGAAGTTCGCCACGGCGGCGGGCGTCGACGTGACGTGGCTGCACCGGGGCGACCGGCCGGCGGGCGAGGCGCTCGTCGAGGCCGTCCGCTCCCTGGACTTCCCGGCGGGCGACGTGCACGCCTTCGTCCACGGCGAGGCCGGCTTCGTGAAGGACCTGCGCCGCCACCTCCGCCTCGACCGCGGGGTGACCCGCGAGCGCCTGTCGATCTCGGGCTACTGGCGCCTGGGCAAGTCGGACGAGGCGTGGCGCGCGATCAAGCGCGAGTGGAACGAGCAGGTGGAGCGCGAGCAGGAGAACTGAGACTCCGCGCGACGAGGGGCGGGTGCCCGGGGCACCCGCCCCTTCCGCATGTCCGCCCCTACGGCACTCCCGAGCCGTCCCGTGCAGACGGGACCGGACAGGCGCACCGCGCGAACGGGACTGCCGGGTCCCGCGAGGGTTCCCCGAGGGCGGGGCCGGTTGGGCCACGTGCGGACACCACTGGCTGGGCCCCGGGCGGGCAGGGCCGGTTAGGCCCTTGCGGAGAGGGCCGGTTGACCTCGCGCGGACCGGGCCGGGTTAGGCCCCGTGCGAGTAGGGCCAGGTGGACCCCGTGCGGACACAACCGGCCAGGCCCCTTGCGGACAGGGCCGGTTGGACCCCGCCCGGACACGACCAACCAGGCCCCGGGCGGGCAGGGCCGGCCAGGTACCTTGCGGACAGGGCCGGTTGGGCCCCGCCCGGACGGGGCGTCGGCCTACGTCGTCCGGCCGAACGCGCGGTCCGAAGCGTCCACTTGGGCCAGCCGCCGCAGCGCGGAGAAGATGGCGTCGCCGAGGACCGTGCCGACGACGGTGCTCTCGACGAGCTCCTCGCGCGCCACATGGTGCGCCACGTACTCCAGGTCGGCCCGCGCGACCTTCTCCGCCGCGTCGGCATACACGTCCAGGACTTCGGCGAACAAGCCGTGGCCGACCTCTTCGAGGGCCGCCAGGGCCGTCGCCAGTGCCTCCGCGGCCCCGCCGTCCGTATGGACGCGCCAGCCGCGTGCGGTGATCAGGTCGGTGACCCTTTCGCGCGCCTCCTCGATCCCGGTGCCCGGCTCGCGGTCGTAGCGCGGCACCATCCGGATGGCGGCGGCGCCGAGGACCTCGTGCACCGGCCGCTCCCGGTCGTCGACGGCCTCGATCACGTCCCGGATGCCCGCGACGGAGAGGCCGCCGATGTCGAGGAGCGCCCGGATCAGGCGGAGCCGCCGCACGTGCGCCTCCTCGTACGCGGCCTGGTTGGGGCTCGTGAGCTCGCCGGCCGGCAGCAGCCCTTCCCGTACATAGAACTTGATCGTCGGCACGGACACCCCGGTCCTGCGACTCAACTCTCCGATGCGCACCGCGCGTTCACCTTCCCGGTCTCTCCACGGCCTTGCCGACCGACACCTCCATCATAGATAGTGGCGCTATCAGATAGTGGCGAGTGCCACTATCCATAAATCCACGGGGGATATCCATGTCGTCGTTACTCCAGCCCCTCACCCGCCTGCACCGGCCACTGGTCTGGTTCGCCGCCTCGATGGGCGTCCTCGCCCTCGTCTCCGCCGTCGGCCTGGTCGTCGACGACCGGATCCTGGTCGGTGTGCCGATCTGGACCAAGCCGCTCAAGTTCTCGCTCTCCTTCATCGCCTACGCGCTCTCGCTCGCCTGGATGCTCTCGCTGCTCGCACCGCTCCCCCGGGTCCACCGGACCGGCTGGTGGGCCGGGACGGTGGTCACCGTCGCCAGCGCGGGCGAGATGGTGCTCATCACCCTCCAGGTGATCCGCGGCACCCAGAGCCACTTCAACCAGGCGACCCCCTTCGACAACGTCGTCTTCCAGATCATGGGCGGCACCGTCGTCGTGCTGTGGCTGGGAGCCCTGACCATCGCGGTGCTCCTGCTGCGCGCCCGGATCCTCGACCGGGCCACCGCCTGGGCCGTCCGGCTCTCCTCGCTGATCGCCCTGGCGGGCGCGGGCATCGGCTTCCTGATGGTCCGTCCGACCCCCGAGCAGCTCGCGGCCGACGAATCCCCGATCAGCGGCGCCCATAGCGTCGGCGTCCCGGACGGCGGCCCCTCGATGCCGCTGACCGGCTGGGCGACCACCGGTGGCGACCTGCGCGTGGCCCACTTCTTCGGCATGCACGCGCTCCAGCTGATCCCGCTGCTGCTCCTCGTCCTCGCCGCCCTCGCCGGTCGCTACGGCCGCCTCGCCGACGCACGCGTACGCCTGCGGCTGACGTTCACCGCCGCGGGCGCCTACACCGCGGTCTTCGTCCTTCTGACCTGGCAGGCGCTGCGCGGTCAGGCCCTGTTCTCCCCCGACGGCGCGACTCTCGCCGCCGCGGGCACGATCGCCCTGCTCACCGCCGTGGCGGCCACGCTCTCCCTCCGCACCCCCTCCCCCTCCCCCACCCCCT
The DNA here is from genome assembly GCF_042743475.1 of Streptomyces sp. NPDC059534. NCBI lineage: Bacteria > Bacillati > Actinomycetota > Actinomycetes > Kitasatosporales > Streptomycetaceae > Streptomyces > Streptomyces sp. NPDC059534. The sequence goes on from NZ_JBHWAQ010000010.1 coordinate 186,122, forward strand.
CCACCTCTGCCTCTGCCTCCGCCTCTGCCTCCGAGGAGGTCTCCGCGTGACCGGCTTCCTCTTCGAGCTGACGTTCCTCCTGGCGGCTCCCGTCTGGCTGCTGATGATCTTCGCGCCGGGATGGCGGGGAACCGAACGCCTGGCGGCCACACCGCTGACCGTGGTGCCCCTGCTGATCGTGTGGGCGGTACTGGCCGCCCCTGTCCTGCCGGAACTCTGGACAGCGGTCTCCAGCCCGGACCTCGACACCTTCCGGGAGCTCACCGCGCTCGCGAACGGCGCCGGGGCGGTCTGGGCCCAGGTCATCGCCTGGGACCTGCTGCTCGGGCAGTGGATGTACCGCGAGGCCCGACGGCTCTCGGTGCCTCCGCTGCTGATGGCACCGCTGCTCGTCCTGACGATCCTCCTCTCCCCCGTCGGCCTGCCCCTGTTCCTGCTGGTGCGGGCCGTGTGGAAGGCGAGGCAAGGGCCGGCGCCGGCCCCCGCGCCGCCAGCGACGCACTCCTCCGCGCGCTGACCGGGGAAAGCAGGGGCGCCGCACGCCGGCCGGGCCGTGGGCTCGCGGCGCCCGGTTTCCCCCCTCGTCAGCGGGAGGGGCGCTTGCGGGCCGTCAGCTGGAAGAGGCGGGCGGTGTGCATGTAGGGAACGCGGGCGGTCGTGGCGAGTTCGAGCCGTTCGAGGTCGGCGTAGTAGGCCGGGTCGTACTTGCGGGCGTCGTCGGTGAGGTAGTCACAGAAGGAACGGATGCCGTAGTGGTGCACGTCCCGGCAGCCGTGGGCCTCCAGGGCCGGGATGATCTCCTCCGCCGTGTGGAGGGTCAGGTCGGAGTCGAACATCTCGGTCCGGAGCCGGTCGGTGTCGAGTGCGGCCAGGGCCGCGGCGGGGTCCAGCTGCCGGACGGCGACGTTCAGGGGCGCCGAGTGCCGGTTCATCGCCATCACGGAGAGAAGCCCTCCCTCCTTCAGCGGGGCGATCGCGGTGGCGAGCGTGCCGGGCACGTCGTCCACGTACTGCAGGAGGTTGTGGCACAGCACCACGTCGAAGCCTCCGTCGGCGATCTCCGCCGGCAGTGCGTGCACGTCGGCCAGGACGCAGGTCACCCGTTCCGGCAGACCGCTCCCCGCGGCACGCGCCTCGGCGGCGGCCAGCATGGCCGGCGCGTGGTCGACGACGGTGACGTGGTGCCCGCGTGCGGCGAGCCGCAGCGCGTCGCCGCCGTCGCCGCCCGCGAGGTCGAGTACGCGCAGTGGCCCGCCCCCGGGTCCGTCGTCAAGGTGACGCATCAGGTTCGCCTCGGCGAGCGTGTAGCGGAGGCGGCCCCAGGGGGCGTCCTGCCATTCCCGCCAGGCGGCCGTCGCGGTGTCGAACTTCTCGGGATTCTCAGCCATTTCGCGACGATATCCTCAGGTCGTCGGGGTGTCAGCGACGGGCGTGGACCGTGGCGTGGACGTCGCGGTCCGGCTGGAGGGTGAGGCTCGGGACCGGGCGTATCTCCTCGGTGGTGAGGTCCAGGTGGTAGCGGCGGGCGAGGACCGCGAGGACGAGGACGGCTTCGACGAGGGCGAAGCGGGTGCCGAGGCAGACGCGGGGGCCGCCGCCGAAGGGGAACCAGGCGTACTCGGGTATCTCCTCGGCGGGTTCGCCCTCGTCGGTGGTCAGCCAGCGCTCGGGGCGGAAGGCGTCGGCGTCGCCGTACCAGCGGGGGTCGCGGTGGGTGGCCCACTGGCTGGACCAGACGCGGGTGCCGACGGGGACGGGGGTGCCGCCGAGGGTGGCGCCCTCCTTCGCGATGCCGGTGATGAGCCAGATCGTGGGGTAGAGGCGGAGGGTCTCCTTGATGACGGCCTGGGTGTACGTCAGGGCGGCGTAGTCGTCGTAGCCGGGTTCGTGGTCGGCGAGGACCCGGTCGAGTTCCTCCGTGAGGGCGTCGCGGACCCGGGGGTTGCGGGAGAGCAGGTACCAGGCCCAGACGAGGGTGGAGCTGGTGGTCTCGTGGCCGCCGATGTAGAGGGTGACGGTCTCGTCGCGGATCTCCTGGTCGGAGAGGCTGGCGCCGGTCTCGTCCCGGGCGGCGAGGAGGCGGCTGAGGAGGTCGGGGCGTTCGGTGTCGCCGTCGCGGTGGCGGGAGACGACGCGGGAGACCTCGGCGTCGATGACGGCGGTGGCGCGCTTGATACGGGCGCGTCCGGGGGTGGGGATCCAGTCGGGGAGGACGGCTCCGATGCCGCTGAACTCGGCGCCGATCTCCTTCTGCGCGACGTCCATGGCCCGGCCGATGGATTCGGCGTCGGCGGCGGTGTCGACGCCGAAGATGGTGCGGACGGCCACGAGTTGGGTGAGGGCGGCCATCTCCTTCTTGATGTCGATGTGCTGCCCGTCGGTCCACCGGTCGGCGAGGTCGACCGCGCACTCGGTCATCGTCGCGGCGTAGGAACGGACCTGCTTGGGGCGGACCGAGGGCTGGACCAGGGAGCGCTTGCGGCGCCAGTCGGCGCCCTTGGCGACGACCACGCCGTTGCCGAGGAGGGTGCGGAAGGCGATGCCGAGGTCGGGCTGGTCGAAGGTGTGCTCGACCTCGGTGAGGAGTTCGCCGATGGAGTCGGGGTGGGCGATGAAGAGCGCGGGGCCGCGGCCGAAGCGCCAGCGGACGAAGTCGCCGCGCTCCCTGAGCTGTTCGAAGAAGGCGAGGGGGTCCTTGCCGAAGGCCGGCAGGTTCCCGAGGAGGGGCACTCCTCGGGGCCCGTCGGCGAAGCCCGGCGTCGGCCGCCCTGTGTCGTCGTCGCGCGTCCCGGTGTCCGGACCGGCTTCCGTGGTCATGTGCGTCCCCTCCCCAACTGGCCTTTCCCCGTACGAGTCCATGCAAGCGGAAGGGTCCGCCGGTGCGCCACCCCTGTGGACGACGGCCTGTGGACAACGTGGGGCGCAGCGGGGGCCCAGGCCGGGAAAAGCCGGTGCCCGTGGCGTGATCGCCACGGGCACCGGGTCGTACGGAGGGGGTGCGGTCAGCCCACGGAGCTGTAGGCGACGACCCCGCGGAGCAGCGCCTCCACCGCCTTGCGGGCGTTCTTCGCGACGGTGCTGTTCTCCCTGGGAGCGGCCGCGGCGATCTGCCCGAGGACGTCGATGACCTGCTTGCACCAGCGGACGAAGTCGCCGGCGGGCATCTCCGCCTCGCGGAGTACCTCGTCGAGACTCTTGTCGGAGGCCCACTGATAGGCGGCCCAGGCGAAGCCGAGGTCGGGTTCGCGCTGGCCGACGCCCTCGGCCTGGTTGATCTTGAAGTCCTCTTCGAGGGCGTCGAGGCGGCCCCAGATGCGGACCATCTCGCCGAGCGCCGCCTTGGCGTTGCCGGTGGGCAGCTTGGGGGCGACGGCGTCGTCGGCCTGGCGCGACTCGAACACCAACGCGGAGACGCAGGCGGCGAGTTCGGCGGGGTTGAGGCCCTCCCACACGCCGTCGCGGAGGCATTCGCTGGCGAGCAGGTCGAGTTCGCCGTAGAGCCGGGCGAGCCGCTTGCCGTTGTCGGTGACGTCGTCGCCGCGGAGGTAGTCGAGCTCGGTGAGGAGCGCGACGATCCGGTCGAAGGTGCGGGCGATGGTGTTGGTCCGGCCCTCTATGCGCCGCTCCAGCTGCTGGGTGTCGCGCTCCAGGCGGTGGAAGCGCTCGGCCCAGCGGGCGTGGTCCTCGCGCTCGTCGCAGCCGTGGCAGGGGTGCGCGCGGATCTCGGTGCGCAGCCGGGCGATCTCGCGGTCGTCGGCGGCGGCGGCGCGCTGCTTGCGGTGGCGATCGGGGTTGATGTGGCCGGCCTTGCTCCGCAGGGCGGAGGCGAGGTCGCGGCGGGACTGCGGGGAGCGGGGGTTGAAGGTCTTGGGGATCCTCATCCGCTCCAGCGCCTCGACGGGGACCGGGAAGTCCATCGCGGCGAGCCTCTTGACCTGACGCTCGGCGGTGAGGACGAGCGGACGCGGCCCGTCGTGGTAATCGAAGCCGCGGTGGCCGTTGGTGCGGCCGGCCGGGATGCCGGGGTCGAGGACGAGCGCGAGGCCGGCGAACTTGCCGGTCGGCACGTGGATGATGTCGCCGGGCTTGAGCTTCTCCAGCGAGCCGGCCGCCTGGGCACGGCGTTGGGCGGCACCCTGCCGGGCCAGTTCGGTCTCGCGGTCCTTGAGGTCGCGGCGGAGCCGCGCGTACTCCTCGAAGTCTCCGAGGTGGCAGGTCATGCCCTCGCGGTAGCCCTCGAGTCCTTCCTCGTTCTTCTGGACCTGGCGGGAGATGCCGACGACGGAGCGGTCGGCCTGGAACTGGGCGAAGGACGTCTCGAGCAGCTCGCGGGAGCGGTGCCCGCCGAACTGGTCGACGAGGTTGACCGCCATGTTGTACGAGGGCCGGAAGCTGGAGCGCAGCGGGTAGGTGCGCGTGCCGGCGAGGCCGGCGAGGTGGCCCGGGTCGAGGCCGCGCTGCCAGAGGACGACGGCATGGCCTTCGACGTCGATGCCCCGGCGGCCGGCGCGGCCGGTGAGCTGGGTGTACTCGCCGGGGGTGATGTCGGCGTGCTGTTCGCCGTTCCACTTGACGAGCTTCTCGAGGACGACGGACCGCGCGGGCATGTTGATGCCGAGGGCGAGGGTCTCGGTCGCGAAGACGGCCTTGACGAGGCCGCGGACGAAGAGCTCCTCGACGACCTCCTTGAAGGTGGGGAGCATGCCGGCGTGGTGGGCGGCGATGCCCCGCTCCAGCGCTTCGAGCCACTCGTAGTAGCCGAGGACGTGCAGGTCCTCCGCGGGGATGGAGGCGGTGCGCTCCTCGACGATCTCGCGGACGCGCAGGCGTCCCTCGTCGTTGTTGAGACGGAGGCCGGCGTAGAGGCACTGCTGTACGGCGGCCTCGCAGCCGGCGCGGCTGAAGATGAAGGTGATGGCGGGCAGGAGCCCTTCGGCGTCGAGGCGCTCGATGACCTCGGGCCGGCCGGGGGTCCAGATGCGGGAGCGCTGGCGGCGCTCTCGCTCGCGGTCGGCCTCGCGGACCATCTTGCCGCGGCGCCGGTCGCGCGGGTTGTAGGCCGAGTTCTCGGTGCGGGCGAGGCGGATGAGGTCGGGGTTGAGCTCGCGGCGGGCGGAGCCGCGGCCGCCGTGGTCGGTCTCCTCCTCGAAGAGGTCGTACATCCGGCGTCCGGCGAGGACGTGCTGCCAGAGCGGTACGGGGCGGCTCTCGGAGACGATGACCTCGGTGTCGCCGCGGACGGTGTCGAGCCAGTCGCCGAACTCCTCGGCGTTGGAGACGGTCGCGGAGAGCGACACGAGGGTGACGGATTCGGGGAGGTGGATGATCACTTCCTCCCAGACCGCGCCGCGGAAGCGGTCGGAGAGGTAGTGGACCTCGTCCATGACGACGTAGCCGAGGCCGGAGAGGGCCTGGGACCCCGCGTACAGCATGTTGCGGAGGACCTCGGTGGTCATGACGACGATCGGCGCGTCGCCGTTGACACTGTTGTCGCCGGTGAGGAGGCCGACCTTGTCGGATCCGTACCGCTTGACGAGGTCGGCGTACTTCTGGTTCGACAGCGCCTTGATGGGGGTCGTGTAGAAGCACTTGCGGCCCTGGTCGAGGGCGAGGTGGACGGCGAACTCGCCGACGATGGTCTTGCCGGAGCCCGTGGGCGCGGCGACGAGTACGCCCTTGCCCGCTTCGAGGGCCCGGCACGCTTCGATCTGGAAGGGGTCCAGACCGAACTCGTACATCTCGCGGAAGGGGGCCAGCGCGGTGGCCTGCTCGGCGTTGCGGGCGAGGGCGGCAGCGTACGCCTCGGCTGGTGTGAGGTCCTCTGTCATCTTGTTCTCGAGCCTACCCGCCACCTGTGACAGTGACGCGATCTTTATCGGGGCAATGGTCCCGGGACCCGACAGGCTCCGGCGCGGGGTCCCCGGGCCGCTCGGGAACCCCCGGAGCCCCCGCGCGGGGCGGGCCGCTCGGGGCGCCGGAAACGAAAGATCCCCCCGGACCGAGTCCGGGGGGATCTCTCGCGATCAGGTGATGTCGTCGTATCCGTTGAGCCGCTGCGCGGTGGTCCCGCCCGGCTCGCCGGTGGCCTGCTCGGGCAGGGAGCGGGCGGCCGGCACGGGCTCGACGGCGCCGACGGTCTCGGGCGTGAGGTCGAGCGCGGACGCCTCGTCGTCGTCGAGTTCGGCGTCGGGGTTGCCGCGCCTGCGTCGCTTGTCGTTGAGGAGGGAGAAGCCGACGGCCCCGAAGTACAGGATCGTGATCGGCCCGGCGAGGGCGATCATGCCGACGGGGTCGGTGGTCGGGGTGATGACGGCGCCGAACACGAAGACGCCCATGATCACGCCGCGCCACCAGCCGGCCATGCGGCGACCGGTGAGGACGCCGGTGAGGTTCAGCATCACCAGGACGAGGGGGAGCTCGAAGGCGAGGCCGAAGACGAGCACCATGCGCAGGGTGAAGTCGAGGACGTCGTTCAGCGACAGGATGTTCGCGGAGCCCGCGGGCGTGAGGCTGATGAGGACCTTCACGCTGACGGGGAGGATGAGGTACGCGAGGTAGGCACCCGCGCCGAAGAGCGGCACGGCCGCACCGACGAAGGCGTACGTGTACTTCTTCTCGTTCTTGTGCAGCCCGGGCGCGACGAACGCCCACAGCTGGTAGAGCCAGACCGGGCTCGCGACGACGAGACCCGCCGTCAGCGACAGCTGGATCGTCGTGCTGAAGGGAGCCATCAGCGTGTTGAAGGAGACGATCGCGCAGTTGCCGCCGTCACTGGTGATGCCCGGTGCGCAGGTGGGCACCGACTTCGTCAGGAACTGCATCAGCTCCTCGCTGTACGCGAGGGCGACGATCGTCACCGCTGCGATGGCGAGGAGACCCTTCGCCAGTCGGTTGCGGAGTTCACGCAGGTGTTCCACGAGGGGCATCCGGCCCTCGGGATCCTTCTCCTGCTTGCGGGCAGACTTGGGCAACCCACGTCCTCATCTCGTGCGGCAGCCGCCGCCCGGTGCGGCGGCCGCGGCGGACCGGGTCAGCGCTTGGTGGTGTCCGAGGGCTCGGCCACGGGACGCGAGCTGGTCACGTCGCCGGGAGCGGCCTGGATGGTGCGCGGTGCGGGCTGCTGGTCCGTGGTTCCGGCCTGCGGCGGGTCGGCGGGCGCGCTCTGCTGGTCGTCCGACTTCATCGCCTTGGCCTCGCTCTTGAGGATGCGAGCCGACTTGCCCAGCGAGCGGGCCATGTCCGGGAGCTTCTTGGCGCCGAACAGGAGGATGATCACGACGAGGATCAGAATGATCTCGGTGGGGCCGAGCCTACCCATAGCTGTTTACCTTCTTCACCGAGGCGACATGGAGTGCGTGCCCGGCGGGTCGGACAGGCGTCCGGCCACCGCGCTGCCTGCGATCGTAACCCGCAGGAGTAAACGCAGGGCAATGCCCTTGCATACTCCCGATTTCGTCGAACGAGCCCCCGTGAGGGCTCCTTCGTGCAGGGTACGGCACCGCCTCAGCGCAGCGTCTCGCCGGTACGGGCCAGGCCGACAGCGGCGGTTTCGAGCTCCTCGGCCGCCCGATTGATCCGTTCTGTGGTGTGTGCCACTTGACGGCCGAGGCGCTGGACTTCCAGGAAGACCTTGATGCCGAGGACGCCGAGGACGGCGATACCGAGGAAACCGAGGGCGATGGCGAGCATGGGCCAGAACATGTACCGAGCCTACTCAGACGGTCGTGTGGAGGCGCAGGGTGCGCACCCCGCCGCCGGTGAGGAGCTCGACGATGCGCTCGCCCGCGGGCTTGCGGACGGAGCTTCCGCACTCGGGGCAGGTGAAGGAGTAGAAGGTGGTGCGGCGGCTGGCGCCGATGGCCAGGCGCAGGGCGCCCGCGGAGAGCTCGAAGCGGGAGCGGCAGTCGGGGCAGGCCGCCTTGAAGAGGACCGGGGCCATCGTCGCCGTCAGACCGTGCGTCACCGACATCTCCCTCATCTCTCCCGACTCCCGCTCGCGGCCGCCCGGGCGGTCCGCGTCCCTCGCGCCGGCTGTCGGCTGCGTCCGTGTCCCTCGCGCCGGCTGCCACCGGCCTCCGCCGGCGCTTCCGTCGCCCTGTCAGTAACAGCGCCCCCGGAGCGGGGAACGTCACTCGACGGCGACGTGACCCGCTCGCGGGCGGCCGCTACTCGCCCGCGTACGCGGCGAGCGCGGCGGTGGCCGCCGTCCTGGCGCTGTCGGCGAGTTCGGCCGGCGCGACGATCCGTCCGTCGCTGCCCAGCCGGAGGGCGAGCCGGCGCAGCGAGGCCGGGTCGGGCGTCCGCAGGGTGATCCGCAGTCCGCCGTCGGGCAGCTCGTCGGCCCGGTCGTGCGGGTAGTACTCGGCGACCCAGCGGCCCCCGGGGCCGACCTCGACCACGACCTCGGGGTCGTCGGCGGACGGCTGCACGAGCCCCTCGGAGAGGTCGCGCAGCTCCAGCTCGGGGGGTGCGGCGTGCTCGTCGAGGATGCGGATCTCGGCGACGCGGTCGAGCCGGAAGGTGCGGCGCGCCTCGGAGAGCCGGCACCACGCCTCCATGTACGTGTGGCCGACGGCGAAGAGCCGGATCGGTTCGACCTCGCGTTCGGTGAGCTCGTCGCGCGCGGGCGAGTAGTAGCGCACCCAGAGGCGGCGGCGCTCGGAGATGGCCCGGTCGACCTCGGCGAAGACGCCGCCCTCGGACTCGAAGGTGACCGAGAGCCGGGAGCTGGCCCCGGCGGCCTCGCCGGCCGCGGCCTCCAGCTTGGCGGTGGCGCGGAGCAGGGCGTCCCGGTCGCTCTCGCGGAGCCCGGGCAGGGTGGCGACGGCGCGGGCGGCGACGAGGAGGGCGGTCGCCTCGTCGGCGGCGAGGCGCAGCGGCGCGGCGGCGTCCGCGCTGAGCGCGCTCGGGTTGCGCCACCAGATGCGGTCGCCGTCGGTGTCGATGTCGAGGAGGTCGCCGCCCCGGAAGCTGGTGCCGCACATGGGCAGCACGTCCAGGTCGGAGATCAGCTCGTCCTCGGTGATCCCGAAGGCGCGGGCCACGTCGGCGACGTGGGCGCCGGGGCGCTCGCGGAGATAGGTGACGAGGGAGAGCATTCGCCTCGTCTGGTCGATCGCGTTGGCAGCCATGCGGTTCGTCTCCCCCTCAGCCCTGGGCCACGGCGCGCAGCCGGTCCACCACGTCGGCCCGCAGATCGGCGGGCTCCTGGACGACGACATCGGGTCCGAACTCGACCAGCCAGGCGTCGAGCCCGTGCCCGTACGGGATCTCCAGCTCGTCCCAGCCGTCGGCGCCCTCCTGTACGGAGAGGGCGCGGGCCCGGAGCGGGTAGCCGCAGCCGGCGCGCAGCCGGATCCGGGCGGAGCGGGTGGCGGTCTCGCCGGCCCAGGTCTCGACGGTCTCCCGGACGGTGACGACGTCGGGCACGGGCGCGGTGAAGGCGCCGGCCCGGGAACGCACCTTGCCGGTGATCCGGGAGAGGCGGAAGACGCGCTCGGCGCCCCGGTCGCGGTCCCAGCCGGCGAGGTACCAGTGGCCGCGCCAGCATTCGAGGGTCCAGGGCTCGACCTGGCGGGTCTCGGGGCGGACGGCGTTGGCCTTGCGATAGTCGAAGACGACGGGGCGCCGGTCGCGGCAGGCCAGCATGAGCGGCTCGAAGGCGGCCTCGTGGACCGGGATGCGCGGTTCGAGGGCGCTGGGCTGGGTGTCGTACGAGTCCTCCGCCTCGGGCATGCCGGCGGCGCGGAGCTTCTGGAGGGCGCCGCTGGCGGCGCCGGCGAGGCGGGCCTGCTGCCAGACCTTGGCGGCCAGGCCGAGTGCGGCGGCCTCCTCGACGTCGAGGGTGATGGGCGGCAGCGTGTTGGAGTCGCGGCGGGCGAGGTAGCCGGTCTCGCCCTCCAGGTTCTCGACGGTCTCGATGACCAGGCCGAGCTCGCGCAGGTCGTCCTTGTCGCGCTCGAACATCCGGTTGAAGGCGTCGTCGCCCGCGGCTTCGAGGTATGCCTCGATGGAGCCCCGGAGTTCGCGCTTGCTCAGCGGACGGCGCGTCCCGAGCAGGCACAGCGCGAGATTCATCAGCCGCTCGGACTTGGCAATCGCCATCGACGCCCTGCACCTCTTCCGCGGATCCACTTCTCGGAGGTCCGACCGTACCGCTCCGGAGTGTCGCGGCCAAAGCCGAGGCCCCCGCCGTGGAGGGCGGGGGCCTCGGAGCGACCGTGAACGGTCACGTGTGCGCGGGTCAGCGCTTGGCGACGCCCACGAGGTCGCAGACGAAGATCAGCGTCTCGCCCGGGGCGATGGCGCCGCCGGCGCCGCGGTCGCCGTAGGCGAGGTGCGCGGGGATGACCAGCTGGCGGCGGCCGCCGACCTTCATGCCCTGGACACCCTGGTCCCAGCCCTGGATGACCTGGCCGGCGCCGAGGTTGAAGTCGAGCGGCGTGCCGCGGTTCCAGGAGGCGTCGAACTCCTCGCCGGTGGAGAAGGCCACGCCCACGTAGTGGACCTTCACGAAGTCACCGGCCTGGGCGACGTCGCCGTCGCCCTCCCAGATGTCCTTGATCTCCAGGTCCTTCGGCGGCTCGCCACCCGGGAAGTCGATCTCGGGCTTCTCGATGCTCACGGAAATGCTCCTCGTACTGATGAACTGCTCGATCGGGACAGTCTTACATCTTCGTCAGGATGTCGACGACGAACACCAGCGTGGAGTTCTTCGGAATACCCTGCTTCTCCTCGCTGCCGAACGCCTCGGACGGCGGGGCGACGATGAGGACGCGGCTGCCGATCTTCTTGCCGACCAGACCGTCCTTGAGGCCCTTCAGCGTGAGCTGGGCGAGCGGGAAGTTCGCGGGCTTGCCGGTGGTGTAGGTCGAGTCGAAGACCTTGCCGTCGGCCCAGAGGGCGGCGACGTAGTTGACCACGACCGTGTCGGTGGCCTTGACGGCCTCGCCGTTGGCCTCGAGCACGTAGTTCGAGACGAGCTTGGTCGGCGGGTCGGTCTTGGGGATCGTCAGCGAGGGGGCCTTGCCGTCGGTGTTGGTGCCGACCTTCGGCAGGTCCTTGTCGTCCTGGGCGACCGGGGTGCCGGTCGCGGACTTCGGGATGGTGACGGCCTTCAGGATGTCCACGACGAAGACGAGGGTGGCGTTGGGCTTGATGTCGCCCTGGCCCTGCGCGCCGTAACCGAGCTCCGGCGGGATGCCGATCTCGATGCGGCTGCCGACCTTCTGGCCCTCCAGGCCCTGGTCCCAGCCCTTGATGACCTGACCGGCGCCCAGCGTGAGGTCGAACGGCTGGCCGCGGTCGAAGCTGTTGTCGAAGGGGGTGGTGGAGTCCCACGCCTGACCCAGGTAGTTCACCTGGAGCGCGTCGCCCTTCTTCGTCACCGCGCCGTTGCCCTCGCTGATGACGTTGACCTTGAGTTCCTTGGGCGGGTCGCCCTCGCCCTTGGCGAGGGTCGGCTTCTCCCCGAACTTCTCCCCCGCGGTGATGGCGGGCAGCCCGTTCTTCATCGAGGCGGAATCGGAGCCCTTGTCGTCGCTGCCGCACGCCGCTGTGGAGAGCAGCAGCAGCGGGACGACGAGAAGGCCGGCAAGTCGGCGCACGTGTTCCTCAGATCTCAGACGGCACAGTAGTTGTGCCGACACTCTAGGGGACCCTCCTGTCGACGGAAGGGCCCCGCACGTGAAACGTGCGGGGCCCTCAGGCGCGTACGACCTGCTCTTACATTCCGGCGATCAGCTTTTCGACCCGGTCGTCGACGGAGCGGAACGGGTCCTTGCACAACACGGTGCGCTGGGCCTGGTCGTTGAGCTTGAGGTGCACCCAGTCGACGGTGAAGTCCCGGCGCTGCTCCTGGGCGCGGCGGATGAAGTCGCCGCGGAGCCTGGCCCGAGTGGTCTGCGGGGGCACGGACTTGCCCTCGAAGATCTTCAGGTCGTTGCAGATCCGCGCCGCCTGCCCGTTCTTCTGGAGCAGGTAGTAGAGCCCACGACGGCGGTGGATGTCGTGGTAGGCGAGGTCTATCTGGGCGACCCGCGGGTTCGACATGGTCATGTTGTGCTTGGCCCGGTAGCGCTCGATGAGCCGGTGCTTCATGACCCAGTCGATCTCGGTCTCGATGCGGTCGAGCCGCTCGCTCTCGATCGCGTCGAGCGTACGGCCCCACAGCTCCAGGACCTGGGCGACGGTGCCGGAGCGGATGCCGCGGCGGTCGACGAAGTCCACGGCCTTCTCGTAGTACTCGCGCTGGACCTCCAGCGCGGATGCCTCGCGGCCGCTGGCGAGCCGGACCTTGCGCTGCCCGGTGATGTCGTGACTGACCTCGCGGATCGCCCGGATGGGGTTCTCCAGCGTCAGGTCGCGCATCACGGTGCCGGCCTCGATCATGCGGAGCACCAGGTCGGTGGCGCCGACCTTGAGCAGCATGGTCGTCTCCGACATGTTCGAGTCGCCGACGATGACGTGCAGCCGGCGGTAGCGCTCGGCGTCGGCGTGCGGCTCGTCACGGGTGTTGATGATGGGCCGCGAGCGGGTGGTGGCGGAGCTGACGCCCTCCCAGATGTGCTCGGCACGCTGGGAGACGCAGAAGACCGCGCCGCGCGGGGTCTGGAGGACCTTTCCCGCACCGCAGATCAGCTGCCGGGTGACGAGGAAGGGAATGAGGATGTCCGCGAGCCGGGAGAACTCCCCGTGGCGGGCGACGAGATAGTTCTCGTGGCAGCCGTAGGAGTTTCCCGCCGAGTCGGTGTTGTTCTTGAAGAGGTAGACGTCGCCCGCGATTCCCTCCTCGTGCAGGCGGCGTTCGGCGTCGACGAGCAGGCCCTCGAGAATGCGCTCGCCGGCCTTGTCGTGGGTGACCAGTTCGGTCACGTCGTCGCATTCCGGTGTGGCGTATTCCGGATGCGATCCCACGTCCAGGTACAGGCGGGCGCCGTTCCGCAGGAAGACATTGCTGCTGCGGCCCCATGACACGACACGGCGGAAGAGGTAGCGCGCCACTTCGTCAGGAGACAGTCGGCGCTGTCCCCTGAACGTGCACGTGACGCCGTACTCGTTCTCCAGCCCGAAAATGCGGCGGTCCATGTCTGAACATTACGCCTGACGGCCTGTGCTGAAACCGGGTTGGGCGTTCCCGTTTCGATCATTTTCCGATCAGTGCGCGTTCTTTTCGGTGTGTACGGCGGTGGGGACCACCTCTCCGACGGCGTGTCGCCCGGTGTCGCCGGGCGTGCCGGGAGCGGTGAGGACACGGCCGGTGGCGAGGAGGACCAGCAGCGCGACGAGACCGCCCACGCCGGCGACGGCGAAACCGGCCACGGTCCCGGACAGTTCGACCGCGGGTCCGGCGACGGCGGAGCCGAGGGCCGCGCCGACGCCGAAGGTGGTGACGAGCCAGGAGAACGCCTCGGTGACGGTGCCGCGCGGGGCGTGCCGGTCGACCACGATGAAGGCACAGGCCAGGACCGGGGCGAGGAAGACCCCGGAGAGGACGGAGAGGCCGGTCATGGCGACGGGGCCGGGGGTGAGCATCAGCGGCAGGTAGCAGAGCGCGAGGAGCAGCACGAGGACCCGCAGCCGCCGTTCGGGGGCGCCCGCCCAGGGCCGGGCGCCGTAGACGGTGCCGCCGACGAGGGCCCCGAGTCCGAGGGCGGCCATCAGCCAGCCGTAGACGGAGGGGGTGCCGCGGTCGTCAGCGTAGGCGACGGCGGCGACGGTGATGGAGCCGAGGGCGAGTCCGACGAAGAAGAAGGAGCCGAGGAGGGCGAGGAGCCCGGGCGAGCGCAGGGCGCCCAGCCAGTGGGCCTCGCGGGTGGCGGAGCGCCAGGTGCGCGAGGGCTCGGAGAGGACGACCGCGAGGGCGCCGAGCACCCCCAGGACGTTGATGACGAGGAGGGCGGCGGCGGGCGACCGGACGGCGACGAGGAGCGTCACGAGCAGCGGGCCGACGGTGAACATGACCTCCTGGGCGACCGCGTCGAGGGCGTACGCGCGGTGGACCCGGTCCTCGCGGCCCAGGACGCTCGGCCACAGGGCGCGCAGGCCGCCCTCCAGCGGCGGGGTGAAGAGGCCGGCGAGCACGACGGCGGCGTAGGCGAGGGCGAGGTGGCCGATGCCGACGAAGGCGAAGAGGGCCATGCCGACGGCCGAGAGGACGGCGGCGGGCAGCTGGACCCGGGGCTGGCCCTTGAGGTCGACGGCCCGGCCGAGGAGCGGCTGCCCGATGGCGTTGGAGACGCCGTACGCGGCGATCAGGCCGCCGGCCAGGGTGTAACTGCCGCCCTGGTCCCGGACGAACAGGGTCATGGCGATGGGGCCCGTGCCGTTGGGCAGGCGCCCGACGAGGGTGCCGGCGAGGAGCCGGGCGGCGTGCGGCGCCCGGAGTATGTCGAGATAGCCGCCGTGCGCGGGGGCCTCGGTGGCCATGTCGGTCTCCCCTCACCTCGGAACCCTGCCGAGGTTTTACGTATAACGTTACGGGTCATACGTACCATGTCGGCGTGACGCGGGTCCACCCCGCCGGCACACACCCCCTGATCAGCGCCCGACGCGGAGGCCCCCCGTGCAGACCCCCGAACCCCCCGCCGGCGGCGCCCGCCCGACCAGCCGGGACGTGGCCCGGGCGGCGGGCGTCTCGCAGGCCACCGTCTCCCTCGTCCTGGGCGACAAGTGGCGTGGCCGGGTCTCCGAGCGCACGGCCGGGGCGGTCCGCGACGCGGCCCGCGAACTGGGCTACCGGCCCAACCTCGCCGCCCGCAATCTGCGCCTCGGCCGCACCCGCACGGCGATGCTCGTCGTCCCCGCCCTCACCAACGAGTTCTTCGCCCACGTCTACACGGGCGCGGCGGCGGTGGCGGCCCGGCACGGCTTCGGCGTCGTCCTCTACCCCTCCCCCGACGGCGTCGGCCCCGCCCGCGACCCCTTCGCCTCGGCCCAGGCCGCCCTGGACGGCGTCATCGCCTCCTCCATGGCCGCCGACGCCCTCGACGCCTTCCGGGGGACCGACCTGCCCCTCGTGATGCTCGACAGCGACCCGTCCGACAGCGGGGCCTCCGCCCATGTGAACCTCGACGTCGCCGACGGCATGCGCCGGGTCACCGACCACCTGCTGGCACTGGGCCACCGCCGCTTCCTGCACCTGGCGTCCGCCGTGCCCTCCTGGACCTTCGACGCGCGGGCCGCCGCCCTCGCCGACGCGCTGCGCGGCACGGAGCTGCGGACCGTGCGGGCGCCGCTCAGCGTCGCCGGCGCGTGGGAGGCCGTCACCCTCGCGTTCGAGGCCCCCGGCCCCCGGCCCACCGCCGTGATCTGCGACGACGACATCCTCGCGGTCGGCGTCGCCAAGTTCGCGCGCCGGCTCGGGCTGCGCGTCCCCGAGGACCTCTCGATCACCGGCTTCGACGACCTGGCCCTGGCGACCGCGGTCGAACCGGAGCTGACCACGGTCCGGCTGCCCGCCGAGGAGTTCGGCAGACGGGGTATGGAGGCCCTCCTCGCCGTTCTGGCGGGCGAACCGGCCCCGCCCGCCACCCTGCCCGTGACCCTCGTCCCCCGCGGCTCCTCGGGCCCGGCACCGGCCGCCTGAGGCCCCGACCCGCCCGAGGGGCCTCTCGGGTACGCCGGAGGGCCCCGATGGCGCCGGAGAGGCCCGGTGACGCCGTAGGGCGCCCGGACACGCCGGAGGGGCCCCGGTCCGCACGGACCGGGGCCCCTCCGGGCTGAGCCGACTACTCCTCGGGAGCCTCGTCGGAGGGCTCGTCCGTCTTCGCCGCCGCCGCGTTGTCCGCCTCCAGGAGACGGGACAGCTGACGGCCGACGATCCGCTTGAACTTGCGCTGCTGCGGACGCGTACGGTCCAGGACCGCCACCTCCAGCCGCTCCGCGGGGATCTCCCGCTCGCTGCCGTTGGTGTCCCGCGAGAGCGCCTGCACGGCCAGCTTCAGGGCCTCGGCCAGGGACATGCCGTCCCGGTGGCGCTGGTCCAGGAAGGAGCCGATCTGCTCCGCGTTGCCGCCGACCGCGACCGAGCCGTGCTCGTCCACGATCGAGCCGTCGTGGGGCAGCCGGTAGATCTGGTCGCCCTCCGCCTCGGCGCCGACCTCGGCGACGACGAGCTCCACCTCGTAGGGCTTCTCCCCCGCGCTGGAGAAGATCGTGCCCAGCGTCTGGGCGTAGACGTTGGCCAGGCCGCGCGCGGTCACGTCGTCCCGGTCGTAGGTGTAGCCCCGCAGGTCGGCGTAGCGCACACCGCCGATGCGGAGGTTCTCGTACTCGTTGTACTTGCCGGCGGCGGCGAAGCCGATCCGGTCGTAGATCTCGCTGAACTTGTGCAGTGCGCGCGACGGGTTCTCGCCCACGAAGACGATGCCGTCGGTGTACTGGAGGACGACGAGGCTGCGGCCTCGGGCGATGCCCTTGCGGGCGTACTCGGCCCGGTCGGCCATGGCCTGCTGGGGTGAGACATAGAACGGCGTGGACACCGGCTACCGTCCCTTTCTTCCGGTCTGAAGGGCTACTGCGGGCGACGAACGGTCAGAGCAGGGCGGCGCGCGGCCCGTCGGGCTGCTCCAGGCGCCGTTCGGTGACCGACCGGGCCAGCGCGGAGGACTCGGCCTCGCTGAGCCTGCGGAAGCCCTCTTCGGTGATGACGGTGACGATCGGGAAGATCCTGCGCGCCATGTCCGGCCCGCCGGTCGCCGAGTCGTCGTCCGCCGCGTCGTACAGCGCCTGGACCACCAGCGTGGTGGCCTGCTCCTCGGTCAGGTCCGCGCGGTACAACTTCTTCATCGACCCGCGCGCGAAGATCGAGCCGGAGCCCGTGGAGGCGAAGCCGTGCTCCTCGGAGCGGCCGCCGGTCACGTCGTAGGAGAAGATCCGGCCCTTCTCCTTGCCCTCGTCCCAGCCCGCGAAGAGCGGCACGACGGCGAGCCCCTGCATGGCCATGCCGAGGTTGCCGCGGATCATGGTGGAGAGACGGTTCGCCTTGCCCTCCAGGGAGAGCGTCGCGCCCTCCACCTTCTCGAAGTGCTCCAGCTCCAGCTGGAACAGCTTGACCATCTCCACCGCGAGACCGGCGGTGCCGGCGATGCCGACGGCGGAGTACTCGTCCGCCGGGAACACCTTCTCGATGTCCCGCTGCGCGATCATGTTGCCCATGGTGGCCCGCCGGTCACCGGCGAGGACGACCCCGCCGGGGAACGTGGCCGCCACGATGGTGGTGCCGTGCGGGGCCTCGATGATGCCCTCCGGGAGCTTCCGGTTGCCCGGGAGCATCTCCGGCGAGTGGTCGGCCAGGAAGTCCATGAACGAGGACGACCCCGGCGTCAGGAAGGCCGCCGGCAGACGCCCGGTGCTACGAGGGTTGGCTTCCACGCGATTCCTTCCGGGTGGGAGAGTCGCCCGCCGTGGGGAGCGCGGGGCGATCTTGGTTACTGTGCACGGACCATACCCGTGCCACCGCCTGTCATCCGTCCCCGGGCCCACGGCTTTCTCCGGGGCTCCGGGGACGGAGGGCGACAGACGCGCGAGGCGGCTACTGGCCACCCTTTTGCACGAACGACCGCACGAAGTCCTCTGCGTTCTCCTCGAGGACGTCGTCGATCTCGTCCAGGACGGAGTCCACGTCCTCGCTCAGCTTCTCCTGGCGTTCCTGGAGGTCGGAGCTCGCCTCCGTGGTGGTCTCCTCGACCTCCTCCGTGGAACGCGTCGCCTTCTGCTGTCCGCCGCCGGTGTCCTTGGTCGCCATATCCCTCACCCCGCTCGATTCGGCCCGCTCGGTCGAGTCCTTACAAGATCAGACCCTATAGGGCGGGTCCGACTTCGGCCCCGCAGTTTCCACAACGTCCGGGCACTGATTCCATGATTCCCAGTGCCCGGGTATTTCAGGCCCCTGCCGGGCCACCGGTTCAGCCGCCGGAAAGCACGCGGACGAGTTCCTCCGCCGTCCGGCAGCGGTCCAGCAGCGATTTCACATGGGCCTTGGTGCCGCGCAGCGGTTCCATCGTGGGGACGCGCTGGAGCGAGTCACGGCCGGGCAGATCGAAGATCACCGAGTCCCAGGAGGCCGCCGCGACGTCGTCGGCGTACTGCTCCAGGCACCGGCCCCGGAAATAGGCCCTGGTGTCCTCCGGCGGCGCCGTCTCGGCCCGCAGCACCTCCGCGTCGTCCAGGAGCCGCTTCATGCGCCCACGGGCCACCAGGCGGTTGTAGAGGCCCTTGTCGGGGCGCACGTCCGCGTACTGGAGGTCCACCAGGTGCAGGCGGGCCGCGTCCCAGTCCAGGCCGTCGCGGCGCCGGTAGCCCTCCATCAGCTCCCGCTTGGCGATCCAGTCGAGCTCGCCGGCCAGGCTCATGGGGTCGTTCTCGAGCCGGTTGAGCGTGTCCTCCCAGCGGGTGAGGACGTCCTTGGTCTGCTCGTCCGCGTCCGAGCCGTACCGCTCCTCCACGTACTTCCTGGCCAGCTCGAAGTACTCCATCTGGAGCTGGACCGCGGTGAGCGTCCGGCCGCTGCGCAGGGTGACCAGGTACTGGAGGGTCGGGTCGTGCGAGACGTGGTGGAGCGTCCGTACCGGCTGGTCGACGGCGAGGTCCACGGTGATGAACCCGTCCTCGATCATCGACAGGACCAGCGCGGTGGTGCCCAGCTTGAGGTAGGTCGAGATCTCCGACAGGTTCGCGTCGCCGATGATCACGTGCAGCCGGCGGTACCTCTCGGCGTCGGCGTGCGGCTCGTCCCGGGTGTTGATGATGGGCCGTTTGAGGGTGGTCTCCAGCCCCACCTCGACCTCGAAGTAGTCGGCGCGCTGGCTGATCTGGAAGCCGTTCTCCCGGCCGTCCTGGCCGATGCCGACGCGTCCCGCGCCGGTCACGACCTGGCGGGAGACGAAGAAGGGGGTCAGGTGGCGCACGATGTCCGAGAAGGGGGTCTCCCGCTTCATCAGGTAGTTCTCGTGCGTGCCGTAGGAGGCGCCCTTGTTGTCGGTGTTGTTCTTGTAGAGGTGGATGGGCTGGGCCCCGGGCAGCTGGGCGGCGCGCACCGCCGCCTCCGCCATGATCCGCTCGCCGGCCTTGTCCCAGAGGACGGCGTCCCGCGGGTTGGTCACCTCGGGCGAGCTGTACTCGGGGTGGGCGTGGTCCACGTAGAGCCGCGCACCGTTGGTGAGGATCACGTTGGCCAGGCCGATGTCCTCGTCGGTGAGCTGGCTGGAGTCGGCGACCTCGCGGGCGAGGTCGAAGCCGCGGGCGTCCCGCAGCGGGTTCTCCTCCTCGAAGTCCCAGCGGGCACGGCGCGCCCGGTGCATCGCCGCCGCATAGGCGTTGACGATCTGGGACGAGGTGAGCATGGCATTGGCGTTCGGGTGTCCCGGGACGGAGATCCCGTACTCCGTCTCGATGCCCATTACTCGCCGTACGGTCATGCGGCCCTCCTTGCCCGGCGTCGCTCACAGTGCGCGACTCGGCGTTACCGAAGAGCCTAGAGCGGCTCCGCGCTGGTGGGGAGATCACTTGCGGTATTTCCCCGCTGCCGGGAGAAATGCCGGCGGAATGCGACGGCTGCGGATGCCCGGTTTCCGGACGTCCGCAGCCGGTTCGCGTTTTACAGGTACTGACCGGTGTTGGCCACCGTGTCGATGGAGCGCCCGGTGTCCGCGCCCTGCTTTCCGGTGACGAGGGTGCGGATGAACACGATCCGCTCGCCCTTCTTTCCGGAGATCCGGGCCCAGTCGTCGGGGTTGGTGGTGTTGGGCAGGTCCTCGTTCTCCTTGAACTCGTCCACGCAAGCCTGGAGGAGGTGGGAGACCCGGATGCCCTTCTGGTTGTGGTCGAGGAAAGCCTTGATGGCCATCTTCTTGGCCCGGTCGACGATGTTCTGGATCATCGCGCCGGAGTTGAAGTCCTTGAAGTAGAGGACTTCCTTGTCGCCGTTGGCGTACGTGACTTCGAGGAAGCGGTTCTCCTCGGATTCCGCGTACATCTGCTCGACGACGGACTGGATCATTCCGTGGGCGGCGGCGGCCTTGGAACCGCTGTGCTCGGAGATGTCGTCCGAGTGGAGCGGCAGGTTCGCCGTGAGGTACTTCGCGAAGATGTCCCTCGCCGCCTCCGCGTCCGGGCGCTCGATCTTGATCTTGACGTCGAGCCGGCCGGGCCGCAGGATCGCGGGGTCGATCATGTCCTCGCGGTTGGAGGCGCCGATGACGATGACGTTCTCCAGGCCCTCCACGCCGTCGATCTCGGCGAGCAGCTGCGGGACGATGGTGTTCTCCACGTCCGAGCTGACACCCGAGCCTCGGGTGCGGAAGAGGGATTCCATCTCGTCGAAGAAGACGATGACGGGGGTGCCCTCGCTCGCCTTCTCCCGGGCACGCTGGAAGACGAGGCGGATGTGCCGCTCGGTCTCGCCGACGTACTTGTTGAGGAGCTCGGGGCCCTTGATGTTGAGGAAGTAGGACTTCCCCGCGGGCTGGCCGGTCACCTCGGCCACCTTCTTGGCCAGGGAGTTGGCCACGGCCTTCGCGATCAGCGTCTTGCCGCAGCCCGGCGGGCCGTAGAGCAGGATGCCCTTCGGCGGCCGCAGTTCGTGCTCCTTGAAGAGGTCCGGGTAGAGGTACGGAAGCTCGACCGCGTCGCGGATCAGCTCGATCTGGTTGCCCAGACCGCCGATCTTCTCGTAGTCGACGTCCGGGACCTCTTCGAGAACGAGCTCCTCGACCTCGCTCTTGGGGACCACCTCGTAGACGTAGCCCGACCTGGAGTCCAGCAGCAGGGCGTCACCGGCGCGGATGGTGACGTCCAGCAGAGGCTCGGCGAGCCTCACCACCCTCTCCTCGTCGGTGTGCCCGACCACCAGGGCGCGCTCGCCGTCCTCCAGGATCTCCTTGAGGGTGACGATGTCCCCGGCGCGCTCGTACTCCATGGCCTCGACCACGTTGAGCGCCTCGTTGAGCATGACTTCCTGGCCGCGCTTGAGCTCGTCGAGCTCGATGCTGGGGCTCACGTTCACCCGGAGCTTGCGGCCCCCGGTGAAGATGTCGCACGTGCCGTCCTCGTTGGCCTGCAGGAAGACGCCGAAGCCGGCCGGCGGCTGTGCGAGCCGGTCGACCTCTTCCTTGAGTGCGACGATCTGGTCGCGGGCCTCACGGAGTGTGTTCGCGAGTCTTTCGTTCTGCGCGGACACGCCGGCCAGGCTGGTCTGCAGCTCGACGATCCGCTCTTCGAGAATCCTCGTGTGGCGCGGAGAGTCGGCGAGCTTGCGGCGCAGGACGGCGATTTCCTGCTCGAGATAGGCAACCTGTCCGGCGGGGTCCTCAGACCCTCGCCCGGGCCGGATGCCGCGGTTGATGTCGTCGTCGTGGGCTGCCACGGTCCTCACCTCCTCCAGGGGGAGCTGGACGCTTCCTGACCCTACCTGCGTGGGTGATGATTGAAACCCCTAGATCAAAAAGACTCCGGGGTGTGTCCGATCTTCACCCTTGCGCTTCCCCTCTCGCCAGGGGAATACCCACCCTTCACCAGTTGAAAGCGGGCGGTTGTATCGTCGTCTTTGGCCAACACCCGTCAGGGGTGGCCCGACTTACCGCGCGAAGCAGAAACGGCAGGAGATATGACCGTGCAGCACGAGGCCCCGGCGACGGGCGCCGAGGAGGCGCTGGAAGTCTGGATCGACCAGGACCTGTGCACCGGGGACGGGATCTGCGCGCAGTACGCCCCGGAGGTCTTCGAGCTCGACATCGACGGGCTCGCTTATGTGAAGAGCGCCGACGACGAACTCCTCCAGGACGCGGGCGCGACCACCCCGGTGCCCCTGACGCTGCTCCAGGACGTGGTGGACTCCGCGAAGGAGTGCCCGGGCGACTGCATCCATGTGCGCCGGGTCGCGGACCGGGTCGAGGTGTACGGCCCCGACGCGGAGTGACGGGTCAGGCGCCGTACGCGTCGGCCTGGCCGGCGCGTACGAAGGCGCCGCCCTGCCAGCGCCAGCTGACCTGCTCCTTCTCGTCGGGGCAGCAGAGCGGCACGTCGGGGTTCGAGTAGCCGAGCAGCGTGGCGTGCACCGCTCCGTCGCGGACGGAGAGCTCGGCGACGTTCTGGTGCAGCCCCGGTTCGACGAGCGTGGCCACCACGCGCGCGGGGGCACCCTTCTCCCTGGCGCGGGTCAGGACGTAGACGGCGTGCGGCGGGGTGCCGGAGCCGGCTTCGCAGTGCACGACCGCAACGGTCTCCGGGTTTCCGTCCCCGTCGAGATCGCCGCTGGCCCGCTTCGCGACCTTCCGGGCGACTCCCCCGCAGTCCAGCGGGTAGTCGACTCCGGCGGCCTCGGGAGCGGGTGCGGGGAGCGGGGCGGCCGGGGCCGGACCGGCTCCGGCGGGGCCGGGCTGGATCAGGCCGGCGAGGGCCACGACGGCGGCCGTCGCGGTGGCGGTGGCCAGCCAGTGGGCCGGCCGGGCGTGGGTGTGCGCGAGGTCCGCGAGGTCGGGGACGGCGGAGGGCTGCACGCGAGACGTCTCCTGTGGGGTGGTGCGGCGTGGTTTCCGGGCATCGTGCCACACGTCACAGGGTGACGGAACAGCTGGGGTCGGCGGTGATGGGGCGGTCCCGCCGACGCGAACACGCCACGGACGGAATCGTTCCGGGGACGCCCGAACATGAGGACGCCGCCGTCGACTTCCCTCCCGTGCGCGGGGAACTCGACGGCGGCGCTGTGCGGATGTCGGGACGTCAGCCCTTGTTGGGGCCTTCGTAGTCCTCGCCGTAGGCGCCCTTGGCGGGGCGGCGGCGGCGCATCGGGGGCTCGACCCCGTCCGCGAGGCGGCGGGCGGTGACGAGGAAGCCGGTGTGGCCGATCATGCGGTGATCGGGGCGGACGGCGAGGCCCTCGACGTGCCAGTTGCGGATCATGGATTCCCACGGCTGCGGCTCGGCGTAGCAGCCGAACTCGCGGATGGACTCCACGGTGCGGGCGAGCTGGGTGGTGGTCGCCACGTAGCAGCAGAGGATGCCGCCGGGGACGAGCGCCTTGGAGACGGCCTCCAGGCACTCCCACGGGGCGAGCATGTCCAGGATGACGCGGTCGACGTCCGTGTCGGACAGGTTGTCCTGGAGGTCGCCGACGGTCAGCTGCCACGCGGGGTGGGGGCCGCCGAAGTAGCGCTCGACGTTGCCCTTCGCGATCTCGGCGAAGTCCTCGCGGCGCTCGTAGGAGTGCAGCATGCCGCTGTCGCCGATGGCGCGGAGCAGGAAGCTGCTGAGCGAGCCGGAGCCCACACCCGCCTCGACGACGCGCGCGCCGGGGAAGATGTCGGCGAAGGCGAGGATCTGACCCGCGTCCTTCGGGTAGACCACGGCGGCGCCGCGGGGCATGGACAGGACGTAGTCGGGGAGCAGGGGGCGCAGCGCGAGGTAGGCGACGTTTCCGGTGGTACGGACAACGCTGCCCTCGGGGGCGCCGATCAGTTCGTCGTGCGGGAAGGAACCCTTGTGGGTGTGGAAGTTCTTTCCCTCTTCGAGCGTGAACGTGTAGTGACGGCCCTTGGGGTCGGTCAGCTGAACCTGGTCCCCGACCTTGAAGGGCCCGCGTCGGCGGGCGGCACCGGTCGGTTCGGACATGTGAACAAGAGTACCGGGCTCAGGAGGACGGCCGTGCCATGGCCTTGACGAAGGCCCGCTCGACGTCGGTGGTGGCGAGGACGCCGTAGATCTCGCCGGTCTCCTCGACGACCAGGTACTCGGTGGCCGGGCTGGCGCGGAGGTGGTCGAGGAGGGGCTGGCCGGTGAGTTCGGCGGGGACCCGCATGCCGTCGGAGAGGTCCTGGGCGAGGGTGCTGACGGCGACCCAGGGGCGGCGGTGCTGCGGGACGGCGGCGATGGCGGTCTCGCGGACGATGCCGGTGGGGTCGCCGTTGCCGTCGACGACGACCAGGGCGCGGGCGCCGGCCTCGTTGGCGCGGCGCAGTGCCTCGGAGAGGGGGGTGGCGGGTTCGACGGGGATGGCGCGCCGGGTGAGGGTGCGGGCGCTGAGTTCGGGGAGGTGCTCGCGGAGCCGGGCCATGCGGAGGCTGTTGCCGGCGCCGGTCCAGATGATGGCGGCGAGGATCGCGGCGAGCAGGGCGTCGGTGACGGTGTTGAAGCCGCTGATGTCGTCGGTCGTGTTGCCGAAGAGGCCGGTGCGGGTGAGCAGGGGCAGGCCGACGAGGACGAGGACGGCGAGCGCGCGGCCGACCCAGGCGGCGGCGACGGTGCCGCTCATGGGCTTGCCGGTGATCTTCCACACGACGGCGCGGAGCATGCGCCCGCCGTCGAGCGGAAGGCCGGGGAGCAGGTTGAAGGCGGCGACGATCAGGTTGGAGATCATCAGGCCGGCGAGGAGGACACCGGGGACGGTGCCGGGCTCGACGGCGTACAGGGAGAGGTAGAACACGCCGGAGAGGACGAGGGAGAGGAGCGGGCCGACGAAGGCGAGGACGAACTCGCGGCCGGGGGTCTCGGTCTCCTTCTCGATCTCGGAGACGCCTCCGAAGAACTGGAGCTGGATGCGGCGCACCGGGAGCTTGAAGCGGAGCGCGGCGAGGGTGTGGGCCAGCTCGTGGACGAGCACGGAGGCGTAGAAGGCGACGGCGAAGAAGAGGGACACGAGGTAGCGGGCGGCGCCGAGCTCGGGCAGGAGGCGTTCGATCTGGTCGCCGAAGACCCAGGTGATGAGGGCGGCGACGAGGAACCAGCTGGGGGCGACGTAGACGGGCACGCCGAAGGGGCGGCCCATGAGGATCCCGCCGCCGGGCTCCTCGGTCCGCTGCGGCTTGGGCTCGTCCTGGTTCACGGGTTCCTTTCGTCGCGTGGTGTGACCCGCGTCGGTGCGTCACGGTTCGATCATGCAGTGCGACGGGGTCCCGGGTCGATGGTATTCCGCGCGTTGTCGGTGGCGGGTCGTAGGGTCTTCGTCATGAGTACGAGCGAGCAGGTGCCGGCGGAGCCCCGGGCGCCCATGTCGTTGTCGCCGTCGCGGGCGAGCGATTTCATGCAGTGTCCGCTGCTGTACCGGTTCCGGGTGATCGACCGGCTGCCGGAGAAGCCGAGTCCGGCGGCGACCCGGGGCACGCTGGTGCACGCGGTGCTCGAGCGACTCTTCGACGATCCGGCGGTGGAGCGGACGGCGCCGCGGGCGAAGGCGATGGTGCCGGGGCAGTGGGACCGGCTGCTCGAGTCGAAGCCGGAGCTGGGCGAGCTGTTCGCGGAGGACCCGGAAGGGGAGCGGCTGGCTGGCTGGCTGGCCGAGGCGGAGCGGCTGGTCGAGCGGTGGTTCACGCTGGAGGACCCGTCGCGTCTGGAGCCGGCCGAGCGTGAGCTGTTCGTGGAGACGGAGCTGGATTCGGGGCTGCGGCTGCGCGGGGTGATCGACCGGATCGACGTGGCGCCCTCGGGTGATGTGCGGATCGTGGACTACAAGACGGGGAAGGCTCCCCGGCCGGAGTACCGCGACGGGGCGCTGTTCCAGATGACGTTCTACGCGCTGGTGGTCTGGCGGCTGCGGCGGGTGATCCCGCGGCGGCTGCAGCTGGTGTACCTGGGCAGCGGGGAGGTGCTGACGTACGACCCGGTGGAGGCGGATCTGCTGCGGGTGGAGCGGAAGCTGCTGGCGCTGTGGGACGCGATCCGGCTGGCGACGGAGACGGGCGACTGGCGGCCGCGTCCGACGAAGCTGTGCGGCTGGTGCGACCACCAGGCGGTCTGCCCGGAGTTCGGGGGGACTCCCCCGGTCTATCCCCTGAAGATCGTTTCCGCGCGCCCGCCGGAGTCGGGCGAATCCGGTCAGGGCAGAATGGACCCGGCCCGGCCCGCCCTGTGAGCCGGGTCCGTGCCGTGTGCCCGGTCCGCCTCGTGAAGGAGCCCTTGTGACGATCCGCGTCCTCTTGGTCGACGATCAGCCGCTGCTGCGCACCGGCTTCCGGATGATTCTGGAGGCGGAGCAGGACATCGCGGTGGTGGGTGAGGCCGGGGACGGTCTCCAGGCGCAGGAGCAGGTGCGCGCCCTGCAGCCGGACGTGGTGCTGATGGACATCCGGATGCCGCGGATGGACGGGGTGGAGGCGACCCGGCAGATCACGGGTCCGGGCCGGGACGGTCCGGCGAAGGTGCTGGTGCTGACCACGTTCGATCTGGACGAGTACGTGGTGGAGGCGCTGCGGGCGGGGGCGAGCGGCTTCCTGCTGAAGGACGCTCCGGCGAACGAGCTGGTGCAGGCGATCCGGGTGGTGGCGGCGGGCGAGGCGATGCTGGCCCCGTCGATCACGCGGCGGCTGCTCGACAAGTACTCGGCACACCTGCCGACCGGCGAGGAGCGGATGCCGGACACGCTGAGCACCTTGACCGACCGTGAGGTGGAGGTGCTGAAGCTGGTGGCGCGGGGGTTGTCGAACGCGGAGATCGCGGCGGATCTGTTCGTCAGCGAGACGACGGTGAAGACGCACGTGGGCCATGTGCTGACGAAGCTGGGGCTGCGCGACCGGGTGCAGGCCGCGGTGTACGCGTACGAGAGCGGTCTGGTGCGGCCGGGCGGCGGCCAGTAGCCGGTCCACCGGGTACGCCGGCACCCCGGTACTCCGGTACTCCGGTACTCCGGTACGAGAGGCACGGGAAGGGCCCGGCACGCACCACGCGTGCCGGGCCCTTCCCGTGTCCCGCACGGGGCCGTCAGCCCTTCCGGATCTCCCAGAAGCGGAAGACGGTGGACGCGTCGAGGGTCCATTCGAGGCCGGTGACGTCGTCGCGGGCGACGGCGTACTGCTTGCCCTGCCAGAGCGGGAGCATCGGCAGCTCGTCGGCGACGAGGTCCTGGAGCTGTCCGTACTCGTCGGCGGTGGCGGCGCGGTCGGTGAGGGCGGCGGTCTTCGGGAGGAGGCGGCCGGTGATGGCGGCGTTGTCGTAGTGGTTGCCGAGGACGTTGCCCTCGCCGAAGAAGGGGGCGGTGAAGTTGTCGGCGTCGGGGTAGTCGGGGACCCAGCCCTTGACGTAGACGCCGTACTTGCCGGCGGCTATGTCCTTCTCGTACTGGTCGTAGTCGACGGACTTGACGTCGGCGGCGAACAGGCCGCTGTCGTTGAGCTGGCCGGCGACGGCCTTGAGCTCCTGGTCGGTGGCCGGGCCGTAACGGCTAGGGGTGGACCAGAGGGTGAGCTTGACCTTCTTGGTGATGCCGGCGGAGCGCAGGGCCTTCTTCGCCTTCGCGGCGTCGGGGGTGCCGTAGGTGTCGAAGAAGGCGGTGTTGTGGCCGGCGATGCCGGTCGGGACGATCGAGTAGAGCGGCGTGGCCGTCGACTTGTAGACGTCCTCGACGAGGGCCTCGCGGTCGACCAGGTGGGCGATGGCCTGGCGGACGGCGAGCTTGCCGACGACCGGGTCCTTCATGTTGAAGACGAGGTGCTGGACCTCGGCGCTGCTGCCCTGGACGACCTCGATGCCCTTGTCGTCGGTGGTGTCGGAGGTTTCGAGGGCCGCGATGTCGTCGGCCGAGAGCCCTCGGTAGGCGATGTCGACGTCGCCGTCGGTGAGGGCCTTGGCGAGGGCGGAGCGGTCGCCGCGGTAGAGCTTGAGGGTGATCCCGCTGTTCTTGGGCCGGGCGAGGCCGTGGTATCCGGAGTTGGCGGAGAAGGTGGCCTCGGTCTCGCTGAACGAGTCCAGCTTGTACGGGCCGGAGCCGGTCGCCTTGCCGTCGGTGCGCAGCGCGTCGGCGGGGTACTCGCGGTGGTCGACGATGGAGCCGGCGCCGGAGGCGATCTTGCTGGGGAAGGTGGCGTCGGGGACCTTGAGGTGGAAGACGACGGTCCGCGCGTCCGGGGTCTCGATCGTGTCGATGGTGGAGAGCAGCGGGGCCGGGCCGGAGGGGTCGGCGATCTTGAGGGCCCGCTCGAAGGAGAACTTGACGTCCTCCGAGGTGAGCTTGTTGCCGTTGGAGAAGGTGAGGCCGTCCCGCAGGGTGCAGGTGTACACCTTGCTGCCGCCGGAGAAGCCGCACCGGTCGGCGGCCTCCGGCTCGGGGGCGAAGCCGCCCTTGGGGAAGGCGAGCAGCGACTGGAAGACGTTGTTGAACAGCAGCCAGGAGCCGGGGTCGTAGCCGGCGGCCGGGTCGGTGGCGAGGATCTCGTCGGACATGCCGACGCGCACGCCCTCCCCGGAGCCACCGGCGCCGCCGCCCTGCTCGGTGCCGCAGCCGCTGAGCAGCGCGGCGGACAGGCCCGCGGCGAGCGGGGCCGTCAGCCACTTGTTGTGTGCCTTCACAGAACGTGCCTCTTGATCTCTATGTCAGGCCGGCCGCGCGCGGGTGCGCGGCCGGTACAACCGATCCGGACAGGGGTTATGCGGTGCCGCGTCCCAGTTCCCAGAGCAGCAGGTCGGAGGAGGTGTTGAGGGCGTACTCGACCCCGTTGAGGTCGTTGCGCGCGGCGACGTACTGCTTGCCCTGCCACAGGGGCAGGACGGGGACGTCCTGGGCGACGATCTTCTGGATCTGGGCGTAGACGGGGGTCGCGGCGGTGCGGTCGGCGATGCGGCGCGAGCGCGGGATGAGCTGGTCGCGGACGACCTTGTTCACGTAGGGGGTGTTGAGGAAGTTGTCGCTGTCGAGGAAGGGCGCGACGTAGTTGTCGGGGTCCGGGTAGTCCGGGAACCAGCCGAGGCCGTAGACGGCGTAGTCGCCGCGCTTCTGGGCGGTGCGGAACTTCGACCACTCGGAACCCTGGACGGTGGCGTCGAAGAGCTCGGAGGCGACGAGCTGCTTCCTGAGCGCCTGGAACTCCTGCGCGGTCTCGGCGCCGTAGTGGTCGGTGGTGTAGTTCAGCGTGACCTTGACCGGCGTCTTGACGCCCGCTTCCTTGAGGAGCTTGGCGGCGCGGGCGGGGTCGGGCTCGCCGTACTCGTCGAAGAAGGGGGTGGCGTGGCCCGTGATGCTGGAGGGGATCAGCGAGTAGAGGGGCTCGGCGGTGGGGCCGTAGACGAGGTTGACGAGCGCGCCGCGGTCGACGACGGACGCCATGGCCTGGCGGACGGCCTTCTCCTGGACGGAGGGGGCCTTGGTGTTGAAGCCGAGGTAGCGGATCTCGAGGCCGGGGACCTCGGTGATCTCGATGCCGTCCTGGGGCGACTCGGTGAGGTCCTTGATCTGCTTCTGCGACAGGGAGCGGGCCATCATGTCGATGTCGTCGCTCTCCAGGGCGGCGCCCATGGCGCCGGAGTCGGCGTAGGGGCGCAGTTCCACCTTGTCGTTGCGCAGGGTGATGTCGCCCTTGTAGGCCGGGTTCCTGGTGAAGACGAAGCGGGTGGCCTTCTCGCCGTCGCGCTCGACCTTCATGGTGTACGGCCCCGAGCCGTCGACGTCGAAGCCGTCGCGGAGCGTGTCGGCGGCGTACTTGTCCTTGCTGAGGATGCCGGCGACGGGGGTGGAGAGCTTGTACGGGAAGGTGGCGTCGGGGCTCTTGAGGTGGAAGACGACGCCGTCGGTGCCCTGGGTCTCGACGGTGTCGATGTTCGCGAGGAGCGCGGCCGTGCCGTTGTCCGACTTGATCTTCAGGACGCGGTCGACGGAGTACTTGACGTCCTTGGCCGTGATGGCGGTGCCGTCGGCGAAGGTGAGGCCGGAGCGCAGCTTGCAGCGGTAGCTCTCGCTGGCCTTGTCGGAGAAGCCGCAGCTCTCGGCGGCCTCGGGGACGGGCTCGCCGCCGCCGCGCGGCACGTGCATCAGGGTCTGGACGGTCTGCCGGAGGATGTTCCACGCGCCGGTGTCGTAGGCGTACGCCGGGTCCAGCGGGGCGGGGGCGTCACCGGTGGCGATGAACTGGTCCGTGGTGCCGACGACGATCGCTCCGTCGTCCTGCGCTCCGCCGCAGGCGGCGAGGAGGGGGGCGAGCAGTCCGGCCACGGCCGGGAGCACCAGGGTCTTGCGG
This sequence comes from Streptomyces sp. NPDC059534, assembly GCF_042743475.1. Classification (NCBI taxonomy): domain Bacteria; kingdom Bacillati; phylum Actinomycetota; class Actinomycetes; order Kitasatosporales; family Streptomycetaceae; genus Streptomyces; species Streptomyces sp. NPDC059534. The sequence continues at coordinate 216,055 of NZ_JBHWAQ010000010.1, forward strand.
TTCATCAGGGACGATCTCCTCATCCGGCACTGGGATACAGCGGTCAGTGGGAACTCCGCCGCCGGCCGCCCGGTCGGGGCGGGAGCGATCGGGCCGGGTGTTGCGATCGTTCCTGTGCTCACGGCTGCTGGGGTGTGCGCCGGTGCACGCGGTTATACGGCGAAGTACTCGCGAAAGATTAGTGGGCGGCGCCGCTATTGCCGGACCGAGGACGGCCGCGGGGGCTGCCTCAGGGTGAGCATGAATACGGGACGCCCGATAGTCATGCGGCGGCACGACGGGGACGCCGGTGAGCGAATCGGGACACATGAGGGCAACGGAACACGCTTATTTCGGACAGGAAACGAGGACAGGCCACCCACCGCCGGGCACTCTGCGTGACGAAGGTCACGGGAATGCCGTCTCGGTGAATGGCCTGCCGGATTCCCTTGTGGGAAAGGTGCATTCGCTCCGGGGAAAGCTCAGATAAAGCTCAGATTCCGGAGATCAGGGTGCGCAGGAAAGGCACGTCGACCTCTTCGAGGGAGCGCACGACGACCCGGCCGGGAGAGGCCGCGATCGGGGCGACCGAGGGGACCGCGACGACCCGGCAGCCGGCCGCCTCTGCGGCCGCCACACCGGTCGCCGTGTCCTCGATGACGGCGCACAGGGCGGGGTCGGCCCCGACCCCGCGGGCGGCCGTCAGGTACGGCTCGGGGTGCGGCTTGGTCCGCACGACCTCGTCGCCGGCGACGGTCAGCGTGAAGCGGTCGTGGCCGAGCGAGGCGAGGACCCGGTCGATGATCCGCCGGTGCGAGGCGGAGACCAGGGCGGTGGGGATGGAGTGCCGGGACAGCTCGGCGAGCAGCCGTTCGGCGCCGGGCATGAGCGGGACGCCCCGGTCGATCCGCTGCTCGAACTTCTCGTTGAGCAGCACCGTCAGCTCTTCGAGGGTGATGTCGGCACCGGTGGACTCGATGAGGTAGCCCGCGCTGCGGGTCATCGGGCCGCCGACGACGATGTCACGCCACGCCTCGTCCAGCCGGTGGCCGAGATCGGCGAAGACCTCGACCTCCGCGTCCCACCAGAACCCCTCCGTGTCGACGAGGGTCCCGTCCATGTCGAGGAAGACCGCCTGCAGGGCGGAGCTGCCGTTCGTACGGAACAGGGACGCGGGGACCGTACTGGTCATCCGGCACACCTCCATGGAGGGACGAGAAGGCCGGTCTTCCTCCCCGGTACGGGGAGGAAGACCGGCCTGCACTGGACCGACAAGTGTACGTCCGGATCATCGCGGACGCGTGTATTTACCCCACGCGTCCGCCGGGTCGGTCACCGAGCGTTGAAGTACTTCGCCTCGGGGTGATGGATCACGATGGCATCGGTGGACTGCTCGGGGTGGAGCTGGAACTCCTCCGACAGGTGGACGCCGATCCGCTCCGGGCGGAGCAGGTCCGCGATCTTCGCGCGGTCCTCCAGGTCGGGGCAGGCGCCGTAGCCGAGGGAGAAGCGGGCACCGCGGTACTTGAGGTCGAACATGGACTGGACGTCCGCCGGGTCCTCGCCCCCGAAGCCGAGCTCGGCGCGCACGCGCGCGTGCCAGTACTCGGCGAGCGCTTCGGCGAGCTGGACGGAGAGGCCGTGCAGCTCCAGGTAGTCGCGGTAGGAGTCGGACGCGAAGAGCTCGGCCGTGGCCTCGCCGATCCTCGATCCGACCGTGACGACCTGGAGGCCGACGACGTCGGTCTCGCCGGACTCCTCCGGGCGGAAGAAGTCCGCGAGGCAGAGGCGGCGGCCCCGGCGCTGGCGCGGGAAGGTGAAGCGGGTCCGCTCGTTGCCGGCCTCGTCCAGGATGATCAGGTCGTCGCCCTTGGAGACGCAGGGGAAGTAGCCGTGGACGACGGCCGCCTCCAGCAGGTTCTCGGTGTGCAGGCGCTCCAGCCAGCCGCGCAGCCGCGGCCGGCCCTCGGACTCGACGAGCTCCTCGTACGAGGGGCCGTCGCCGGCGCGGTTCTGCTTGAGGCCCCACTGGCCCTTGAAGAGGGCGCCCTCGTCGAGCCAGGAGGCGTACTCCTTCAGCGGGATGCCCTTGACGACGCGGGTGCCCCAGAACGGCGGGGTCGGCACCGGGTTGTCGGTGGCCACGTCGGAGCGGCCGGCGGGCTCCGGCTCGTCGACCTGGAGCGCGGCGCCCGTGCCGCCGCCCTTGGCGACCCGTCGCTGCTTCAGCTCGGGGAGCGCGGCGCCGGGGACGCCCCGCTTGACGGAGATGAGGGCGTCCATGAGGCGCAGGCCCTCGAAGGCGTCGCGGGCGTAGCGGACCTCGCCCTGGTAGATCTCGTGGAGGTCCTGTTCGACGTAGGC
>NZ_JBHWAQ010000011.1:0-192656 GCF_042743475.1 Streptomyces sp. NPDC059534
TGAGGTCGCCCGCGGGGGCTCCGGCGAGGTTTCCGGCGGCTTCGATCTGGTTGTAGACCTGCCAGCCGGCGCCGAGTCGGGTCCGTTTGGCGGGGACGATCTGGCCGCCCACGGGCCAGTCCCGCAGGTCGTCGCGCCACAGCACGCCCGCGGCGTCGCGGGCGAGGAGGTCGGTGGAGCCGTTGTCGTTGTAGTCGTGCGGGTTCGCCTGGCGCACGACGGTCATGAGCCAGCCCTGGTAGGCGGGGTCGCCGGTGCCGTCGCTCAGCACGGCCTCGGCCTCCACGCCGTACCTGCCGTTCGGCGCGTCCACACCGTCGATGGTGCCGTCCCAGGTGAAGGAGAAGCGCGTGCCGGTCGCGGGGGCGGGCACGCGCTGCGTGAACTCCTTGCCGGTGGCGATGTGCGTGAGCGTGACGTCCAGGGAGGCGTCGGCGCGCGACAGGGTCCACCCCAGCGTCACCTTGCCGCCGGTCCGGTCGAGGTCCGCCACGTCGGGGACGTGGACCTGCTCGATCTCCAGCGCCTTCTCCGCCGGCAGCGGGCCCGTCTCCGCCACCTTGGTGACCGTCGGGGAGCCGTCCGCCGCGGCCGCGATCCGGAACAGCCCGTCGCCGTCGGCCCCGCGGCTGCCGCTCAGCACGGCGGCGCCGTCGGCCGGCGCCGCGAAGCCCGAGGCGGCGATGCCGAGGTCGCGGGTCTCGCCGCTGGTCAGGGAGACGGCCCGGGCGGGCTTCGAGGGGTTGCCGTAGACCAGCCACCCGCCGACGAGCTCGTGGTACCACTTGTCGCCGCGGAGGCCCAGGACGGTCTTCTTCTCCTCGCGCGTCGTGCGGTCGACGGAGGTGACGTAGAGCCCGGTCGAGGAGTCGTAGTCGACCCAGGCCACGTGCGAGCCGGAGGTCATCAGGCTGGTGAAGTCGTGCCCGGACTCGACGGAGGCGTAGGTCTCCGTGACCGTGCCGGTCGCCACGTCGATCAGGGCCCTGCCGCCGGTCCGCGCGTTCGCCGGGCCCGTCGCGTATCCGGTGAGGACGGAGCCGTCCCGGACCTGCCCGCCGACGAACTCGGCGGCGTCGGCGGGCAGTCCGGAGACCTGGTGGCTGGTCGTCGCGGCGCCGTCCTTGCTCACGACGTGCAGTTCGAACGTGCCGTCGCCCTTCGTCACCTGTGCGAGGACGCTCGTCGGGCTCAGCGAGGCCACGTAGGTGCCGTTCAGCGGGCGGAGGTCGATGTCCACGCCCGGGGCGGACGGGTCCGCCATGTTCCTCAGCGTGAGGGACCGCATCTGGAGGGTCCAGCCGTCGTCGCCGATGACGACCACGTCGCCGCTGCCCATGACGGCGGCGCCGCCCTCGGGCTCCTGGATCCAGGTCGGGGCACTCCCGTCGTACGGAGTCCAGAGCGCCTTCCGCTCGCCGTCGCCGAAGGAGTAGCTGAGGAAGCCGGTGCTGCCCACGCCCGCCAGGTCGGAGTCCTTGGGGAAGACGGGCAGGCCCTCGGCCTCCGCGGCCTGCGCCGGGGCCGTGGTGGCGGCGAAGGCGGCCGGTGCGGTGGCCAGGGTGCCGGCGCCGAGTGCCGTGACGGCGAGGACTGCGGTGACGGCGGAGGCGAGACGGATGCCGGAGGAACGGAACTGCAAGGTGAAACCCCCACGGGAAGATCGGACACGGGAGAGCCGTGCCTGATCAGACTCGCGATCGGGTCGCAGGGTTGTACGGGTTCCCGATGATCCGTTCGATTGCGGTTCCGGGGTCGGCCCTAGAAGGCCAGCTGGGCGATCTCCTCCGCGACCACGGCGCAGGCGTCGGCGGCCGGGTCGATGAGGGGGAAGTGGCCGACGTCCTCCAGGAAGGTCAGGCCGGTCTCCTCGCCCGCCTTGCCGGCCGCGTCCGCGTACGCCTCGGCGACGTCGCAGGGGACGACGAGGTCCGCGCGGCCGTGGACGACGGTGGTCGCGATGCCGGTCGGAAGGAGGACGGCGGGGTCCGCGAGGGCCGCGCGGGTCTCGGACTCGGCCGGTCCCCCGAGGAGTTCGGTGACCGCGCCGCCGCACACGCCGAGTTCCACCGCGCGGCCGAAGTGAGCGATCGGGGCGAGGGCGACGACCCCGCGGAGCGCGGGCGGGGCGGGGAGGCGCCACGGGGTGCCGGCGGGCAGGACGTGGCGGGCGGCGGCCCACAGGGCGAGGTGACCGCCCGCCGAGTGGCCGGTGAGGACGATGCGGCCGGTGTCGGCCTGCGGCAGGTGCTCGGCGGCCAGCCCGGGGAGGGCGTCGAGCGCGGCGGCCACGTCGTCGAAGGTCTCGGGCCAGCGGCCGGCGACCGGGGCGGCGCCGCCCTGACGGGGGATGTCGCTGCCGCGGCGGTACTCGACGTTGGCCACGGCGAAGCCCCGGCGGGCCAGGAAGTCCACGAAGGGGGTCAGGTGCTGCCGGTCGTACGGGGCACGCCAGGCGCCGCCGTGCAGGGCGACGACGAGCGGGGCCCGGGTGCGTCCGTCGCGCGGGGCGTAGAAGTCGACCACCTGATCCGGGTGGTCGCCGTACGCGGCGGAGGCGTCCGGGGGGACGGCCGGGTGCGAGAAGGCCGACGCCTCTTCGGCGGCATCGCGCGCGGCGGGGTCCGGCATGCTGTTCCAACCTCTCGGGTACGGGGCCGAATTGGCCTGACCTGCGGGGACGGTATCAGGACCGGAGCCCCCGCAGATCAGGCGATCATCGGACGGTCGTCCCGCTGGGTCGTGTCCGGGAAGGAGCCCCGTCCGGCCGCGGGCCGGGCGGGACTTTCCGGACACGGCCTCAGGACGCGAGGTCGGTCAGGACCTCCGCGAGGACCCGCGCCGCCCGCTCCGCGTCCGCGAAGCCGACGTACAGCGGGGTGAAGCCGAACCGCAGCACGTCGGGGCGGCGCAGGTCTCCGACGACCCCGCGCCGAATCAGTTCGGCCATGACGGCCGGGGCCTCGGCGCAGCTCAGGGCGACCTGGCTGCCGCGCTCGCCGTGCTCCGCGGGTGTCACGGACTCGACCCGGCCCTCGGGGGCGTACGCCCGCACGCACTCCAGGAAGAAGTCCGTCAGGGCGAGGGACTTGGCCCGCACGTCCTCGACGGAGACGTCGTCCCAGACGTCCAGGGCCGACTCGAGGGCCAGCATGGAGAGGATGTCGGGGGTGCCGACCCGGCCCCGTACGGCGCCCTCGGCCGCGGTGTACCCGGGGGTCATCGCGAACGGGTCGGCGTGCGAGTTCCAGCCGGGCAGGGGCGAGTCGAAGGCGGCCTGGTGGCGCTCGGCGACGTACAGGTACGCGGGCGAACCGGGGCCGCCGTTCAGGTACTTGTAGGTGCAGCCGACGGCCAGGTCGACGCCGTGGGCGTCCAGTCCGACGGGCAGGGCGCCCGCGCTGTGGCACAGGTCCCAGACGGCGAGCGCGCCCGCCGCGTGGAGCGCGGCGGTGATGCCGGGCAGGTCCTGGAGCCGGCCGCTGCGGTAGTCGACGTGGTTGACGAGCGCGGCGGCCGTGCGCGGACCGGCCGCGCCGGGTATCGCGGCGGGGTCGACGGGCACGATCCGGTGCCCGGTCATCCGCGCCGCGGACTCCGCGATGTACCCGTCCGTGGGGAAGGTCGTCGCGTCGACGAGGATCTCGTCCCGGTCGTCGCCGGCGAGCCGGGCCGCGGCGACGACGGCCTTGAAGACGTTCACGCTGGTCGAGTCGCCGACGACGATCCGTCCGGGGGCGGCGCCGACGATCGGCGCGATCCGGTCGCCGATCCGCTCGGGCGCGGTCCACCAGCCGGACTCGTCCCAGGAGCGGATGCGCAGTTCGCCCCACTCGCGGGTGATGACGTCGGCCATGCGGGCCGGCACGTGGGCGGGCAGCGCGCCGAGGGAGTTGCCGTCGAGGTAGACGGTCCCGGCGTCGAGGGCGAACTTCTCGCGGTGCTTGGCGAGACCGTCGGCGGCGTCGAGTTCCAGCGCCCGGTTACCGAGGAGGTCAGACATGGCTGCGGGCCGTCCAGAGCTCGGGGAACACGTTCTTCTGGGCCCGCTTCTCCAGCCAGGCCACGCCGGCCGAGCCGCCGGTGCCGGTCTTCGCGCCCATCGCGCGGCGGGTGGCGACCAGGTGGTCGTTGCGCCATCGCCAGACGAGTTCGGCGACGTCGCTGAGGGCCTCGCCGAGGCGGACGAGCTCGCCGCTCTGGTCGGGGTCCGCGTAGATCCCGGCCCAGACGGCCTCGACCTCGGGGGACGGCTCGTAGCGCTGCGACAGGTCGCGGCCGAGGACCTCGGCCGGCACGGGCAGGCCGCGGCGGGCCAGGAACGCGAGGACCTCGTCGTACAGGCTGGGCTCCTGGAGCGCCTTCTCCAGCTCGGCGTGGACGCGGGGCGCGCCCCGGTGCGGCACGAGCATGGAGGCGGCCTTGTCGCCGAGCAGGAACTCCATCCGCCGGTACATCGCCGACTGGAAGCCGGAGCCCTCGCCGAGCGCGGCGCGGTAGGCGTTGAACTGGGCGGGGGTGAGCTGGGCCAGCGGCCGCCAGGAGTGGTTGAGGGCCTCCAGCTCGCGCACGGAGCGCTTGAGCGCGTCCATCGCGACGGGGACGCGGTCCTCGCGCAGTGCGCGGCTCGCCGTCTCCCACTCGTGGACGATGACCGTGAACCACAGCTCCATGACCTGGGTGGTGACCAGGAAGACCATCTCGCCCGGGTCGTCCGAGCGGAGGTGCTGGAGGTGGGTGAGGACGTCCGCCTGGACATAGTCCTCGTACGGCGTGGTACCCGCGAAGTCGAGGTTCGGGTCATGGGTGACCGAACCGGCTCCGGCATCGGGGAAGGTGGACATTGCTGTCTCCTCGATACGTACTACCGGGTAGCGGTCTGCTCCTCCGTGCGGCACGTCGTCCGGCACGGGAGCCCCGGTCCCCTCGGGAGGCGTGCTTCGTCGCGCGCCGTCCCAAGCGCATCATGACACGATCGGCCCAGTGATGTAGCTACCGCCTTCGTCATACGGAAACGCGTTCGAGCGACAGCCGTGCAGACCCTTGATCTGCTGCATCATCGCCGGGGCGAGCCTGCCCGGACCCGGGCAGCCCAGGTGCGTGCGGATGCCGATCTCGTGGCCGACCTCGTGGTTGATGATCAGGTGCCGGTACTCCTCCGCCTCCCCGGCGAAGGTCGGCGAGCCGAGCATCCACCGTCTGAGGTTCACCACGACGCCGTCCGCGGTCTCGCAGTTCAGCTCGCCGCGGGTACGGAGCCCCTGGCGGAGGCAGAGCGCGTCGGCGGTGTCCGGGGTGGCGATCCTGATGACGAAGTCGGCGTTCTCCGAGACCAGCTGGAAGCGGCCCCGGCCGTGCGCGGCCCAGCTGCGCGGATGGGCCAGGATCCGCTGGATCTCGGCGGCCGTGTCCCGCGCCGACAGCGCGATGCCGTCCTCGACCTGGACCCGGTAGCGGCGCAGGGTGCCGCCGGAGCCGGTCGGAGCCCCGGAGGACCGGGCGGTGGTGAACGTCCCGGCACCGGACCGGGGCACCTGGGGCCTCTTCACGGCGGTCCGCTTCGGGGTGGCCCTGGGCTTCGGCCCGGACTCCGGGGTGGGTGTGGCGGGCGCCGGACGCGCCGGTGGCGGTGCCGCCGTACGCGTCGGTCCCGTCGGCGTGGGCCGGGGGCTCGCGGTGGCCGTCGTCCGCTCGGCCGTGGGGGCCGCCGTCGTCTTCCCCGCCGTGTCGTCCAGGTCCGCGAGGGCGGCCCCGGCTCCGAGCACGACCGTCGTCAGCACCAGGGCCGGCAGCCCGAAGCGCGTGCCCGACCTGCGTTTCCCGCCCGTTCCCCGCCGTCCCGCGGGTGCGGCTCGTCTCCCCACGACAGACTTCCCCCCTGAGTCCTGCGGTCCCGGGGATCGTACCGGCCATGTCGAACGCCCTTTCCCCCGTGCGGAGGAAAGGGCGTGCGAGCAGGCGGTGAACGTCAGCCGAGCGTCTCGGCCGCCGTCTCCGAGGAGTCCCGCAGGAAGGTGGTGCAGCGCTCGAACTCGTCCTTCTCGCCGATGTCGCCGGCGGCGCGGGCCAGGGCGTGCAGCGCGCGCAGGAAGCCGCGGTTCGGCTCGTGCTCCCACGGCACCGGGCCGTGGCCCTTCCAGCCGCTGCGGCGCAGCGCGTCCAGGCCGCGGTGGTAGCCGGTACGGGCGTAGGCGTACGACTCGACGACCGAGCCGCGCTCGTAGGCGTCGTCGGCGAGCCGGGCCCAGGCGAGCGAGGAGGTCGGGTACTTCGCGGCGACGTCCGCCGGCGCCGTGCCGTTCGCGAGCAGCTCGCGCGGCCCCGGGTCGTCGGGCAGGTGGGTGGGGGCCGGTCCCCCCAGGAGGTTCTCGTGGATGGCCATGGGCCCAGTCTGCCTCAGGCCGCGGGCCCCGGGCCTCCCCGCTCCCCCGGATCTCCCCCGCTTCCCCGCTCCCCCGACTCTCCGGGGCGTCCCCGCTCCCCCGGGTCCAGCGGTGGCGACGTCACCCCGCAGTGCACCCGGCACTCGGGGTGGCAGTCGGCCCGCGCGGGCGGCGTCCGCAGCGTCGTCCAGGCGATGACCGCGCCGGCCACCAGGAGGACGGCGCACATCGGCATCGCCCGCCGGAAGGTCTCGTCGAACTCCGCCGCCGAACGGTACGACTCCGGGCCCATCCCGGCGAGCAGTGGCAGCGCGGCCACCGCCAGCAGCCCGGCCGCCCGGGCCGCCGCGTTGTTGATGCCGCTGGCGAGGCCCGCCCGGGCCACGTCCACCGAGGCGAGGACGGTCGCGGTCAGCGGCGCGACCAGGGCCGTCATGCCGAGTCCGAGCACGAGGAGGGCCGGCAGCACGTCCTGCACGTACGAGGGGTCCTCGCCGACCCGCAGCATCAGCAGCATGCCGGCGGCGCACAGCAGCGGCCCCACCGTGAGCGGGATCCGGGGGCCGATCTTCTCCCCCAGCTCACCGGACCTGGCCGAGAGCAGCAGCATCAGCACGGTCGTCGGCAGCAGGGCCGTACCGGCGGCGAGCGCCGAGTAGCCGGAGACCACCTGGAGCTGGAGCGTGGCCAGGAAGAAGAAGCCGCCGAAGGCCGCGTACACGCAGAGGGTGACCAGGTTGACGGCCGTGAAGATCCGGGAGCGGAAGATCGACGGCGGTGTCATCGCCGTTTCGCCGCGCCGCCGCTCCACCACCACGAACCCGGCTCCCACCAGGGCCCCGGCCACCCCGGCCCACCATGCCGCGCCGATCAGCCCGTACGTGACGAGCGCGAGGGCCGCCGCCCCGAGGACGGCGCCGAGCACGTCGAAGCGGCCGTGCGCCGTCTCGTCCCGGGACTCCGGCACGTGCCGGAGGGCGACCGGTACGCAGACGGCGGCGAGCGGCACGTTCAGCAGGAACACCCATCGCCAGCCCGGGCCGTCCACCAGCCAGCCCCCGACGAACGGCCCGATCGCCGCCCCGACCCCGCCGAAGCCGGACCACAGCCCGACCGCCCTGGCCCGGTCGTCCTCGTGGAAACTGGCCTGGATCAGCGCGAGCGAACCGGGGGTGAGCAGCGCCCCGCCCACGCCCTGGAGGGCGCGGGCCGCGATCAGCACCCCGGTGTTCGGGGCGAGGCCGCACAGCAGCGAGCCGACCGCGAACCACACCACGCCGATCACGAAGACCCGGCGGCGGCCGTAGCGGTCGCCGAGCGCCCCGCCGAGCAGGATCAGCCCGGCCAGGGTCAGCATGTAGGCGTTGACGGTCCACTGGAGCGCGCCGAGGTCGGCGTCCAGGTCCTCGCCGATGTGGGGCAGGGCGACGTTGACGACGGTGGAGTCGAGCAGCGCCATCCCGGACCCGAGCACGGTCGTGAACAAGATCCACCGGCCCGTACCCGAGGCCATCCGCACGTCCCGCACACCCATGCCTGCATGGTCCCGCGAACGCCGGAGCCCCGCCCGCCGGAAGGGCGGACGGGGCTCGTCGGATCACTCGAAAGCACCTCAGCGGCGCCTCAGCGGGTGAAGTTGAAGTACTTCCAGGAGCCGTAGACCGTCGAGTTCACGTTGTCGCCGGACGTGCCGTCGATGTACGCGGAACGGACCCGGAACCTGTAGCCGGCCGCGCCGTCGCCGTCGATCGTCACGTACGCCATGCCGTTGGCGTTCAGCCGGAAGAAGTCCGAGCCGGCGCTGCGCCAGGCGCCCTGGTACCAGAGCTGGAGGTCCAGCCGGGTCTTGCGGCCCGGGTAGCTGTTGAGCCAGGCGGCGATCATCGGGTCGGCCGTCTGGTGGTAGGTCTGGTACGAGGTGTTGCCGATCCGCGTCCACTTGTAGTGGCGGGACAGCGTGGTCGCCAGGCCCGCCCGCGTGTTCACGGCCGACGCGGCCGAGGCCGCGGCGCTGCGGGTGTCACCGGCGAAGACCGCGCTCACCCAGGTGTCCCGGGTCATCTTGAGCGATGCCGACAGCTTGCCTGCCGAGTTCACCGTGCCGCGCTTGAGCAGCCGCTTGGGCTCCGCCCCGACCGGGTCGGCCCAGAGCTCCACCACACGGTTCCGGTACGTCGGGCCGAGGGTGGCCGTGTACGTCACGGTGGTGTTGAAGTTGACGACGAGCCCGTGCCGGTCGAGGGTCAGCGCGGTCTTGTTCGGGGCCACCTTGACGACGGCCGTCCCGGTGGCGGCCGCGTGCGTGGCGTCCCCGGCATAGGCCACCTTGTACGTGACGTTCCCGGCGGCGGTCGGGGTGTCGGGGAACGAGAACGCCCCGTTCGCCCCCAGCGCCCTGGTGCCGAGCGCCTTGCCCTGCTTGGCCTCGACGTCGTACCGCGTCACGGTGAGCGGCGTCCCGGCCGGCAGCGGCAGGGTGGCCGCGATGGTGCCGGACACGGTGAGCGCCTTGGCGACCGGCGCGGTGGCCGGGGCCTTGACGGTGACGACCGGGACGGACCTGGTGGGCTCGTCCAGGACGTGCAGCCGCGCGCTGCCGCCGCTGGCCATGGTCACCGCGAAGAGGCGGCTGCCGCCCGGCTCCCAGGCGAGGGCGCTGTCGGCGAGGCTGTCGCCGGCGCCGGTGGTCCCGGTGTTGGGGAAGTCGTACTGCCGCACGGCCTTCGTCTCGCCGGGCCGGTAGACGAACACGTCCGGGCCGTACCAGGCGTCGGAGCCCGCCGCCACGGTGCCGTCGGGGGCGACGGCCACGGCCGCGCCGTGGTACTCGCTGGCGTAGGCCCCCACCTGGGTGAGGTCGGAGGTCTGCCAGACCCGGTGCCGGTTGCCCGCGGTGGCCGTGATCAGACGGCTGCCGTCCTGGGTGTAGGCGAGGTCGCTGACCATGCCACCGCTGGACGACTCGGACTCGGGCGACCGCGCGGTGCGGACCGCGGTGCCCGTGCTCACGTCGTACGCGCCGATCCGGAACCAGTGGTAGTACGAGGACACGGCGGCGATGGCGTTCGGGTCCGTGGGCGAGGAGACGAGCCGCGGGGCGCCGGAGTAGTCGATCTCCGCGTCCTGGCCCAGGGTCACCACGGGCTGCTCGCCGGACGCGTCGATCGAGCCGATGTCGCCGTCCTCGTTCGTGCCGTAGCCGAACCAGATCCTGCCGCCCGCCAGAGCCACGTACGCCGGGTCGGTGCCCTCACCGGTGGCGTACCGGGCCGTCTCGGTCACCGCCTGCGCGTCCAGGGCGACGACGGCGTCGGCGCCCGGGACCGCGGCGTACAGGCTCCCGCCGTCGGCGGAGAGCGCGAGCCCGGTGACGCCGGGCAGGCCGGTGACGGTGCTCAGCACCGTGCCCGCGTAGTCGGTCGCGACGACCTTCCCGAGGTACGGGTCGCTGATGAAGATCTTCCGGTGGACGCCGTCCACCACCATGTCGCCCACGGACGACATCGCCAGCGCCTTGCTGCTGTCGGCGGCCGCCTGGCCCGCCGTGCCCGCGACCAGCGCCGCGGAGCTGAAGAGAACCGCGAGCGAGGTCGCGGCCGAGAGAGTGCGCTTGCGCACGATGAAGAGACCCCCAGAAAACACATGGTCCCCGGCCCACGGAATCGGGGCTCGGTCAGCGCAGACTAGATCACGCCGCCGACAACTCGCCTCCCGGTATCCGCGGACGGGGACGGGCGCCCCGCACAGCGGGGTCGCCGCGCCCCGGCCTCCCCCGTCAGCTGCGGCGCAGCCGGTTCGCCGCGCGGACGAGCGCGTCCACGCCCCGCTCGGCCTTGCTCCGGGGGCAGCCCACGTTCAGCCGGACGAAGCCGGGAGTGCCGTACACCCCGCCCGGCATGATCGCGACCTTCTCCACCGCCACCAGCTCCTCCTGGAGCCGGGCCTCCTCGATGCCCAGCGGCCGCAGGTCGATCCAGGCGAGGTAGCCGGCCTGCGGGGGCGCCCAGCCGGCCTCGGGAAGTCCGGCCGCGAGCCGCTCCTGGAGCAGGGTCATCGTGCCCGCGACGTACCCGCGCAGTTCGTCCAGCCAGGGGGCGCCCTGCCGGTACGCGGCGATGTGGGCGGTCAGGGAGAGCACGGCGGGCGAGGCCAGGCCCTCGCCCGTCTCCATCCGCCGGACGAAGGCCGTGCGCTCGTCAGGGTCGCCGATCATCCCGTACGAGCCGGAGAGGGCCGGGAAGTTGAACGCCTTCGTGCCCGAGGTGACCAGGGCCCAGCGGCGGCCCCGGCCCGGTTCGGCGACCCGGGTCCAGGGGATGTGGCGGTGGCCGTCGGTGGTCAGGTCGGCGTGGATCTCGTCGCTGACGACGGCCGCGCCGTGGCGCTCGGCCAGCCGGGCGAAGGTGGTGAGCTCCTCCTCGGTCCACACCCGTCCGGTCGGGTTGTGCGGGGAGCAGAGCAGCAGCATCCGGCTGTCGGGCCGGGCCAGCTCCCGTTCGAGGGCTTCGAGGTCCCCGACGGGGACGCCGCGCAGCTCGCGCCCGAGCCCGGTGACGGCCTTGCGGAAGCCGTCGTAGGTGGGGGTGTGGACCACGACGCCGTCGCCGGGTTCCGTCCACATCCGCAGCAGCTGGGAGAGCTGGTTGAGCACCGACGGCGCGTACACCAGCGTGTCGGTGTCGATCGCGGTGGCGTACCGGCTCGCGTACCAGTGCCGGATCGCCTCGCGGAACCCGCCCAGCCTCCAGTCGGTGTAGCCGAAGACGCCGTGGTCGACCCGCTCGCGGAGGGCGGCGAGCACCTCCGGCGGGGAGGCAAAGTCCATGTCGGAGATGGTGAAGGGGAGCAGGTCGGAGACGCCGAAGCGGTCCGCGATGCCGTCCCACTGGACCGACCAGGTGCCCTGCCGGTCTATCTCGCGGTCGAAGTCGTACATCAGGCCCTTTCCGTCGGTCGACGCACAAAGGGCCCGGCACCTGGGAGGTACCGGGCCCTTCGCTCACACGATTGCTTCGTTACTTCATCTTCGTGCCGGTCGAGCGCAGCGCGGCGCACGCCTCGGTCACGCGGACGGCCATGCCGGCCTCGGCCAGCTTGCCCCAGGTGCGCGGGTCGTAGGTCGACTTGATGCCGACCTCGCCGTCGACCTTCAGGACGCCGTCGTAGTTCTTGAACATGTGGTTCGCCACCGGACGCGTGAAGGCGTACTGCGTGTCGGTGTCGAGGTTCATCTTCACGACGCCGTTCTCCAGCGCGGTGGCGATCTCCTCGGCCGTGGAGCCCGAGCCGCCGTGGAAGACGAAGTCGAACGGGGAGGTCTTGCCGAACTTCTCGGCGACGCCCGCCTGGAGGTCCTTGAGGAGCTCGGGGCGGAGCACGACGTTGCCCGGCTTGTAGACGCCGTGCACGTTGCCGAAGGACGCGGCGAGCAGGTAGCGGCCCTTCTCGCCCAGGCCCAGGGCCTCGGCGGTGCGGATCGCGTCGTCGACGGTGGTGTACAGCTCGTCGTTGATCTCGTGGGTGACGCCGTCCTCCTCGCCACCGGTCGGGGTGATCTCGACCTCGAGGATGATCTTGGCGGCGACGGCCTTCGCGAGCAGCTCCTGGCCGATGGCCAGGTTGTCCGCGAGGGTCTCGGCGGAGCCGTCCCACATGTGCGACTGGAACAGCGGGTTCTCGCCACGGGCGACGCGCTCGGCGGAGATGTCGAGCAGCGGACGGACGTAGCCGTCCAGCTTGTCCTTCGGGCAGTGGTCGGTGTGGAGGGCGACCGTGATGTCGTACTTCGCGGCGACGATGTGCGCGAACTCGGCCAGGGCAACGGCGCCCGTGACCATGTCCTTGTTGTACTGACCGCCCAGGAACTCGGCTCCGCCGGTCGAGATCTGGATGATGCCGTCGCTCTCGGCCTCCGCGAAGCCGCGCAGCGCAGCGTGCAGGGTCTGGGACGAGGTCACGTTGATGGCCGGGTAGGCGAACTTGCCTGCCTTCGCCCGGTCGAGCATCTCGTTGTAGACCTCGGGGGTTGCGATGGGCATTCGTCCGCTCCTTGTGATGTGCGGGGTGTGTGCGTTTCTGTCCCTGACCTGGGGGCGACGTCATCGTCGCCCCCATCCTTTCAGACTCTCGTCCGGGCTCACATGGTCGCGGCACGCCAAGGGGCGGGGTGTTTCACGTGAAACACCCCGCCCCTTGGCAAAAGAGCAGGTCAGAACCGTTTCCACCACGGTCCGGGACCTAAGTCACGACTTCGCGGCGGTTACGCCAGCTCGAGATCCGCCAGCTGGTATCCGGTGAGGTACGCCAGGCCCGCCCCGGCGATCGCCTCGGCGGCGCCCCGGTCCACGATCGTGGCGACGGCGACGACCTCGCCGCCGGCCTCGCGGACGGCCTCGACCGCGGTCAACGGCGAGCCGCCCGTGGTGGAGGTGTCCTCGACCACGAGGCAGCGACGGCCCTTGACGTCCGTGCCCTCGATCCGGCGCTGCATGCCGTGCGCCTTCTGCGCCTTGCGCACGACGAAGGCGTCGAGGCGCCGACCGCGCGCGGCAGAGGCGTGCAGCATCGAGGTCGCGACCGGGTCGGCGCCCAGCGTCAGCCCGCCGACGCAGTCGAAGTCCAGGTCGGCGGTGAGGTCGAGCATGACCTGACCCACCATCGGCGCGGCCTCGCCGTCCAGCGTGATCCGGCGCAGGTCGATGTAGTAGTCGGCTTCCAGACCCGACGAGAGGGTCACCTTGCCGTGCACCACGGCCTTGTCCTTGATCTGCTGGAGCAGTTCAGCGCGTACGTCAGTCATGGTCAGCAGCTTAAAGCCGCCGCCAGCTCCAGACGCTCTCGACCTCCAGGGGGTCGATCGGGGTGACGAGGCGCGGATGGGTGTTGAGGCCGTTCGGCGGGCCGGACTGCGGCTCGACGCAGACCGCCTCGGCCGGCTCGTCGTAGATCACCACCCACTCGGCACGGCTGGTGACCTTCAGCTCCAGCTCCTCCGGCCAGGTGAGGGTCACGTCGACGCCGTCGGGCATGCCGAAGCAGTCGTCCCAGGGGCCGGGGAGGGGGTCGATCCGGCGGCCGGTGGGGAGGTGGTCGTCACCGCGCTCCTCCTGCCAGGCCGGGGCGAAGCCGAGTTCCACGTCCTGGCCGCCCCGGCCGAGGTTGCGCAGGAACCAGGGGTGCCAGCCGGCCTGGGCGGGGAACGAGTCGTCATAGGTCTCGACGCCGAAGCGGAGGGTGAGGGAGTCCTCGGCCAGTTCGAAGACCTGGGTGACCCTGGCCTGGTAGGGCCACGGGTCGCCCAGCTCGCAGGTGAAGACCGCCTCGGTGGCGGAGGTCCGGGCGGTCTTCCAGGCCACGTCGCGGACGGTGCCGTGGATGGCGTGCGGGGGCGCGTTGACCGGCAGTCGGTGCGTGGTGGCGCCGTTGCGGAAGCGGCCGTTCTCGGTCCGCCCGCACCAGGGCACCATCGGGAAGCTCCCGTACCGCTCGCCCTGGCGGAGCACCTCGGTGCCGCCGATGCGCAGGCTCTCGATCCGGCACCCGTGCTCGGGGTTGATGGTCAACTCGGCGTCGCCCGCCGTCAGTCGCGTCTGCATCGTCACGCCCCGACCCTAGCCCCGGTTGGACCGTTTCAACGACGGCGGCGCAGGGCCCGGCCGACGACGACGGCGGAGGCGAGGGCAAGGGCCGCGGCGGGTGCGATCCAGCGCAGGGTGGCACCCGCGCTCGTCGCCTCGGGCGCGGGCATGGGGGCGTACCGGCCGCGCGGCGGTGCGTGGTCGACCTCCTCGGCGCTCCGCCCGATCATGGTGCGGCGGGCGTGGGCGGCCTCGGCGGCGGGCTGCGGGGCGGGGAACTCGATCGGGGTCTCGCCGAGGCCCTCGTCGAGGAGCGGGTCGAGGGCGGGCGGCGGGACCGGGGCGTCGAACACGGCACCGCGGCCGGGCTCCTCGACACCGTCGTCGACGCCGTCGTCGTCGGTGTCGGTGTCGGTGGTGTCGGTGGTGTGGTCGGTACCGGCGGTGTCGTCGGTGTCGGCGGTCTTTCCCGTACCGGCGGTGTCGGCGGTCTCTTCCGTACCGGCGGTACCGGCGGGCTCGTCCGCCTCTGCCGGTTCCTCCGCCGGTTCCTCCGCCAGGGCGGCCAGCGCCTCGACGAACCTGTCGAGCAGTTTGGCGCCCGCCAGGGACCTCGCCCCGTCCGACGCCTCGGCGAGCCGGCCCTCCACCGTGAGGGCGCCCGTGAAGCTCAGGCTGGTGCCCTCGGCCACCGGAGTGAGGACGACGGTGAGCGACAGCTCGGCCGCCCCCTTGCCGCGGGCCTCGGTGCCCTGGCCCTCGTAGGTGATGGCGCCGTCCCGCTCGACGACCTTCAGGGCGCCGCGGTAGGTGATGGTGTTGCCGCCGACCCGGACCTTGAGCCGTCCCGTGAGGGGGCCCGCCGCCGCGTCGGCGTCGCGCTGGAGGCCGGGCACGCAGCGCACCACCCGGGCCGGGTCCGTGAGCGTCGCACGCAGGGCCTCGGCCGGGACGGGAACGAACACCTCATGCTCCATGGAAGCCGAGCCTACTCAGGCCGGGGCGCGGCGTCGCCTGTTTCCCCCGGGGCGCGCGGCCCGGGGCGCCGCGCTCAGGAGCCGTACCGCGGGTGGACGAGCGTGGAGGGCGGCAGTGCGGCGCCCCGGGTCCGTTCGGCGCGGCGTGCGGCGGTCGCCAGGGTGTCCGCGGCGAGGGAGCGCAGACGGGGTGCGTCGGGGGCGAGCCCGAGGACGGGCGGCCGGTCGCCCGGCACGGCGAGGAGGAAGCCCCAGTCACCTGGCCCCCGTCCGGTGCCGCTGGTGCGGTCGGCGCGGTCGGGTCCGGCGGCGAAGCCGGGGGTGCGGCCGCTCGCGCTGTAGGGGCGGGTGGCGAAACCGGCGGCGCGCAGGGTGGCGTCCACGGTCCAGTAGGTGCGGGGCCGGTCGTCGGCCGATCCGGCGTGCACGGCGAACCGTCCGGTGTCGGTGAGGACGCGGGCCACCAGGCCGTAGAACTCCTCGGAGTACAGCTTGGTGCTGGGGGTGATGCCGGGGTCGGGCAGGTCGGAGATCACCACGTCGTACCGCTCCCGCGCCCGGTCGGCGGCGTCCCGCAGCCAGTCGAACGCGTCCGCGTATGCCACCCGGACGCGCGGGTCGCGGAACGCCTGCGCGTTGAGGGTGGCGAGGGCCGGGTCCGTGCGGGCGAGGCGGACGACGCCCGGGTCGAGTTCGACGACGGTGACGGCGTGGACCCCCGGGTAGCGCAGGACCTCCCGGGCGGCGAGTCCGTCCCCGCCGCCGACGATCAGCACGCGCCGGTGGCCGCCCTTCATGGCGGGGTGGACGAGGGCCTCGTGATAGCGGTACTCGTCCTCGCCGGCGACCCGGAGCCGGCCGTCGAGGAAGAGGTCGGGCGGCCCTTCGCGGCCGCCCGTCACCACGACCTCCTGGAGGTCGGTGTGGACGGCGACCCGCACCCGGTCCCCGTACACGGCCCGGCGCGCCGCCTGTTCGAAGTCGTCGACGAGGACGGTCGCCGTGGCGAGGACGGCCAGGACGCACAGGTTCACGGTCAGGAGGAGGGCCCGGGAGCGGCGGGTCAGGTCGCGGCGGAACACCCACAGGACGAGACCGCCGCCCGCCACCGCGTTGACCGCGCCGGTGACGAGCGCGCCGGTGAGCTGGCCGAGCCAGGGCAGCAGCAGGAACGGGAAGGCGAGGCCGCCGACCAGCGCGCCGACGTAGTCGGCGGCGAAGAGGTCGGCGACCGTGCCCGCCGCGTCGTCCGGATCCCCGAGCGACGCCTTGCGGCCCGCGCGTCCGGAGCGGTCCCCGGGGTCGGAAGAACGATCCGCCTGCCCGGAGCGGCCCGCCCGCTGTATCAGCGACATCAGGAGCGGGATCTCCGCGCCGATGAGCACCCCGATGGCGAGCGAGAACGCGACCAGCACGTACCGCGACTCGCCCAGCCAGGCGAAGGCCGCGTACAGCACCATCGCCGAGCAGCCGCCGACCAGCGCGAGCCCGGCCTCGACCAGGCCGAAGCCGACGGCGGCACGGCAGCGCAGCCGCTTGGCGAGCAGCGAGCCGACGCCCATCGCGAAGACCATGACGGAGAGCACGACGGATGCCTGGGTGACCGAGTCGCCGATCAAGTACGAGGCGAGCGCGACCAGTTCGAGTTCGTAGACCAGGCCGCAGGCGGCGCAGACGAACACCACCGCGAGGACCGGGAACCGGACCGTCTCGCCCGGCCGCGCGGGCCGCCGCACGGGCGGCCGACGCACCCTCCTGGGTGGCATGGTCACGGTCGGCTCGATCATGACCGTAACGCTACGTCACGACTGACAGACCCTTTGTCACCCACACGAGTGCACCTGGGGCTCCGGAGGGGTGGATCAGAGCGTTGCGGGCATACGCGCGCCGATACGGGTCCTGGTCACCACCAACTGCCCCTCCTGCGGGTAGGCGTGCCAGGTGCGCCACCGCACCTGCCCCTCGTGACGCTGCGCCAGCATCGCCGTGAAGGCGTGCGGGGAGCCGGGGAAGGTCCCCGCGAGTCCGTTGGGGTGGTCGGCGACGAGCGCGAGCAGCTCCTGGGCGCGGCCCGCGAAGGAGCCCTGCGAGAGCGTCTCGACGCGTGCGGCGAATTCGTACTCCCATTCGCCGACGCGCTTGGAGACGCCGAGCGGGAGCGGGGTGCTGCTGCCGGGCATGCAGGCCACGGTCTCCGAGCAGCTGCGGCCCTCCTCTTCGAGGAGGACCTGGTGGGAGGCGCCGAGCAGTCTCAACTGGAGCTTGGCGCCGGAGAGTTCGAGGTCGAGCACGGCGAGGGCCGGCAGCGGCTCGCGTCCGAGGGCCCAGGCCAGATCGGATGCACGCGTGTCGGTGTAGGTGGTTTTCAGGGTGGTGAGCATGGGTCGGCTCCGCAAACACGGTTTGACGGGTGGGCCGGGGGCGCCCCGGAGAGGGTCCAACGGGAGTGGGGATCGCCGGCTCGGTTCCACACACGGTCCGAGGGCTGTCTCTGTCAGGAGCGAGAGAACCACGGACGCCGGGCGACTCGCAGCGTTTTTACCCAACTTGCTGTGTTTTCCAACCCCTTCGGGGACCCCACAGTTCAATTGTTCAATCAGAATTGATCGACATGTCGGCACGTAATGCCAATGTCACGTGCCGCAGGAGCGGTCGCGCCCGGCCGCCGAGGCCGTCGCGGACCCGCCCGGTCAGCTGCCGCCGCCACAGCCGCCGCCCCCGCAGCCCGACCCGCAGGAGCTGCCGCCGCCACAGCCGCCGCCCCCTCCGCAGCCGGCGCCCCCGCTGCCGCCGCCGTCTGCCCAGCCGCCGCGCTTCCGGCCGCCGCGCCACTTGCCGCGCCCCCGGTCGCGGACGGTGGAGATCAGGCCGATGACGACCAGAGCCCCCAGGATCACGATGAAGATCTCCATCAGTACTACCCCCGTTCTTCTGTGCGAGGGGGATGCCCCCTACGGCCCCCCGTCAAAGCGGACTTGAGCGAATCGAGAGCTTCAGCTGCACGAGGAGGAGGAGCACGAGGACGACGAGCACGAGGAGCTCGAACACGAGGAGCTGGAGCAGGAGAACGAGGAGGAGGAGCAGGACGAGGACGACGAGGAGGACGTGGAGGAGGACGAACCGGCCCACCAGCTGTCGCCGACGCCGCCCGCCCGCGTCGTGCCGCTCAGCGCCCGCCCGACGACCCACACCACGACCGCGATCACGATCGCGATCCCGAGGATGAAGACTGCGATGTTCATGCCAGGGCGATCCCCTTGCAGGGACACCGTCAAAGCGCACTTGAGCAAGTCCAGAGCTTCCCCCCAGGATGGCGGTCATGACACGACCGCTGCTCAATCGCCGTCTCGCCGAGTTCGGGACGACGATCTTCGCCGAGATGTCCGCGCTCGCCGCCAGGACCGGGTCGATCAACCTCGGCCAGGGCTTCCCCGACACCGACGGCCCGGAGGAGATCCGGGAGGCGGCGGTCCGGGCGCTGCGGGACGGCCGCGGCAACCAGTACCCGCCGGGCCCCGGCGTCCCCGAGCTGCGGACCGCCGTCGCCGACCACCAGCGGGAGCGGTACGGCCTCGCGTACGACCCCGAGACGGAGGTGCTGGTCACCGCGGGCGCCACCGAGGCCATCGCGGCCGCCCTCCTGGCGCTGGTCGAGCCGGGCGACGAGGTGATCGCCCTGGAGCCGTACTACGACTCGTACGCGGCGTGTGTCGCGATGGCCGGCGGCACCCGCGTCCCCGTCACCCTCCGCCCCCACGAGGGCGCCTACGTCCTCGACCTGGACGAGCTGCGGGCCGCCGTCACCGACCGGACCCGGCTGATCCTGCTCAACACCCCGCACAACCCCACCGGCACCGTCCTCTCCCGGGCCGAGCTGACCGCGATCGCCGAGCTGGCGGTCGAGCGGGACCTGCTCGTCGTCACCGACGAGGTGTACGAGCACCTGGTGTTCGACGACGCCGCGCACGTGCCGATCGCGACCCTGCCCGGCATGCGGGAGCGCACGGTCACCATCGGTTCGAGCGGGAAGACGTTCTCGTTCACGGGCTGGAAGGTCGGCTGGATCACCGCGAGCCCCGCGCTGACCTCCGCCGTCCGGTCCGCCAAGCAGTTCCTCACGTACGTCTCCGCCGGCCCCTTCCAGTACGCGATCGCCGAGGCGCTCCGCCTCCCGGCCGCCTACTTCGACGGCCTGCGCGCCGACCTCCAGGCCAAGCGGGACCTGCTGAGCGAAGGGCTCGCGCAGGCCGGGTTCGAGGTGTACCGCCCGGCCGGCACCTACTTCGTCACCACCGACATCCGCCCGCTCGGCGCCGACGACGGCTTCGCCTTCTGCCGCTCCCTGCCCG
Source organism: Streptomyces sp. NPDC059534 (assembly GCF_042743475.1). Taxonomy (NCBI): domain Bacteria; kingdom Bacillati; phylum Actinomycetota; class Actinomycetes; order Kitasatosporales; family Streptomycetaceae; genus Streptomyces; species Streptomyces sp. NPDC059534. The sequence continues at coordinate 19,287 of NZ_JBHWAQ010000011.1, forward strand.
AGCGCGCCGGCGTCGTCGCCATCCCCAACGCCGTCTTCTACGACCACCGCGAGGCCGGCGCGCCGTTCGTCCGTTTCGCCTTCTGCAAGAAGACCGAGGTCCTGGAGGAGGCGGTGGCCCGGCTCAAGCGGCTCGCCTGAGGCGCCGCCTCCCGGGACGCACGAGAGCCCGGCACCCCCTGGGAGGGGGTGCCGGGCTCTCGTGGCGTGCGGGGCGGGGAGGCTCAGTCCTCCTCGTCGCCCGCCTTGTCCTCGGGGGACTCCAGGCCGAACTGCTCCACGATCCACTTGTCGAACTCGATGGAGGCGCGGACCCAGCTGACCGTGGAGGACACGAAGTGCTCCAGGGCGACGCCGGTGCCGATCAGCATCTGGGCCTCGCCGATGAGGCGGAGGGTGGCCGAGCCGTCCTCCTCCTCGTGGAGGTGCGTGTAGACCTTGGGCCACAGGGTGCGGCGGTTCCAGTCGTCGATCGCGTCGAGGACCTTCGCGCGGTCGTCGGCCGAGTGCGGGCGGTCGTAGAACGTCCGGACCGAGAAGACCTGCTGCTCGTCCTCGCCGCGGAACATGAAGTAGGTGCGGAACTCCTCCCACGGCGCCGCGAGGTCACCCTCGTCGTCGACGACGTACTTCAGCTCCATCTGCTCGAGGAGCTGCTTGACGAGGTCCTGGTCGGGGACGACGGGGCCCGCCGGTCCTGCGGCCTGAGGCTGGGGCTGGCCCCCGAAATTCGGAATCGAGGACGGGTCGATGCTCACCGTGTATTTCCCTTCGTACGGATGCCCGCCATCCTCTCCCATGCCGGGCGGTACGTGGCAACCCCCACCTCCCGCGATCCGCTGCGGGCTGACAAGATCTGGGCCTCATGGGGGAGAAATCGGGGAAGAAGTCGGGACCGGTGAAGCCGCGCAGGTGGACCTGGTTGTGGGTCCTGGTGGCGGTGACCGTGTTCTGCGGCGGTCCGGCGGCCGTGCTGGCCTGGGGCGCGATGGCCTGGAGCGAGATCGGCGAGACGAAAGAGGTCGACTGCGCCGAGGTGATGACCTTCGCGCGGGGAAGCCTCCCGATGAGCGCCGAGGACGCCCGCTGCACGGCGGCCCACTGGCAGGACACCCAGGCCACGGCCGAGTTCCGGATGCCGCGCTCCGAGCTCGGGGGGTGGCTGGAAGCGACCTATCCGACGGGGAAGCCCCCGTTCTCCTGCGAGCGGGACCTGTGCGTGGACGTGTCGTTCGACGAGCTGCTGTACGTGCACCTGCGGGTCACGTACGAGGACGGTGACACCGCCCTCGTACGTGTGCAGGCGTTCGACACCTGAGCTACCGGGCGGCCCCGACGATCAGGCCGTCCTCGAAGCGGTCCACCCGGACCGTGTCGCCGTCCTGGACCTCGCCGGCGAGGATCTCCCTCGCCAGCCGGTCGCCGATCGCCGTCTGGATCAGGCGGCGCAGCGGCCGGGCGCCGTACGCGGGGTCGTTGCCCTCCTCGGCGAGCCACTCCAGGGCCTCCGGGGTGACGTCGAGGACGAGCCGCCGGTCGGCGAGCCGCTTCGCGAGCCGGTCGATCTGGAGCCGGGCGATCCGGCCCAGCTCGGCCCGGTCGAGGGCGGAGAAGACCACCAGGTCGTCGAGCCGGTTGAGGAACTCCGGCTTGAAGGTCGCCCGGACCACGTCCAGGACCTGCTGCTTCTTGACGTCCTCCGAGGTCAGCGGGTCGACCAGGTACTGGCTGCCGAGGTTGGAGGTCAGGATCAGGATGGTGTTGCGGAAGTCCACCGTCCGGCCCTGTCCGTCGGTGAGCCGTCCGTCGTCCAGGACCTGGAGCAGGACGTCGAAGACCTCCGGGTGCGCCTTCTCCACCTCGTCGAGCAGGACGACGCTGTACGGGCGGCGGCGGACCGCCTCGGTGAGCTGGCCGCCCTCCTCGTAGCCGACGTAGCCGGGAGGGGCGCCGACCAGGCGGGCGACGCTGTGCTTCTCGCCGTACTCCGACATGTCGATGCGGATCATGGCCCGCTCGTCGTCGAAGAGGAAGTCGGCGAGCGCCTTCGCCAGCTCGGTCTTGCCGACGCCGGTCGGGCCGAGGAAGAGGAACGAGCCGGTGGGCCGGTCGGGGTCGGCGATGCCCGCGCGGGTGCGGCGCACGGCGTCGGAGACGGCCTGGACGGCCTCGGACTGGCCGATCAGCCGCCGGCCGAGCTCGTCCTCCATGCGCAGCAGCTTCTGCGTCTCGCCCTCCAGGAGGCGGCCGGCGGGGATGCCGGTCCAGGCGCCGACGACGTCCGCGATGTCGTCGGGACCGACCTCCTCCTTGACCATGGTGTCCTTCGAGGACTCCTGCTGGGCCTCGGCCTCGCTCGCCTCCTCCAGCTCCCGCTCCAGGGCCGGGATCTCCCCGTAGAGCAGCTTGGAGGCGGTGTCGAAGTCGCCGTCGCGCTGGGCGCGCTCGGCGCGGCCTCGGGTCTCGTCGAGGCGCTCCTTCAGCTCGCCGACGCGGTTGAGGGACTGCTTCTCCTTCTCCCAGCGGGCGGTGAGGCCGCGCAGCTCCTCCTCGCGGTCGGCGAGGTCGCGCCGCAGCTTCTCCAGGCGCTGCCTGCTCCCGGCGTCGGTCTCGTTCTTGAGGGCGAGCTCCTCCATGCGGAGCCGGTCCACGGAACGCTGGAGCTCGTCGATCTCGACGGGCGAGGAGTCGATCTCCATGCGGAGCCGGGAGGCGGCCTCGTCGACGAGGTCGATGGCCTTGTCGGGGAGGAAGCGGGAGGTGATGTACCGGTCGGAGAGGGTCGCGGCGGCCACCAGCGCGGAGTCGTTGATCTGCACCTTGTGGTGGGCCTCGTACCGGCCCTTGAGGCCGCGGAGGATCGCGATGGTGTCCTCGACGGTCGGCTCGGCGACCAGGACCTGCTGGAAGCGGCGCTCCAGGGCGGGGTCCTTCTCGATCCGCTCGCGGTACTCGTCGAGGGTGGTCGCGCCGACCATGCGCAGCTCGCCGCGGGCCAGCATCGGCTTGAGCATGTTGCCGGCGTCCATGGCGGAGTCGCCGCCGGCGCCCGCGCCGACGACCGTGTGCAGCTCGTCGATGAACGTGATGATCTGGCCGTCGCTCGCCTTGATCTCGGAGAGGACGGTCTTCAGGCGCTCCTCGAACTCGCCGCGGTACTTGGCGCCCGCGACCATCGCGCCGAGGTCGAGCGAGACCAGCCGCTTGTTCTTCAGCGACTCGGGCACGTCGCCCTTCACGATCCGCTGGGCGAGGCCCTCGACGACGGCTGTCTTGCCGACGCCGGGCTCGCCGATGAGGACCGGGTTGTTCTTGGTGCGGCGGGACAGCACCTGCACGACGCGGCGGATCTCGTGGTCGCGGCCGATGACCGGGTCCAGCTTGCCCTCGCGCGCGGCGGCCGTGAAGTCCGTGCCGAACTTCTCCAGCGCCTTGTACTGCCCTTCCGGGTCGGGTGTGGTCACCCGGCGTCCTCCCCTGCTCTTCTCGAACGCGTCGAGCAGCTTCGAAGCGCTCGCGCCCTGCCGGTCGAGGATCTCACCGGCCCGCCCGCCCTTGTCCGCGATACCGACGAGCAGGTGCTCGGTGGAGAGGTAGTCGTCTCCGAGCTCCTTGGCCCGCTTGTCGGCGTCGGCGATGACGGCGAGGAACTCGCGGTTGGGCTGCGGGGGCGCGACCGTGGACCCCGTGATGCTCGGCAGACCGGCGAGGAGCCGCTCCGCACCGGCGCGTACGACGGCCTGGTCGGCCTCGACGGCGGCGAGCAGGTCGGTGATGTTCTCGTTGTCCTGACCGGTCAGCAGCGCGAGCAGCAGATGGGCGGGGGTCAGGTCGGCGTGCCCGGCGGACACGGCGCTGCTGCTCGCCGCGTTGATCGCGTCCCGGCTCCGGTTGGTCAGTTCGGCGTCCACGTGCGGTGCTCCTCCTGGGTTCTCGTGGGTCCTCTCCTTCTATGACTTCTCCAGAGTACACAAAGTTGAGTCGAACCCGCTCAAGGTGTCGGAGGGAGCCCCGCCCCGGGTAGTTTCCGGGCATGGCCACAGATCCGAGGAACCCCTCCGACGCGTACATCGGCTTCTGGCGCGAGTACCACATGAGCACCCTGACCACCCCACGCCCGGACGGCACCCCGCACGTGGTGGCCGTCGGCGTCACGTACGACCCCGAGGGCGGGTACGCACGGGTGATCACCAACAAGAACAGCCGGAAGGTCGCCAACGTCCTGGCGGCGGGCGCGGAGGGCGCGCGGGTCGCGGTCTGCCAGGTCGACAAGGGGCGGTGGGCCACTCTGGAGGGCGTCGCCCGCATCCGCACCGAGGCGGAGGTCGTCGCGGACGCCGTCGCCCGCTACGCCGAGCGCTACGGCCGCACGCCGGCCCCCAACCCGGACCGGGTCGTCATCGAGATCGCCCTCACCCGGGCGATGGGCCGCGCCTGAGAAGTGCGCGGGCAGCACAGCGGCGCCATCGCGTTTCAGGTCCGCGATGGCGCCGCTGTGTGGGGGAAGTGCCTGAGCGATCTACAACGACGGGGGAATCGCTCAGGCACTGCGGGGGGTGGCGGTGATGGTCTCGGGCTCGATCAGCTGGTGGTCCCGCTGGTCGAGGTTGACGAAGATCATGCCGTACCGGATGGCACAGCGGATCGGCTGCGGAGCGCCCCGGGGGCGGCGCAGGCAGCGGTAGGCGCGGACGTCCTCGTCCTGCTCCCGTGCCACGACGATGGGCTCGCCGAAGAGGGTGACCTTCAGCGCGTCGCCACGGTGGGGGATGGCCGTGGCGAGGTCGACGAAGTGCCATCCGGACCGGTAGGCCGAAGCCATCTCCCGGCGGAACCTGGGGTCGTCCGGCGGGACGCTCATACTTCCGCGTCCGCCGGGGCGGAGTCCCACACCGGGTCGGTGACCTTCGCCGAGGCGACGTCCCACACCGGGTCGATCGGACGCGCCGGGGCGACGTCCCACACCGGGTCGGGCCGGCCCGCCGGGGCGACGTCCCACACCGGGTCGATCGGGGCTGCGACGACCTGGGCGGGCGCGCTGTCCCACACCGGGTCGCTGACGGCCAGCGCTCCTACTGCCGCCGCCCCAATGAAGACGGAAGCAAGTATCGAGCGAAGCATTTTCCTGGACATGAGCGGCTTCGACCTCACTTGATGGTTTCCTCTCCCCCGCGTACTAGACGATGGCTCACTCTTTGCGCGCACACCACCAGGGCAATGCATCATGTTCCTGAAATACAGGATCCTGGGGGGTGTGCAAATGGCGCAAAATCACATAGATGGGCCACATCCTCACGGGCATGTCGACCTCTGTGCAGCCGGATCGGACTTGTACGCACGTGCGTTGCGCATCGGGCGAATCACGCGGAGCGAGGCAGAAGCCGCACCGTGCCTCATGGATCTCGATCTGCTCCACCCGGACCCCGACGACCCGGCATGGCTCCGTCCGGTTCCCCCCTCCGCGGCCCTCGCGCGGCTCGTCCACCCTCTGGAACGCGAGATCCAGGAGCGGCGTTCCCTGGCCATGGGGCTGTCCAGCACGTTCGAGCAGTTCATGGCGATCAGCGCGCAGGACCCCTCGACGACCCACGCCATCACCGTCCTCGAAGGCATCCACCGCATCGACGCCGTCCTGAGCCGGGCCACCGCCGAGTGCTCGAAGGAACTGCTCACCGTCCAGCCGGGCGGCGCGCGCAGCGAGCACACCCTCAACACCGCGCTCAACCGGATCCAGCCATTGCTGGACCGCGGCGTCCATGTGCGCACGCTCTACCAGCACACCGCGCGGCACAGCCCCGGCATGCAGGTCTACCTCGAACAGGCCGGCATGGACCGGCTCCAGGTCCGCACCCTGGAGGAGAGCATCGAGCGGCTCATCATCATCGACCGCTCGGTGGCCCTGATACCCGCCCGCCAGGACCGGCAGGTCGCCCTGGAGCTGCGGCACCCCGGCCTGGTCGAGTACCTGGCGTCGGTGTTCGAGCAGTCCTGGGCGCGGGCCACCCCGTTCGGCGAGCAGCTGCCCAACGCACAGCCCCGGGACGGGATAAGCGGCGTCCAGCACTCCATCGCCAAACTCCTCGTCGAGGGACACGTCGACGAGGCCATCGCACGGCGGCTCGGGATGAACGTGCGGACGTGCCGTGCCCACATCGCCAAGCTGGCGACCGCGCTGGGGAGCGGCAGCCGGGCGCAGCTCGGGTACCTGATCGCGCAGTCCGGCATTCTCGAACGGGACGACTGACCGACGTGTACGTACAGATCGACCTCGACAGGGCCGCGGGGACGCTCCGGGTGTCCGGGTACGGACTGCCCGTCGTGGAGCTCCTGCGGGCCCCCGGCAGCCGCGCGGACGCCCACACGCCGATCGGGACCCGCCGGGCCGGCCTGCTGACGCTCTCCGTGGACGGGGAGCCGGCGACGGTCCGGGCGGCCAGGGGGCGGCTGCTGCGCCGCTCCTACCGGGTCGACGCCCGGGTCGGCGGCGTCCGCTACCGGCTGGTGCCCTGCGGCTACGACTACAGCGCCTTCTCCCGCGACGGACGCCGGATCGGCACCCTGCTGTCGTCGGGGAACGGCCGCGTCCAGGACGAGTGGGACGGCACGCCGGACCCCCTCGACCGCGTCCTCGGCACCGCCCTCGCCGCCGGGTTCGGGACCGGGGCGGCGCCCTGGTGGGAGACGGTCGGCGGCATCGTGGGCGAACTCATCCCGTGACGCGCGCGAGGCCCTGTCCACAGCTGTGGACAGGGCCTCGGCGGATACCGCGGGGACCTACTCGCCGCGCTTGGGACGCCACACCACCAGGGCGCTCGCCTGCTGCACGTCCTGGTACGGCACCAGGTCGCGCCGGTAGGAGGCGTGCACCTGGGCCTCGCGCTGCCGCATCGCCGCCGCCGCGCCGTCGACCGCGGCCGACAGCTCGGCGATCCGGCTCTGCAGCGCCGCGACCTGGTTCTCCAGTTCGATGATGCGCTTGATTCCGGCCAGGTTGATGCCCTCGTCCTGCGACAGCTGCTGCACCTGGCGGAGCAGCTCGATGTCACGGGCCGAGTAGCGCCGGCCCCGGCCGGCCGTACGGTCCGGGGAGACCAGGCCGAGCCGGTCGTACTGCCGGAGGGTCTGCGGGTGCAGACCGGAGAGCTGGGCCGCCACCGAGATGACGTACACCGGCGACTCGTCGGTCAGTTCGTACGGATTACGTCGGCGTCCGTCCATCGGGTCACGCTCCCTTCGCGGCCTGGAACAGCTCCGCCCGGGGATCCTCGGAGGCGGTCGCCTCGCGATAGGTCTCCAGGGCCTCGCGTGCCTTGTCGTCCAGCTCCTTGGGCACCGCGACCTCGACCGTCACGAGGAGGTCGCCGCGGGTGCCATCCTTGCGGACCGCGCCCTTGCCCCGGGCGCGCATGGTCAGACCGTTCGCCGAGCCCGCGGGCAGCTTGAGGGTGACCGAGGGGCCGCCGAGGGTCGGGACCTTGATCTCGCCGCCGAGCGCCGCCTCCGTGAAGGAGACCGGCACCGTGACGGTGAGGTTGTCGTCCCTGCGGCCGAAGACCGGGTGGGTGTCGACGTGCACGACGACGTACAGGTCGCCGTTCTGCCCGCCGCGCTCGCCCGGCGCTCCCTTGCCGCGCAGCCGGATCTTCTGCCCGTCGGAGACGCCCGCCGGGATGCGGACCTGCATGGTGCGGGAGGACTTGGCCCGCCCGCTGCCCTTGCAGACCTCGCAGGGGTTCTCGGCGATGAGGCCGCGGCCCTTGCAGTCGACGCACGGGTCGGTGAGCGAGAAGCCGCCGCCGCTGCCGCGCGAGACCTGACCGGTGCCGACGCAGGTCGGGCACACCCGGGGCGTGCCGTTCTTGTCGCCGGTGCCCGAACACGCCGTGCACGGCTGCTGGCTGGACATCCGCAGCGGTACGGTCGCGCCCTCGATGGCCTCGGTGAAGCTGAGCGTCACCTCGGACTCGACGTCCTGGCCGCGCCGCGGCTGGGTACGGGTGCCCCCGGCCGCCCCGCGGTTGAACAGCCCGCCGAAGACGTCGCCGATGCCCCCACCGCCACCGCCGAAGCCGCCGCCCGCCCCGCCCTGGGCGCCCCCGAAGAGGTCGCCCAGGTCGAAGTTGAACGAGCCGCCGCCGGGGCCGCCCGCGCGGAAGCCGCCGTTGCCGAAGAGGGCGCGGGCGTCGTCGTACTCCTTGCGCTTCTTGGCGTCACCGAGGATGTCGTTGGCCTCGGAGATCTCCTTGAAGCGCTCCTCCGCCTTGGTGTCGCCCTTGTTGGCGTCCGGATGGTTCTCGCGGGCGAGCTTCCGGTACGCCTTCTTGATCTCGGCCTCGGTGGCGTCCTTGGGGACGCCGAGAACCTTGTAGTAGTCCTTCTCGACGAAGTCCTTCGTGCTCATCGACGTCCCTCCTTCCGGACGATCGTTGCGTCACCCCTCTTCGGGGGCACCGCTCTCCTCGTCGGCCGACTTCTTCTCGTCCTTGGCCGGAGCCGCGCCCGGCTGGGGCTCGGCGACGGCCACGCGGGCGGGCCGGATGGTCCGCTCGCCGATCCGGTACCCCGGCTGCAGGATCGCCACGCAGGTCGTCTCGGTGACGTCCGGCGCGTACGAGTGCATCAGGGCCTCGTGGATCGTCGGGTCGAAGGGCTCGCCCTCCTTGCCGAACTGCTGCAGACCCATCTTGGCGACGACGGTCTCCATCGATTCGGCCACCGACTTGAACCCGCCCACGAGCTCGCCGTGGTCCCGGGCCCGGCCGACGTCGTCGAGCACCGGGAGCAGCTCGCTCAGGAGGCTCGCGACGGCGATCTCCTTCACGGTGATCCGGTCCCGCTCCACGCGGCGGCGGTAGTTCTGGTATTCGGCCTGGAGCCGCTGGAGGTCCGCGGTGCGCTCGTCGAGCGCGGAACGGACCTGGTCCAGCTGGGCGGTGAGGCCCGCGGTACCGGCCGACTTCTGGTTGCTTGCGTCCCCGGCCGGGGCCGTCGAGTCCTCCTTGGCGGAGTTCTCGACGGCCTCGGCGGCGTCGTCAGGGGTGGCGCCGGAGGGGACGTCGGACTTCTCCTCGAAGCCCGGGGTCTCCTCGGTCACGCCTGACCACCCTTCTTGGGCTCGTCGTCGATGATCTCGGCGTCGACGACGTCGTCGTCGGCCTGCGCCTGGCCGGCACCGGCGTCGCCCGCGGCCTGCGCGCCCTGGGCGTCGGCGTACAGCGCCTGGCCGAGCTTCTGGGAGACGGCCGCGACCTTCTCGGTGGCGGTGCGGATCTCCGCGGTGTCCTCGCCCTTGAGCTTCTCCTTCAGCTCGACGAGCGCGGCCTCGACCTCGGCCTTGACGTCACCGGGGACCTTGTCCTCGTTGTCCTTGAGGAACTTCTCCGTCTGGTAGACGAGCTGCTCGCCCTGGTTGCGGGACTCGGCGGCCTCGCGGCGACGGTGGTCCTCGTCCGCGTACTGCTCGGCCTCCTGGCGCATCCGGTCGACCTCGTCCTTCGGCAGCGAGGAGCCGCCGGTGACGGTCATCTTCTGCTCCTTGCCCGTGCCGAGGTCCTTCGCGGTCACGTGCATGATGCCGTTGGCGTCGATGTCGAAGGCGACCTCGATCTGCGGGACACCGCGCGGGGCCGGCGGCAGACCGGTCAGCTCGAACATCCCGAGCTTCTTGTTGTACGCCGCGATCTCGCGCTCGCCCTGGTAGACCTGGATCTGCACGGACGGCTGGTTGTCCTCGGCCGTCGTGAAGATCTCGGACCGCTTGGTCGGGATCGTGGTGTTGCGCTCGATGAGCTTGGTCATGATGCCGCCCTTGGTCTCGATGCCGAGGGACAGCGGGGTCACGTCGAGGAGCAGGACGTCCTTGACCTCACCCTTGAGGACACCGGCCTGGAGGGCGGCGCCGATGGCGACGACCTCGTCCGGGTTGACGCCCTTGTTGGCGTCCTGGCCACCGGTCAGCTCCTTGACGAGCTCGGCGACGGCCGGCATACGGGTCGAGCCACCGACGAGGACGACGTGGTCGATCTCGCGCAGCGCGATGCCCGCGTCCTTGATGACGTTGTGGAACGGCACCTTGCAGCGGTCGAGCAGGTCCGAGGTCAGCTGCTGGAACTGGGCGCGCGTGAGCTTCTCGTCCAGGTGCAGCGGGCCCTCGGCGGAGGCCGTGATGTACGGCAGGTTGATGGAGGTCTCGGTCGAGGACGAGAGCTCGATCTTCGCCTTCTCCGCGGCCTCGCGGAGACGCTGGAGAGCCATCTTGTCCTTGGCCAGGTCCACGCCGTGGCCGTTCTGGAACTGCGTCACCAGGTAGTCGACGACGCGCTGGTCCCAGTCGTCGCCACCGAGGTGGTTGTCACCGTTGGTGGCCTTCACCTCGACGACGCCGTCGCCGATCTCCAGGAGCGACACGTCGAAGGTGCCGCCACCGAGGTCGAAGACGAGGATCGTCTGGTCGTCCTTGTCCAGGCCGTACGCCAGGGCGGCGGCGGTCGGCTCGTTGACGATGCGCAGGACGTTGAGGCCCGCGATCTCACCGGCCTCCTTGGTGGCCTGACGCTCGGAGTCGTTGAAGTACGCCGGGACGGTGATGACCGCGTCGACGACCTTCTCGCCCAGGTACGCCTCGGCGTCGCGCTTCAGCTTCTGCAGGATGAAGGCGCTCATCTGCTGCGGGTTGAAGTTCTTGCCGTCGATCTCGATCTTCCAGTCGGTGCCCATGTGGCGCTTGACCGACCGGATGGTCCTGTCGACGTTGGTGACGGCCTGACGCTTCGCCACCTCGCCGACGAGCACCTCGCCGTTCTTCGCGAAGGCGACGACGGACGGCGTGGTCCTGGCGCCCTCGGCGTTGGTGATGACGGTGGGCTCGCCGCCTTCGAGAACGCTGACGACGGAGTTAGTCGTGCCCAGGTCGATGCCGACCGCACGTGCCATTTCGATTCCTCCTGCTGACGTACTTGAGTGGAACTGACTCAAGGATGCATGACGCTCCGGCGTGCGTCAACAGACCTGAGTGGAGTCGACTCAACTCTTCGCCCGTCATCCCACTCAAAGAGCGGTCGTGAGCGCGTCGATGCCGGGTCGGGCGGGGGGCGGCATGAGAGAGTCCGGATGCCCCTGGCCGGGCAAAGCAGGCATATCCCACGAATATCCCATGATTCTCGTCGGAACTTGTCGATCTCGGTCGATCCCATTCCCACGCGGTCGATCTCGTCGAAGCACGGAGGCAGGGCGCATGACGGCGAAGCGCACGCTCGACCTGACGGGCGGAGTGACCCTCCTCGCCCTCCTCTCGCCCCTGGTCCTCGCCGTCGCCCTCTCGGTCGCGCTCGCCTCGGCCACCCCGGGCCGCGGCCTGCTGCGCCGGCGGACGGTGGCGGGCCTGGACGGCCGGCCCTTCACGATGCTGACCTTCCGCACGAAGAGCCCGCTGGCCGCGCTGCCACTGCTGCTGCACGTCGTCACCGGCCGGATGTCGCTGGTCGGGCCGTGCCCGCTGACCCCCACCCACCGCGAGTGCGCGGGCGAGGGCCGCCGCCGCCTCTCGGTGCGCCCCGGACTCACCGGCCCGTGGCAGATCAGCGGGCGTTCGGAGCTGCCGTGGGAGGAGCGCGAGCTGCTCGATCTCCACTACGTGGACCACCACTGGCTCGGGATGGACCTGGCGATCCTTGCGCGTACGCTTCCAGCAGTACGCAGGCGTCGCGCGGCAAGGTTTGCCTGAGCGACACATATCACCGCGAGCGCCGCTACAGCGCGGAGCCGCGACCGGGTAATCTCAGCAGGAACTCAATAAGTTACCGCTTAGTAGGCCCGCCCGAGGAGCCCTTCATGCAACTCGCCGCGATCATCGTGTCGATCGCCATCACGGTGGTGGCCGTCGCGCTGTTCGGCCGCGCCACCGTGCAGATCTACCGCTTCGTGCGGCTCGGTCAGCCGGTGCCCGCCGGCACGCGCACCGGTGACCCCAAGCAGCGCACCATCACCCTGGTCAAGGAGTTCCTCGGCCACACCAGGATGAACCGCTGGGGCATCGTCGGCTTCGCACACTGGTTCGTGGCGGTGGGCTTCTTCTCGCTGCTCCTCACGATCGTGAACGCCTTCGGCCAGCTCTTCCAGGCCGACTGGCTGATCCCGATCATCGGCGACTGGCTGCCGTACGAGATCTTCACCGAGTTCCTCGGCCTGATGACGGTCCTCGGCATCGTGACCCTCATCGTGATCCGCCAGCTCAGCAAGCCGACCAAGGCGGGCCGCAAGTCCCGCTTCGCGGGCTCCAAGACCGGCCAGGCGTACTTCGTCGAGGCCGTCATCCTGATCGTCGGCGTCTGCATCATGACGCTGCGCGCCCTGGAGGGCGTCCAGCACCACGTGACGAGCTGGGAGCCCGGCTTCTTCGCCTCGTACCCGCTGATCGCGCTGCTCGACGGCCTGGACCTGAGCACGATCCAGTACCTCACCTACTTCTTCGCGTGCCTCAAGATCGTCACGTCCTTCACCTGGATGATCACGGTCTCGCTGAACACGAACATGGGCGTGGCCTGGCACCGCTTCCTCGGCTTCCCGAACATCTGGTTCAAGCGGAACGCCGACGGCTCCACCGCGCTGGGCGCGCTCCAGCCGATGTCCACCGGTGGCAAGGAGATCGACTGGGAGGACCCGGCCGAGGACGCCGTCTTCGGCGTCTCCCAGGTCGAGCAGTTCTCCTGGAAGGGCATCCTCGACTTCTCCACCTGCACCGAGTGCGGCCGCTGCCAGTCGCAGTGCCCCGCCTGGAACACCGGCAAGCCGCTCTCCCCGAAGCTCCTCATCATGTCGCTGCGCGACCACGCGCACGCCAAGGCCCCCTACCTCCTCGCCGGCGGCGGCAAGGACATGGAGGGCAACGAGAAGGCGACCGAGGAGCAGCTCAAGGACGTTCCCGCCGCCGCGATCGCCGAGGCCGAGCGCCCCCTCATCGGCACCGCCGAGGAGAACGGCGTCATCGACCCCGACGTCCTGTGGTCCTGCACCACCTGCGGCGCCTGTGTCGAGCAGTGCCCGGTCGACATCGAGCACATCGACCACATCGTCGACATGCGCCGCTACCAGGTGATGATCGAGTCCGCCTTCCCGTCCGAGGCCGGCACGATGCTGAAGAACCTGGAGAAGAAGGGCAACCCCTGGGGCCTGGCCAAGAAGCAGCGCGTCGAGTGGACCAAGGAGGTCGACTTCGAGGTCCCCATCGTCGGCAAGGACGTCGAGGACCTCTCCGAGTTCGACTACCTCTACTGGGTCGGCTGCGCCGGCGCCCTGGAGGACCGGGCCAAGAAGACCACCAAGGCATTCGCCGAGCTGCTGCACATGGCGGGCGTCAAGTTCGCGATCATGGGCGGCGACGAGAAGTGCACCGGTGACTCCCCCCGCCGCCTGGGCAACGAACCGCTGTTCCAGCAGCTCGCCCAGGAGAACGTCGCCATGCTGAACATGGCGTTCGGCGAGGACGACGAGGACGAGTCGACCAAGAAGCCGAAGTCGGCGAAGCGGATCGTCTCGACCTGCCCGCACTGCTTCAACACCATCGCCAACGAGTACCCGCAGCTCGGCGGCGAGTACGAGGTCATCCACCACACCCAGCTGCTCCAGCACCTCATCGACGAGGGCAAGCTGGTCCCGGTGACCCCGGTCGACGGTCTGATCACCTACCACGACCCCTGCTACCTGGGCCGGCACAACAAGGTCTACACGCCCCCGCGCGAGATCATGTCCGCCGTCCCCGGCCTGCGCCAGCAGGAGATGCACCGCCACAAGGAACGCGGCTTCTGCTGCGGCGCCGGCGGCGCCCGGATGTGGATGGAGGAGCGGATCGGCAAGCGCATCAACAACGAGCGCGTCGACGAGGCCCTGTCCCTCAACCCGGACATCGTCTCCACCGCCTGCCCGTTCTGCCTCGTCATGCTGACCGACTCGGTCAACGGCAAGAAGAACGAGGGCAAGGCCAAGGAGTCCGTCACCGTCGTGGACGTGGCCCAGCTGCTCCTCGAGTCGGTGAAGACCCCGGCCGAGCCGGAGGAGCCGGTCGTCGAGCCGGAGCCGGAGCCCGCCTCGTAACGTCCCGCACCACGGAAAGGGCCGCCCCGCGATCGACGCGGGGCGGCCCTTTCCGCGCGCCTCGGCCGTGCCGGGACACCTGATACGCCGGTGCGCGACGGGCCCTCCGGCGCCTCCCCCGCGACCGTGTCACGGCCCCCGGCGCCCCCTAGGGGATGTCACAGCTCAGTGGCAAGCACCGGTCCGAGGAGCGCCCGCACAGGGGAAGCGGGTACGTTCGACGACGTGGCTGGATTCAGGAACGGACGCGGCCGGGACAACCGCCCCCCGCAACAACAACCGCAGCAGGCGCCCTACGGGTACAACGCGGCCCCGCCGCCGTACCCGCAGGGGCAATGGCAGCAGCCCCCGCAGGGGCAGCAGTACGGGCAACAGGGACAGCAGCAGCCCTACGGCGAGCCCGAGTACTTCGGGGAGCCGTACGGCCGGCCGCAGCATCCGCAGGCCGCCGCGGCGAACAACCCGGGCCACACGCAGATGTTCAGCGTCGACGACCCCTACGGTGACGCCACGGCCCACCGGTCCGGCGCCGCACCCGTCCCCACGGGCCCCCGGCTCTCCTGGAAGCCGCTCCTGAGCGGCATCGTGCTCCGCCCCGCGGACACCTTCCTGCGGATGCGGGACCACGCCGTCTGGGGCCCGGCCCTGATCGTCACCTTCCTCTACGGCCTGCTCGCGATCTTCGGCTTCGACAAGGCCCGCGACGAGGCGATCAACGCGACCCTGTCGACGGCGATCCCGTACGTGCTGATGACCGCCCTCGGCTTCGTCGTCGGCGGACTCATCCTCGGCGCCGTCACCCACACCCTCGCGCGCCAGCTCGGCGGCGACGGGGCCTGGCAGCCGACCGTCGGCCTCTCCATGCTGATCATGTCGATCACCGACGCCCCCCGCCTCGTCTTCGCCCTCTTCCTCGGCGGCGAGAACGGCCTCGTCCAGGTCGTCGGCTGGCTGACCTGGCTCGCCGCCGGCGCCCTCTTCACCGTGATGGTCAGCCGCTCGCACGACCTCCCGTGGCCGAAGGCGCTGGGCGCCTCGGCCATCCAGCTCGTCGCACTGCTGAGCCTGATCAAGCTGGGCACGCTCTGACGGCCTGACGACCTGCCGCCGTCACGGCGCCGTGGCTTCACGGCGCCACGGCTTCACCGCACCACGGACATCCCGGAAGGCCCCTCACCGCACGCCGGTGGGGGGCCTTCCCGCCTTCCGCGCGCCGCCCCGGCCCAGCGGCCCCCGCCCGATGCGCCACCACTCCCTGCGGTCCGCCGTCCCGTCGGCCCAGAACTCCAGCAGGTCGCCCGGCGCGAGCCCGAGGGCGTGCTCGATCTCGCCGGGCGTGAGTCCGCGCAGCGATTCCGACAGCGACCTGGTCAGCTCGAACCAGTAGCCGCGCAGCGTCGACTCGCTCACGAAGAGCTCCCTGGCGACCTGGGCGTAGCTCAGCCCGCGGGCCCGGCCGTGCAGAATCTGGCGCTGGCGCTCGCTCAGCAGGGTGATGCAGTCGCGTCGGACGAGCACTTCGAGGATGCCGACGACCGGCTGCGGCACGACGGTGCCGCCGGCGGCGACGTCGAGGA
This sequence comes from Streptomyces sp. NPDC059534, assembly GCF_042743475.1. Lineage (NCBI taxonomy): Bacteria > Bacillati > Actinomycetota > Actinomycetes > Kitasatosporales > Streptomycetaceae > Streptomyces > Streptomyces sp. NPDC059534. The sequence continues at coordinate 34,951 of NZ_JBHWAQ010000011.1, forward strand.
AGAGCGCTTCGGTCCGGGCGCGCGGCGTCGCCTTCGAGACGACGCCGCTCGCGCCCGCCGCGATGCACGCCGCGAGGACGAACGGACGCTCCTCCTGGCTGTAGACGCAGACGCGGTAGCCGTGGCGGGTCAGGGTGCGGACGGCGGCGACGCCCTGGCGGACGTCGGGCTGCTGTTCGAGGTTGGCCAGGTGCAGGTCGAGCAGGACGAGGTCGACGGCGGGGGCGCGGCGCACCAGCTCCTCGACCGTCGCGACCGCGGCGACGACCTCGAATCCGGGCATGAGCAGGCCGATCGACTCGCGGATCAGCCACGCGTCGTCGACGACCGCCACGGCGCGCTTCACAGGGCGTCCGCGAAGGCGGCCCGTACCGTCGGGGCCTTCGGGCGCACCGGACCGGCCGCGGGCTCCGGGAGCGACCGGAGGGTCACGGTCGTCCCCTCCCCGACGGCCGACGCGATCCCGACGCCGAGGCCGCGTCGGCGCAGTTCGCCGACGACCACCTCGCGCAGCCCGACCCCGGCGGTCACCGACGCCGGGTCGAAGCCGACGCCGTCGTCGTGCACGGTCAGCGTCCAGCCGTCGTCCCCGTCGAGGTGGACCACCACCTCGTGGGCGCCGGCGTGCACCCGGACGTTCAGCAGCAGGCTTTCGAGCGCGCGCTCCACCGCCTCGGCCTGTGCGGCGGGAATCCGCAGGCCAGTGCCGAGGCCGAGCGACGCGACGACGTTCAGGTCGGCGAAGCGGTCGCAGACCCGTCCGACCATCGGGGCGAGCGCCACCGTGGGGACGGTGCCGGGGTCGGGCCGCGCATCGCATCCGGCGCCGTCCGTGCTCGTGCCGCGCAGATAGGACCGCATCCGCCGCAGCTCCACCTCGGCCTGGCCGACGAGCCGGGCCCGTGCGTCGTCGTCCCCCTGCTCGGTGAGCAGCCGCATGACGGCGACGCCGTTGTGCATCATCACCTGGGCCCGCCGCTCCTCCTCGCGCCGGGCCAGTTCGGCGGCGCGCGCCCGTGAGGCGTCGGCGTCGTGCGCGATGCGGCGGGTGTATCCGAAGAACATGCGGGCGACCAGCGCGTACACCACGTAGGTCATGACGTTGCCGGCGGCGGTCGAGGCCATGTCGCGCCCGACGTCGCCGCCGAGGTAGACCAGGTAGCAGGCGGAGACGGCGAGCAGGCTGACCGCCCAGACGGCGAGGCCCCGCACGCCGCCGGCGGTGATGATCACGGACAGCGCGTACCCCGGCTGGAACGCGGTCCAGGTGCCGAACCGGTCCCACGGCGCGAGGACGAGCGGGCCGATCACGAGCAGGGCGCAGGCCAGTCCGAAGTCGAGCACGGACACGACCGTGCCCGGCGGCCGCCGGCGCACCAGTGTCACCACGCTCACCGCGACCGCCGTCAGGGCGGCGGCGCCCCAGCACAGGAGGTAGGCGGCGTCGTGCGGCGAGCGTTCCGCCCCGAGCCGCACCGCGGGGACCATCTGCGCGACGGTCCCGAGCCGGACCCCGGCGGTGAAGTAGGAGAAGGCCCGCTCGACACCCGCACTGGTCGTGGGCAGTTCCGCGACCCGCCACAGCCCGTTGCGGCTCCTCATCGTCCTCCTCGGCTCCGGGCGGCCAGGGCCACCGGAAGGTGCGCGGATGTGTCGGGCGCGAACGCCCCGTGACACGCAACGATGAAGATATGAGCAAGACCGGTCGAGGGTGGCCGGATTGCGGAAAGTGCGGTTCCGGCGACTCCTCACCGGGCCCCGCCGGAAGGGGACGACGAAGGGCGGGGCCTCCGGGGAGACCCCGCCCTCACGACGGTGGCGGGACGCCGCCGCGTCGCGTCGGACGGAGCGGACGGGCGGAGCTGATGGAGCTGATGGAGCGGGCGTACGGAGTGATCGGTCAGACGAGCTTGGCGAGCGCGGCCCAGGTGTTGGTGCCCGGGACTCCGTCGACCGGGCCCGAGTAGCCGCCGAGCTGGGCCATCCGCTGCAGGGCTGCGTACGTGCCGGTGCCGGGCGCGCCGTCGATCGGGCCGGTGTAGCCGTAGCCGGAGAGCACCTTCTGCACGCCCTTCCACGACAGGGCGCCCAGCACGCCGTCGGCCGGGCCGGTGTAGCCGCCGAGCTTGGCGAGGCGCTGGAGCGCGGCCCAGGTGTTGGTGCCGGGCGCGCCGTCGATCGGGCCGGTGTAGCCGAACCGCCGCAGGACGGTCTGCACGCCCTTCCAGGAGTTGGCGCCCATCACGCCGTCGATCGGACCGCCGTAGCCGCCCTTCTGGGCCAGTCTCTGGAGCGCGGCGTACGTGTTGGTGCCGGGCGCGCCGTCGAGCGGGCCGGCGTACCCGTACCCCCGCATCACCTGCTGCACGCCGAGCCAGGTGTTCGTGCCCGGCACGCCGTCCAGGGCTCCGGTGTAGCCGCCGGCGCCGGCGATCTTCTGCAGCGTCAGCCCCTCCCCCTGCACGGGCGGCGGCGTGGACCCGAAGGAGAGCGGGTTGACCCGGACACCGCTCGGGTTGATGACGTGCCAGTGCAGGTGCGGGCCGGTCGAGTTGCCCGCGCCGTCGGCTCCCGCGGCCCCGCCGGAGAGCCCCACGACCGTCCCGGAGCCGACGGAGGCACCGTCGGCCAGCAGGAACCTCGACAGGTGCATGTACTGGCTGCGGTATCCGTCGGCGTGGTGGATGGTGACGGTGTGTCCGCCGGTGCCGTTGTACGGGATGTTCTGGATCGTTCCGGCGGCGCAGGCGGGCAGTGAGGTCCCCACGGCCATGCCGAAGTCGACGCCGTTGTGGTTCGGCGGGTCCCACGGGCCGGTGACGGCGTAGGCGGCGAACGGGTTGTAGATCGCGGGAACGGCGTACGCGCTCGTCGGCAGGACGAGCCCACCGGCGGCCAGCGCTCCGCCGCCCACCACCGCCCCGCGCAGCAGGGCGCGGCGGCTGACGCCCGCCGGGACGTGGTGGTCGTCCTGGCCGCCACAACGGTGCCGTGCCTCGTTCTCGGTCAACGCATCTCCCTGAGCCGGCTCTACTGACGGGGTACGTGGGGAAGTTCGCGAGCCCGCTCATCCCATCCGGCCTCCCCGGCGCCGACAACCCAACGAAAACGCGGAATCGGGTCCCCGCCGTTCCGCGGGTTCGTTGGGTTGTCCGCGCCCGGGTCGTGGGGTGGTCTTGACCGGTCCGCGGTTCGGCCGCGGACCGGGAGACTCCAGGAGGTCCGGTGCCGGAGCGGGTTGACGACGTGACACACGCACAGGCGGGCTCACGGGGGCGGGAGCCCGGGCCGGGCCCGTCCCGGCGCTCCGTCCTGCGGACGGCCGGCGCGCTGCTGCCGGCGCTGGTCCTGGGCTTCGGCGGGGGCGGCACGGCCGCCGCGGCCGTCGAGGCGGGCGTCCCCCGGGCCGCCGGCGCCGGCGCCGCCGCCCGTGTCCGGGGAGCGTTCTCGGCGCCCGGCTACGCCTGGCCGGCCGCGGGAGCGGGAGGCCCCGCCGGAGCCCCGGCCACCGGAGTGGTGTTCGCGCTCACCGCGGACGGCCGCCCGCTGGCCGGCCGCCGGGTGCGGTTCTCCCTCGGCGCGTTCCACGCGGCCCGCCCCGCCCTCTGGTTCGAGGTGTCGGAGGGCCGCAAGTCGGCGGGCCGGCACGGCTATCTGGACCTCGACACGGACGCGGAGGGGACGGTCGTCCTCGATCCCTGGCTCCGGCACGGCGCGCTGCCGACCACCGCGACGGGAACCCACCCGGTCGTACGGGCCCAGCTGGTGGGGTCGGAGACCCTCCTCGCCTCGGCACACCTTTCCGTTTCCTGATTCCTGACACCGACCTGAGGGGCGCGAGTTGACGAGAACGGTCGCCGGGGCCGAGCAGTGGGCCCGCCAGCACACCACCGACGGTGGTGCCGCCGGCTTCGACAACGGCTACAACTGGTCCGACATGTGCCAGTCCCTGATGTTCCGGTCCTGCGACCTGAGCAGCTCGCGGGGGACGGCGTACGACGCGTGGGAGGCGTCCGGCGAGGGCCGGCCCGACTACTCGGCCGCGCCCCGCGGGGCCTTCCACTGGTGGGCCAACGCGGTGCGGCTCACCCCCGGCCACGTGGCCCTCGACCTCGACGGCGGCGGCACCCGCTGCCTGATGGCGACGACGCACCTGTCCGGCGGGGAGGACTTCGCCCCCGGCGGCTACCGGATCGGGACCCAGTCCGTGGCCCGGTACAACGCGCTCGCCGGCCTGGTGTACCTGGGCTGGACGCTCGACAACGTGGGTTCGCGGACGGCCGACGTCGGCGCCCCCGGCCCCGGGGGCGCCACGTACACCCTGACCGCGGACGACCAGCGGGTCCTGCAGACGCTCGCCCGGCGCGGCGGCTACACGGGCCCCGTCGACGGCGCGATCGGGGTCAACGGCTGGCAGTGCGTGCAGACCGCGGTCCGCGGCTACGGCTACACCGGCCCCGCCGACGGCGTGCCCGGCGCCGAGACGTACAAGGCCGTCCAGGCCCTGGCCCGGGACGGCGGATACACCGGCCCGGTCGACGGCCTCCTCGGCCCGAACACGATCCGCGGCGTCTCGGACTGGCTGTCGGCGCACCCCCCGTCGACGACGCCGGCACCGGGCCCGGCCCCCACCCCGTCGCCGACGAGCGCGGTGTACGGGATCGACGTCGGCACCAGCCAGGCCGCCCTGGACTTCCTGGCCGCCCGCAGCGCCGGCTTCCGGTTCTGCTTCGTCAAGGCCGGCGGCTCCAACGACGGCACCCACCAGCCCTACACCTCGCCCCACTACGTCCGGCAGGTCGACGAGGCCAGGGCGGCGGGGTTCCTCGTCGGCCACTACTGGATGACCGGCTGGGGAGCGGCGGCCACCGACGCCGAGTACTTCCTCGCCCACCTGCGCGACTACCGCCCCGGCGAGCCGCTCATGGTCGACGTCGAGGGCGTCGACCAGAGCCCGGTGTGGACGGACGCCCAGACGGCGCAGTTCGTCGACATCGTGAAGGCCCGCCTGGGCACGACCCCCTTCCTCTACACGTACTCCTCCCTGCTCACCTCGCGCGGCTGGCCGCTGACGCGCGCGACGGGCGCCAAGCTGTGGATCGCGGACTACGGGGCCGCCGCGGGCAGCCCGCGGATCGGCACCGCGTACCCGGACTGGGCGATCCACCAGTTCAGTGACACGGGGTCGGTCAAGGGCGTCGCCGTCGACCTCAACCAGGCGAGGCCGGACGCCTTCGGAGCGGCCGTCCTGCCGCCACCCGGCGCGAACCCGGTGCCCGACCCGGTCCCGGACATCCCCCTCGCCGACGGCGTGACCCTCCAGCGGATCGCGCAGCTCGGCGGCTACACCGGCCCCCTCGACGGCGTCCTCGGGCCGAACAGCTGGAAGGGCGTCCAGACCCTGCTCACCCAGCTCGGCCTCTACAGCGGCCCGGTCGACGGCGTCCCCGGCACGAACACGTACAAGGCACTCCAGCAGCTGGCCCAGCGCGGCGGCTACACCGGACCCGTCGACGGCGTCCCCGGACCGAACACGTACGCCGGGCTGCGCGGCTACCTCGCCCAGGCCGCCGGCGGCGTGACGATCCCGGCGGAGGACGCGAAGACCCTCCAGCAGCTCGCCCAGCGCGGCGGCTACACGGGCCCGATCGACGGGGTCCTGGGCACCGCCTCGTGGAAGGGCGTGCAGACCGTCCTCGCGCAGAGCCACTACGACGGCCCGGTCGACGGCGCCCCCGGCACGAACACGTACAAGGCGCTCCAGCTGCTGGCCGCCGACTACGGCTACACCGGACCCGTCGACGGCGTCCCCGGACCGAACACCTTCGCGGCCGTCCGCACCTACCTGAGCGTGACGGGCGCCGGACCGGGCCCGATCCCGGCGGCCGACGCCACGACCCTGCAGAGGATCGCCAAGGCGGGCGGCTACACGGGGCCCCTCGACGGTGTCATGGGCGTCAACGGCTGGAAGGGCGTCCAGACCGTCCTGCGGGGCTACGGATACACCGGCCCGCTCGACGGAGCCCCGGGCACGGCCACGTACAAGGGGCTCCAGACCCTCGCGACCGCCGGCGGCTACACCGGCCCGATCGACGGCGTCATGGGCGTGAACAGCTGGAAGGGCGTCCAGACCGTGATGCGGCGCTTCGGCTACACGGGTGCCCTCGACGGCGTCCCGGGCACCCGGACGTACGCGGCCCTCCAGCGGATGGCGGTCCTCGGCGGCTACACGGGCCCGGCCGACGGGGTCCTCGGCTCGTTCGGCTGGGCCGGCGTCCAGGCATGCCTGCGCGGCTCCGGCTACTCCGGCCTGATCGACGGCGCCCCGGGCAGGGCCACGTACGTGGCGCTCCAGCGGCTCGCCCAGACCGGCGGCTACACCGGGCCGCTCGACGGCGTCCCGGGCCCGAACACCTACCGGGCCCTGGCCAACCTGGTCGACTGAACCGACCGGGCCGGCCGGGCCGACCTGTCCGACCCAGCCGGACGGCGGGGCCGGACCCTCGGCTCAGGCGTCGAGGACCTGGCCCTCACGCTTCACCACGGGCGGCTCGACCGACCAGGGGAAGTTGATCCACTCGTCGGTCTTCTTCCACACGTACTCGCACTTCACCAGGGAGTGCGACTTCTCGTAGATGACGGCCGAACGGACCTCGGCGACATGGTCGACGCAGAAGTCGTGGACGAGCTTGAGCGTCTTGCCGGTGTCGGCGACGTCGTCGGTGATCAGGACCTTCTTGTCGGAGAAGTCGATCGCGCTGGGCACGGGCGCCAGCATGACCGGCATCTCCAGGGTCGTCCCGACGCCGGTGTAGAACTCCACGTTCACCAGGTGGATGTTCTTGCAGTCGAGGGCGTAGGCCAGACCGCCGGCGACGAAGACGCCGCCGCGGGCGATGGAGAGCACGATGTCGGGCTCGTAGCCGTCGTCGGCGATGGTCTGCGCCAGCTGGCGTACGGCGTTCCCGAATCCCTCGTAGGTCAGGTTCTCGCGTACCTCACTCATGCCTGCGACCGCCTCACACCTGAGTCCGATGGAAGTTCATGAACGAACGGGAGGCCGTCGGCCCCCGCTGCCCCTGGTACCGCGAGCCGTAGCGCTCGCTCCCGTACGGGAACTCGGCGGGCGTGCTGAGCCGGAACATGCACAGCTGCCCGATCTTCATCCCCGGCCAGAGCTTGATCGGCAGGGTGGCCAGGTTCGACAGCTCCAGGGTCACGTGCCCCGAGAAACCGGGGTCGATGAACCCGGCCGTCGAGTGCGTGACGAGACCGAGCCGCCCCAGCGAGCTCTTCCCCTCCAGACGCGACGCGATGTCGTCCGGGAGGCTGATGACCTCGTAGGTCGAGGCGAGCACGAACTCGCCCGGGTGCAGGATGAACGCCTCGTCGCCCTCCGGCTCGACCTCGCGCGTCAGGTCGAGCTGCTCGACGGCGGGGTCGATGTGGGGGTAACGGTGGTTCTCGAACACCCGGAAGAAGCGGTCAAGCCTCACGTCGATGCTCGAGGGCTGCACCATGGATTCGTCGTACGGGTCGATGCGCACGCGTCCGGCATCGATCTCGGCCCGGATGTCCTTGTCTGAGAGAAGCACGCCCCCACGATACGCAGAGGGCGCGGACCTGCCCCAATCGGCAGGCGTCCACGCCCCCGCACCCCGGCTCAGCGCCGCCCGGTCTCCACCGGCACCGCATGCCGCAACCGCGCGCACCGCGGACACCGGATCAGCCGTCCGGGCCCGATCCGCGCGGCCCCCAGCTGCTGAAGCGGGAACGACGCGGTACTGAACACATGCCCCTCGGCACAGCGGACGACGGTGCTCTCCATGGAACCCATCAAGTCCCTTCCCCTACACATGCGGTGGACGAGACAGCCACATTAGGGGATCAACAGGACACCCTCCAGGCGACGCTCCGACACGCAGACGCGCAAGCTTCGCCTCCCCCGACCCATGGGGTAGAGTGTGCGACGATGCGGCTTTGATCAACCAGGCCGCTCCGCGGATGTAGTTTAATGGTAGAACATGAGCTTCCCAAGCTTATAGCGCGGGTTCGATTCCCGTCATCCGCTCTTGAACGAAGCCCCAGGTCAGCGACCTGGGGCTTCGTCGTTGTCCAGACCTGTCGGGCCCCGCGTGCCCTTCGCGTGCCATAACCGACCTCATGCGGCGTCAGGTTGCCGCACGGCCTCGTGCATGGCGGACAGCGTCTCGTGATCAGACGGCTTCTCCGGTTCCGGTGGAGAGTGCCACGTGGCGCCATTGGTCAAGTTCGCGCCGCACCAGATCCAGCTTCGCCTCGACGCGCTCGATTGCGTCCGCGCCCAGCTGCAGGCGCAGCGGCGGCTCGGCGACCTCGTTGATGTCGACGATGGCTTTCGCCGCCTTCACCGGATCGCCTGGCTGACGGCCATCGTGTCCGGCCAGTGCCTCGCGCACCGGCCCCGCGCCGGCGGCGTAGTCAGCGATGGAGGCCGGTTCGACCTGCATGCTCAGCTTGCTGAGGAAGTCGGTGCGAAACCCGCCCGGCTCCACGATCGTGACGCGGACACCGAGCGGGGCCAGCTCGCCGTGCAGCGCCTCGGAGATGCCCTCGAGGGCGAACTTCGACGCGCCGTACAAACCCACCGCCGGCGCGGTGGCGAAGCCGCCCACGGAGCCGATGTTCAGAACGTGTCCGGAGCGCTGGGCGCGCAGCGTCGGCAGGGTCGCCCGCAGCGTGTTGAGTGCGCCGAAGACGTTGACGTCGAACAGTGCCCGGACGGCCTTGTCGGAGGTCTCCTCTATCGCGCCCACGAGGCCGTAACCGGCGTTGTTGGCCACGATGTCGAGCCCGCCGAATTTCGCCAGGGCCCGATGGGCCGACACCTCGACGCTAGAACCTAGAGTCGGGGCTAGATCAACAGCCGCGTGGGGGAGGGCGCTCATGGACCTGCGCATCGGCGAGATGGCACGACGCAGTGGGCTGAGCGTGCACGCGCTGCGGTTCTACGAGCGGGAGGGCCTGTTCGCCAACCCCGTGCGCCGCCTGTCCAACGGCCGCCGGATCTATCACGAAGAAGACCTGGAGTGGCTGGCCATCTGTACGAAGCTGCGCTCCTCCGGCATGCCCCTGGCGATGATCCGGCAGTACGTCGAGCTGGCCCGTCAGGGCCAGGCCGACACTCACCAGGAGTGCCATCCGCCGGACAGCGCATGATCGCCATCCGGCTGGGCACCGCCCGGAACCCACCCTCACGCCCTCACCCGCTGCCGCGCGCTCCCCTTCCGTGCCCTTCAGACCGGTAAACAGCGGCCCCCCCCGGGCACGGACGGAGCCTGGAGACAGATGGGGCGGCCTTCGACGGCACCCGTGTGGCGTGTTCTGTCTCCGAGGCGCATCCTGGTGGCGAGATTGCCGGTAACGGGTCTGGCTCCCGTGCCTGCCGGGCTGCGGCGCAGGCGTTGCACGGCCCCTCCGTCGCCCTGCGGAAGGGAGCGGGATGACCGTCGGATCGCCCGGGGACGCGGATCGCTCGGAGAGCTTCGGAGAAGAGCTGCTGGGCGGGCTGCTGGACCGGGCCCACGAGCTGCCGCCGCATCTGGTCGGGTCGATCCTGGCCGAAACGGTGGCACGGCTGGGGGGACGGGATCCGCAGATCCTGCTCCAGGACTACGGGCAGCAGAGACTGGTCGCCCTGCCGGGCGAAGGGCTGGCGGGCGGCGCGCCGCAGTCCATCGACGGCTCCGAGGCCGGCCGGTGTTTCCTCACCTCGCGGCCGGTCGAACTCGTGCTGGCCGACGGCGTACGGGTCCTGCTGCCGTTGCTGGACGGCGGCGACCAGGCGGGTGTCCTGGCCGTCACGCTGGACGCCGTCGATGACGACGACCGCCGTCTGCTGCGCAGGATCGCCGGGCTGATCGCCGACATGATGCAGACCAAGAACGGCCATACCGACCTCTTCTTCCGCACCCGTCGCAGCGAACCGATGAGCGTCGCCGCCGAGATCCAGTGGTCGCTGCTGCCACCGCTGACGATGGCGACGCCGCGCGTCGCCGTCGCCGGCGTTCTGGAACCCGCTTACGACGTGGCGGGCGACAGCTTCGACTACGCCCTGAACGGGGACACCTTCCACCTCGCCGTGATCGACGCCATGGGCCACGGCCTGGACGCGGCCACGATGGCCACGGTGGCCATCGGCGCGTACCGGCACGCCCGGCGGATCAGCATCGAACTGTCGGAGATCTACCTCTTCATGGACCGGGCCGTGGCCGAGCAGTTCGCACCCGACCACTTCGTGACCGCGCAGATGATGCGGCTGGACACGAACACCGGCCGCCTCCAGTGGGTCAACGCCGGGCACCCCGCCCCCATGCTGATCCGCGACCACCGCGTCGTAGGCCGCCTGGACAGCCCCACGACCCTGCCCGTCGGCTTCGGAGGAGCACAGCCGCAGGTCAGCGGGGTGACGCTCGAACCGGGGGATCGCGTCCTCTGCTTCACCGACGGGCTGATCGAGGAACACGAGAGCGGACAGGAGGAGTTCGGCGAGGACCAGCTGATCGACTGGGTGAACCAGCTGGAGCGGGCGGACCGAGAGGTCCGCGCGGTGGTACGGGACCTCTCCCACACCCTCAAGCGGGCACGGGGCAACGCCACTTCGGACGACGCCACGCTGGTCCTGGTCGAGTGGCGCGGATGAGGACGGTGTCGTCACCGACGGGGTATCTCGTCCGGCGTGGTCACACGGCACTACGCGTGCCGGCGGTCGTATCCGCGGCCATCGGCCGGACGGCGTGCTCCGCGGGAAATCGCCTGGTCAGAACGGCTCGTCCGACTGGTGGGCGGAGTACGCTGAAAGTACCGGGAGTAAGTCGAGCACCCGCTCCCACGCGGACGTCGTTTCCGGCGATCATGACACTGGGCCGCCCTGCAGGGCGGCCCGGAGACGGGTCCGCGATCATGACCACCACCCTCGCGCCCTTGCTTTCGGCGCGCCTCTCGCTGACACCGAAGACCACCCTCGCCGGCCTCTTGGACGGCGCCTGGTGGCCTCGTTCGCGTGACCTCGCCGCCGAACTTCCGCCCCTGGTCGACGCGCTGGAGGAGCACTACGGACGCATCACACGCGTCACGGTGAACCCCACCCGCTGGCCCGTCGTCCCGCACAAGGTCGGCGTCACCGGGCACACCGTGCACGTCGGCTGGTTCACCGAACAGGATCCCGACAAGATGATCCTGCTCTCCTACACCATCGGCCGCTGCGACCTCCTGGTGATCCCGCCCGAGACCGAACCCGCCGCGGCCGCCCGGCTCATGACCGCCGCCGCCCTCCCCGGCAGCGTCTTGGCCGCCGGTGCCCTGATGTCCGACGAGACCGCGACCGGCCGCCGTATGCGAGACGCCCGAAGCGGCGAGGACGCCTGGGAGACCGACGGCGGAGCCGCCCCGACGCCCCTGCGACACCCACTCATCGGCGCGCGGATGATCCCCATGCCGAGGCACCTGCGGAGGTGACCCCATGGAAACCCTGATCACGCTCGCCGCGATCGCCCTGCTGATCGCGCTCGGCACACGCCTGATCCACCGGCTCAACGCCCAGCACGACGCACGCATCGCCGCCCACCACTTCGACGCCCCCTTCCCGGCCATTCGCCGGCCGCCCGGCCACAGCCACCCCACGCCGACGGAGCAGGACACCCCGACAGGGCAAGCCTCCCGCCGCAGGCTCACGGGCACCTGGCCCTGATCGCCTCAGACCATTCCTCCGGCCGAAGGCCGCGGGTGGGGCACCCGACACCCGGGACAACCCACCCGCCGGCTTCTCGCTCGCCCTCCGAAGGGACCACGCACCTTGTACCCCATCGACACCGCGACCCTGCCCTCGGCCGGACACGCCGAGATCCGTATCGTCGCCGCCACCCCCGAAGCCGCCCGCGCGGTCGCCCAAGTGATCCGATGCTCCTTCGCCGGGGCGGAACAGCGCAGCTATCCCGTGCCCGAGGGCGGCACACGGCTCCACCTCACCGTCGACACCGGATCCGGCGCGGAACCCGCCCTCTCCTGGCTCGCCACCAGCAGACCGTCCTCTCTCACCGGCGCCCACGTCGACGAGGTGTGAGGAGCGCCGGCCGTTCCTCACCCGCATGAAAGGACTCGGTCATGGCGACACTCCGCGAGCGACAGGTCTACCGCGAACGGGTCCTGGCCGCCCTCTACGAAGCCAGCGAAGGCAACCGTCTCCTCGGCATCCCGGGACGGAAGCTGCGGAACGACCTGCGCATCCCGGAGGACGACCTGGCCGCCGCCTGCACCTACCTCGCCGGCGAGGGCCTGATCACCGTCGACTGGGAACCGGGCAACACCCCCGCGATGGTCTCCCTGACCCACCAGGGAATCCGCCGCATGGAAGCCGAAGAGGAAGAACGCGGCTGAGCCGGACTGCCCACGGGCCCGCTCCCCTCTCGTCCTGTCCGGCCCGCGGTCGTAGAATTGAAGTGGATCGAGCACGCTCACGTGTGGCGATCCGGAAGGGCGGCCTCGGCGGAGTGAATGCGCTGGGGCCGTTGTGACGACCGCCGCCACGAGGCCCGCGCACCCGACGTCATGTCGCCGCCCGGTGCTGGTGACCCACCTCGCGCGCGAGGTCCAGTCCGAGGACGCGGTCGAGAAACGCGAACGTCTCGAACTTGGCACCGGCCGGTACGTCGGCGCGCGTCGCCACGGTGACCAGCGCCTCCAGGACGGCGGGGACGCCGAGATCATCCGCCAGCACGTCATGGGCGTGCCGCAGCACATCGGCGGGGATCGGCCGGGACGGCTCCTGTGCCCAGTCGGCCACCAGCTGCCGCCAGTCCCCCAGCGTCCGCCGGGCCTCTTCGAGCGCGGTACTGGTGACGACGACCGGCGTGCGGTAGGCGTGGCCGAGCATCAGCATCCTCACGGCCAGCGGATCGACCCCCTCCGGGGCGACGACCTCCAGGAGCCCTGGGGACGGGAGGTGGGCACGGTCCGGAACGCCCCTCTCCCCCGATGCCGGGCCGGCCTGGCCCACGTCGATACGGACCCCGCCGACCGCGTCCTGTGCCGCGGTCCTGTACGCGTGGACGTGTACGTCGGCGGCAGCACAGAGCGTTCCGTTCGGATGGTGGACACCGACGGTGGCGGGCGGGTGGATGCCAAGGTCGGACATGGCGCGATCAAGCGCCCGGGCCTGCTCAGGCGGCAGGTCCGGCGTGGTGAGGAACGTGCGGGACTGCAGGCCGTGCAGCTCCGCTGTGCGCGCCAGTACGTCACCGACCAGGAGCGCCCGCAGGTCCGCCAGGCCGATCCCGACGTCGCCGGCCGGCAGGTGGACGCAGATGCTCAGCAGATGTCGGCGTACGGAGGGAATCTCCACGAGGTGGCCGGTACGGGTGTCGACGATACGCAGCATGATGCGGAGGCTAGTCGCGGAAACCGCCGGCACCGGGGAGGACCTGACCGGGCGCCCGACATTGGCAAGGCATCGGGCAGAAACGTGCCCCATCCGTGCCCTCAGCAGCGGATAACAGCGGTCAACATGGGCGCGTCAGAACCCTCACCACAAGTCACCTGACAGTCGATATGCGCAGGTCAGAGGGCACATCAACACCTTAGGCAGTGGTGATTCCCAAGCTTATAGCGCGGGTTCGATTCCCGTCATCCGCTCCACGACAAAGCCCCAGGTCAGCGACCTGGGGCTTGTTTGTTGTCCGGACCTCTCAGGCCCGCGTGCCATTCGCGTGCCATAAGTGCCGTAACAGGACGTCAGATTGGGCGCGGAATCGTCACGCACTGCCACCGCCTGTCACCATCACCCGGCAGGACAGGGGCCACGTCACCGGCATGGGGGCTAAGGGCGGTGCTGGGGGCGGTCCTGAGGGCTCAACCCGTCCTCCCGCACCCGCAGGGCCAGGTCGATCTTCGTGTACGTCGGGCGACCGGCCCGCTGGTACTTCTCCTTGACCCGGTCCAGGTAGTACTTGGCGGTGTTCGGACTGACGCCCGCCCGCCGCGCGGTGGCCTTCAGCGTGAGCCCGGAGGCGTAGTCGAGCAGGACCTGGAGCTCGCGCGGCGCCAGCGGCGGCCGGGCCGGGCCGGTGTCGTGCGCCCAGGCGAAGGCCAGCTCGACGGAGTGCGCCGTACCGCCCCCGGCCACCGTCTCCACGGCGCCCACGAGCGTCTCCAGGGAGTGGTCCTTGGTGAGGTAGCCGTCCGCCCCGGCCGCCACTGTCCCGACGATACGGGCCCGGTCCGCGACCGTACTGATCACCAGCACCCGGCTGCCCGCCGCACACAGCCGCCGGACGTTTTCCTCGGGGACGGATCCGTCGCGCAGCACCAGGTCGAGCAGCACCACGTCGGCGGGCCGGCCTCCCACCGCAAGCAGCTCGTCCACCGTCTCCACCGCGGCCAGCAACCGTAGCCGCTCCACCCCGGCCAGCCAGGAGCGCAGGCCCTCGCGCAGCATCCGGTCGTCGTCCACCACGGCCACGGTGATCACGCGGGCCACCGCAGCTGCACGCTGGTGCCCTCGCCGGGGGCGCTGTCGACCTCGGACTGTCCGCCTATCTCGGCCAGCCGGGCGTGGATGGAGCGCCGCAGCCCGGACCCGGACCCGACCGGCGTGCCGCCCCCCGGGGCGCACGGATCGAAGCCGGCGCCCCGGTCCACCACCGTGACGGACACGCCCTCGCCCACCCCGACGGCCGTCAGGAATGCCTGTCCGGTCGCGGCGTGGCACCGTACGTTGTTCAGGGCCTCGGACACGGCGGCCGCGAGGGCGGTGGCCACGGGGCGGGGCACCGTGGGCAGTTCGTGGTACTGGGCGGTGATCTTCAGGCCCAGGCACTCGGCCGAGTGCACCGCCTCCTCCAGCGCGATCGCGACGGCCACCTCGGCGGCCTCCGCACCGGCGGCCTCCGGGTCGTCCTCGCGCTGGATCAGCCGCCGCAGGTACGCGGCCTCGCGGGCGCACCGCTCGCGCACCAGGGGCGCGTTGGCGTCCACCCGGCCGGCGGCGATGGTGGTCAGCGTGGCCAGCACGGTGTCGTGAAGGGCCCGGTGGTGCGCGATCCGCTCCGCCTGCCGGGCCCGCGCGGCCTCGGCGGTCAGCGCCCGCTCCTTGGCCTCGTCCAGCTGGGTGCCCTGGCGGCGCAGGTACCACCAGAAGACCCTGGCCATCACGGCCGAGGAGACCACCGAGTTGAGGTGCCCGACGAGCGCGGACCCCGAAGTCGCCTCCGGCCCGATCGCCCACAGGTACGCGACCAGCGTGGTGCCGAGCAGGAGCAGTACGGCCCCCACGGCCGGTCGCGGCGCCAGAGCGACGCCCGCCGCCGCGCTCACCGACCCGCCCAGCAGGAACAGCCATCCGTACACGGCCACTTCGGCGCCCCCGGGCACCCAGCCGCCGCCCGACCGCGCACCGGTCGCCAGGCACATCAGCAGCGGCACCGAGCACCCGGTCACCAGCACGTCGGCCCACACCCAGCGCCGGTCGAACCAGCCCCGTGCGTACGCGTTCCCGTACAACCACGCACTGGACGCGAGGATTCCGCCGAACACCGCCCAGGGGAGGACCTCGCCCGGCGCCTTCCGCAACACGGCCGCGAACCCCGCCGTCAAGTGGCTGGCCCGGTACAGGCCGGTCGCGAGCATCATGAACCGCTGGGCTCGCTGCAGTCCCGAGCCCACCCTCACCACAGCCTCCGCAGTGAACACACCCCCCTGAAAGGGTGGGTACCGGAGGCTCAGTGGATCTCGGTAGCTTCTCCGGCGTCAAGCTCGTCCCCGGTCAGTTGTTTCCAGTCAGGAGAGAACGTGGCGCAAAAGTTCCGCCGGTTCGGCAGCGGGGTCATATCCGCTCTCACGGCGTTGTTCGTCATGCTGCTGCCTGCGTCCGCGCAGGCCGCCGAGAACCCGACGATCCGCTACAGCACCACCCCGTACAACGCGCCCATCTACGAGATCCGGGCCGGGTACAGCTGGAAGTGCCTCGACATCCGGGGCGAGTCCACCAGCGCCGGTGCCATCATCCAGACGTACGACTGCAAGGGCGCGCTGCACCAGCGCTTCACCTTCCACAGCCTGGGCAACGGCAACTTCGCGATCGGCACCTGGGGCGGCGCGCGCTGCCTCGGCGCGCAGGGCGGATCGGTCTACCAGGGCGTCTCCCTGATCCAGGCGGACGGCTGGGGCTGCGCCACCTTCACGTGGGTCTTCCAGGGCGGTGAGCAGGGCGACCACTGGGAGATGCAGGAGGTGGGCACCGGCCTGTGCCTGAACGACACCGGCCGCCGCTCGCCCGTGGTCTTCGGGGCCTGCGGCACCACCGGCGTGCCCTGGCCCACCATCTGGGTGCCGCGCTTCGACAGGTACTACAACTACGCCCAGATCGGCTAGCAGCTCCGCGCGAAGCTCGCGTCGGTCGGTGCCGCGTCCAGGCGCAGGCCGGCGTCGATCTTCGTCGTTGTCCGGGACCGTGGCTCAGGCCGGCAGTGCGTCCAGGGCGGCGAGGTCCTCCGGGGCGAGGAGCAGGTCGGCTGCCGCGATGTTGTCCTCCACGTGGGCGACCGAGGAGGTGCCGGGGATCGGGAGGACTACCGGTGACCTGGCCATCGTCCAGGCGAGTTTGACCTGCGCCGTGGTCACTCCGTGCCGGGTGGCGATCCGGGTGAGCGGCTCGGACGGTTCGGGGCGGCCCAGGGTTTCCAGGGAGAAGAAGGGGACGAAGGCGATGCCCTGCTCCGTGCAGGCGTCGAGGACGTCCGGGTTCCGGCGGTGGAGGAGGCCGTACATGTTCTGCACGGCTGCCACGGGGGCGATCCGCTGCGCCCTGGCGAGCCGGCCGGTGGTGGTGTTGCTGAGGCCGAGGTGCCTGATCAGGCCCTCCTCGCGCAGGGCTGCGAGCGCGCCGAACCGTTCGGCCACGGTGTCGTCGTCGTCCTCGTGGAGGCGCAGGTAGACGAGGTCGAGGCGGTCCCGGCCGAGTTCCCGCAGCGTGCGATGGACGCCGGCGACGAGTTCCCGGGGACCGGCCGGGGCTCCCCAGCTGCCGTCGGGGTGCCGGACCGGGCCGACCTTGGCCGCCAGGACCAGATCCGGCGCGTAGGGGTGCAGGACGCGGCGGATCAGGCCGTTGGCCGAGAGCCCGCCGTGAAAGTAGAACCAGGCGGTGTCGATGTGGTTCACACCCAGCTCGACGGCCCGCCTCAGCACGGCCGCCGACGTCTCCGGATCGTTCGCGGGACCGGCGATCTCGCGGGCCGGAAGCCGCATGGCACTGAAGCCCATGCGGGCGACGGGAAGGTCTCCGCCGAGAAGGAAGGCGGAGGGCGGGTTCTCACGGGTCGTGGTCATGCCTCCAGATCCTCGGGAAGCCTCGTGTCGAAGGCGAACGCGTGGCAGTTTGGTGCCATGACGGCGCAAGGCATCGTGACGCTGCGGGGCGAGGCCGAGCTGGCGCGGCGTGCGGGTGCCCTGTTCGAGGGAGTGCGGGAGGAGTTCCTCTGTGCCGCCGGGGAACCCGAAACATGGTCGGCAGCCGCCCCGCGTGCACGTCGCGCGCTTCCGCCCGGTCTCGTCGTGCGCAAGTTGTACGGGCCTGGCGTCTTCCAGGCTCCCGGTGGCCGGGAGCTGCTCAAGCGGCTCGGCGAGGCAGGCGCGGAGATCCGGATCTCGCCCGCACCCCCGGCCCACGAGGCGATCGTCGTCGACCGGCGCCTCGTGGTCCTGGCGGCCCCGCAGTCCGCCGCAGGGGAACCCCGTACGTACAGCGTCGTCCGGGAGCCGGGTGTGGTGGCAGGGGTGCGGGCCCTGTTCGAGACGGCCTGGGAGACCTCGGCGGACCTCGCCACGTACCGTCGCTTGCCGTTTCCCCGTCTCGGTGACGCCGAGCGGGCCGTCTTGCGGGCCCTGGCGGCCGGCCATACCGACGAGACCGCGTCCCGCCGCCTGGGAGTGTCCCTGCGCACCTACCGCCGACGGGTCGCCGCCCTCATGACCGCCCTGGACGCGCGGTCCCGCTTCCAGGCCGGCCTGCGAGCCCGCGAGATCCTCGGCCGACGCTCGGACGCCTGACGGCGAAGGCCCAGGTCATCGACCTGGGCCTTCTTCGTTGTCCGACACATGGGCGCGGCCGCCCCGCGGCGGTGGCGTGTCAGCTCTGTGCGGCGTCCTCGTCCGGCTGGGCCTGGGTTGCGGCGGTCTTCTCGCGCATCTTGCGGAGGAGCTCCGCCTTCTGGTCGGCGGCGCCCTGGCGGTCGAGGTTGCGGTGCGGGCCGTTGTTCTGGCGTTCGGCGCGGGACTGCCGCTTGCGCTGGCCGCCGCCCTGGCCCACGGGGTTGTTGATGTTCTTGCTGACGGTCATGGGTTCTCCCGGTATCGAGGTGAGGTGATCTACGGATTCATCGGTGGGGGACGGGCGCGGCGACGTCGAAGGACGTCAGCGGGGGCCCATCACGCTCTCACTCGTGAATCGGCGTCTGGAAGAACATGACAAGGACGTTACCCGGTTCCGTCGGCCCCGCACACCAAGATCTCCCGAGGGCCGTGGGGGCCCTCGGGAGGGTGCGGGCCGTCTGCCGGACGCCGGGAGGGGGGCCTACGGCTTGATGTTCTGGTTCAGGTGGAAGAGGTTGCCCGGGTCGTAGGTCCGCTTGACCTCGACGAGGCGGTCGTAGTTGGTCTTGTAGTTGGCCTTGATGCGGCTCTGGTCGTCGTCGGCCATGAAGTTGATGTATCCGCCTTCCTCCGAGTGCGGGGCGGTCGCTTCGTAGTAGTCGCGCACCCAGGCGATGTTGGCCTCGTTGGCCGTCGGGTCGGGCCACATGCCGGCGATGACGGTGGCGAACGAGGCGTCCCGGTAGGCGTAGGCCGTCGCGTCCGGTGCGACACGGTGGCAGGCGCCGTTGACGGGGTAGATGTGGACGGTCGAGTTCACGGCCGGCAGCCGCGGCCCGTACCGTACGTGGGCCTCGATCGCGGCGTCGGTGAGCTCGGTCACGAAGTTGGCCTTCCAGTAATGCTGGAGGCCGGGCGGGACCAGCGCGTCGAAGGCGCTGTTGAGCGCGGGGTACGGCATGGGTCCGACGTGCTCGGCGACCACCGGCGCGAAGTCGTGGAACGCCTGGAGGGCGCGCGGCCCCTCGTCCAGTGGCCCGGCCCAGCAGGCCACGATCAGGATGAAGGGGTCGCCGTGCCGGTCCTCGGGGATGAACGGGAGCGGCGGGGCCAGCTGGAAGGCCGGGAAGCCGCCGAGTTCCTCCGGCGCGTCGGCGATG
Source organism: Streptomyces sp. NPDC059534 (assembly GCF_042743475.1). Taxonomy (NCBI): domain Bacteria; kingdom Bacillati; phylum Actinomycetota; class Actinomycetes; order Kitasatosporales; family Streptomycetaceae; genus Streptomyces; species Streptomyces sp. NPDC059534. The sequence continues at coordinate 54,234 of NZ_JBHWAQ010000011.1, forward strand.
TAGTCGGCGAAGGAGCGCAGGACGGTGGCGGCGTCTTCCACTTCGTAGAGGATCGGTCCGCCGTAGATGTCCTTGACGGGGCCGAGCCGGTACTCGAAGGAGGTCACGGCGCCGAAGTTGCCGCCGCCGCCGCGGAGGGCCCAGAAGAGGTCGTCGTGCTCCTCCTCGCTCGCGACGAGCAGCCGGCCGTCGGCGGTCACCACGTCGGCGGATACGAGGTTGTCGCAGCTCAGGCCGAGTCCGCGGGCGAGGTAGCCGATGCCGCCACCGAGGGTGAGCCCGCCGACACCCGTGGTCGAGATGATCCCGCCGGTCGTCGCGAGGCCGAAGGCGTGCGTCGCCGCGTTGAAGTCGCCCCAGGTGGCGCCGCCTTCGGCGCGTGCCGTCCGCCGCCCGGGGTCGACGCGCACGCCGCGCATCCCGGACAGGTCGGCGACGACGCCGCCGTCGCAGGTGCCGAAGCCGGGCACGCTGTGCCCGCCGCCGCGCACCGCCAGGTCGATGTCGTTCTCCCGTGCGAAGGCGACCGCGGCCATGACGTCGCCCGCGTTGACGCAGTGCACGACGGCGGCCGGCCGTTTGTCGATCATGGCGTTGTGGACCGTGCGCGACTGGTCGTAGCCGTAGTCGTCCGGGGTGGTGACCGCCCCGCGGACACTTTCGCGCAACTGCTCGATCGACATCTTGCCCATAGCGATCGCTCCTCGTGCCGGTACGCCGCCGGCCCTGCCACGCGGACGCGATCCCGGCGGGGGCGGGCGTCTGCACTCTCCGTGGGATCTCGCACGCCACCACGCGCCCTGTCGCAGAACTCCGCTCTCCTTACGCTACGCCGGTGGCGCGATGCCTCAACTCGAGACGCGGGCCCACGCGCGGGGCCCCGGGTCGGCGACCCGGGGTTCCGTCGGGGAGGAGAGCGAGGGCGAGGGCGAGGGCCCGCCGGGTCAGGCGGCCCTGGCCCGCTGGGTGACGACGATGCAGGCGAGGACGATCGCGGCGGTGAGGGGAACCGTCGGGCCGACCTGTTCGCCGAGGAGGAGGACCGCCCACACCAGGGTCAGCAGCGGCTGGGCGAGCTGCAGTTGGCTGGCCCGCGCCACGCCGATGAGGCCCATGCCCTTGTACCAGACGACGAATCCGCCGAACTGGGAGATGCCCGCGATGTACGCCATGCCGAGGAGGGCCTTCGCCGTGAGGTGGACCGGCTCGTGCGGGAGCGCCCAGGCGGCGACGGCGAGGTTGACGGGCGCGGCCAGCACCACGCCCCAGGCGATGACCCGCCAGCCCGGCATGCGCGCGGAGAGCCGCCCGCCGTGGGCGTAGCCGGCGGCGCAGACCAGCAGGGCGCCGAAGAGGTAGAGGTCGGCGAGGGTCGGCCGGCCGTGGTTCCGGGTGAGCGTGAACGCGATGACGGTCGCGGCGCCGGTACCGGCCGCCGCCCAGAACACCTTCGAGGGGCGCCTGCGGGTGAGGACCGCGGAGAAGACGGCCGTGGCCATGGGCAGCGCGCCGATGACGATCGCGGAGTGCGCCGTGGACGAGGTCTGCAGGGCGAGCGTGGTGAGCAGGGGGAAGCCGATCGCGCAGCCTCCCGCGACGATGGCGAGGGCGGGCCAGTCCGCCCGCGCCGGCAGCGGCGCGCGCGTCACGAGCAGGGCCACCAGCGCGATGGCGGCGGCCAGCACCCCGCGCACGCCGGTGGCGCTCCACGGCCCGAATCCGTCCAGTGCCCACACCGTGCCGGGGAAGCTGAAGGAGAAGCTCAGCACTCCCAGGGCGGCGAAGAGGGTTCCGCTGGACATCGCCGGGCCCCGGGGTGCGGCCGGGGGGCTCTGGGTGGTGCCCTGGGGGGTCCGTACGCCGGTCCGGGTGGTCTGCGCGGTGGCCCGGGGGCTCTGCGTGGCGGTCACGCCATCACGTCCTGTCGCTTGTGGGGGGTCGAGGCCGGCTCCGCCAGCCGTGCGGCGATGGCGCGCACGAACCGGGCGGCGGAGGAGGCCGAGAAGGGCATGCTCAACGACGGCTCGCAGAGCTCGAGTTCCAGCACCACGGGCGCCCCGTCGGCGCCGCGGACGAGGTCGACGCGGCCGTAGAGCAGCGGTCCGCGCAGCTCCAGGAGTTCCGCCGCCGCGGCCAGCGCGGCCGAGGCCACGGACCGCTCGTCCTCGGCGGCCTCCCGGGCCGTGCGGGCGTCGAGCGTCGGGACGTCGACGGTGCCGTCCGCCCCGAGCAGGGCGCGCTTGCGGATGGCGTGGCTGTAGACGCCGTCGAAGTAGACGAGGTTGGTCTCGCCGTCGTGGTCCACCGAGTCCAGGTAGGGCTGGAGGATGACGTGGTGCCCCTGTCCGAGCAGCTCGGTGATCCAGTGGGCGGCCTCGGTCTCCTGGGCGCGGGGGAAGCGCTGGACGTGCCGGGAGTACGCGCCGACGGTCGGCTTCACCACGATCTCGGCCGTCCGGGGGTGGACGGCGAGGAACGCCCGCAGGGCCGGCAGGGGATCCGCGCCGGGCGCGAGGAAGGCGCTGGGCACGACGGGCACGCCGGAGGCGGCCAGGTCGGCGAGGTAGTGCTTGTCGAGGTTCCACCGGACCACCCGGAGCGGGTTCAGCAGGCGGGTGACCTCGGAGACGCCCGTACACCAGGAGAGGAACCGGGGGAGGTTCTCCACATAGCTCCACGGGGAGCGCAGGAGGACGGCGTCGAAGCGGCTCCAGTCGACGTCCGGGTCGTCCCAGGAGCATATTTCGGCCCCGATCCCGGCCTTGTGGCACGCGTCCAGGAGCAGCGGCATGTCGTAGTCGATCGGGAGGCTGCTCCGGTCGGTGACCAGAGCCAGTGTGGTGCCCAACATTTCACTCCGTGTTCGAAGGGTGGAAGACGTCTGCGTGCGGGTCCCCGGAGGGAGTCACCAGGGCACGGCCACTCCCCGGTGCGTGTACGTGCCCGTCGGCCCGTCGTCGCCGAGCAGGGCCATCAGCACGCTCGATCCCGCGCCGTCCGACACGTCGAGATCGCCCGCGCCGTCGTTCAGGCCGGTCCGGGTGTAGCCGGGATGCACGGCGTTCACCTTGATCGGGGTGCCGCGGAGTTCGTAGGCGAGGTGGACGGTCCAGGAGTTGACCGCGCTCTTGGCGGCGCTGTAGGCCGGAAGGGACTTGAACATGGGGGTGGAGGCGTACGAGTCCGGGTCGCTGTGCGTCGTCAGCGAGCCGAGGAGGCTGGAGACGTTGACGATCCGCGCCGCGGGGGATCTGCGGAGCAGCGGCAGGAAGGCCCTGGTCACCTCGACGACGCCGAAGAGGTTGGTGTCGAAGGTCTCGCGCCAGCGGGCCGCCGGTTGCTCCGACGGTGCCCGGCCGTACTCCTCGACGCGGATGCCGGCGTTGTTGACGAGCACGTCGAGCCGGCCGTGCACGCGGTCGACCTCGTCGGCGGCGGCCCGGACGCTCGCCGGGTCGGTCACGTCGAGGACGAGGGGGTCGGCCTCCAGGCCGTCGCGGCGCAGCTCCCGCGCCGCGGTCGTGACCGCCTCGCGGTCGCGGCCCGCGAGCAGGACCCGGACGCCGGCCTCGGCGAGCAGCCGTGCCGTCTCCCGGCCGATGCCGCGGTTGGCACCGGTGACGAGGGCCAGTCTGGGCGCGTTGTCGGACACGTGGTCCTCCGTTCCGTGGTGAGAGGGGAAAAGGGGGCTCCGGCTAGAGCGCGGTGAGGAACTTCGCCACGGGCACGCCGAACCGGTCGGTGTCCGTCAGGAAGGCGTCGTGGCCCTGCTGCGAGTCCAGTGCCAGGAACTCGACGTCCATGCCGCCTGCGGCGAGGCCGTCGGCGATCTGGCGCTGTTGCCGGAGGGGGAAGAGGAGGTCGGTCTCCACCCCGATCACGAGGGCCCGCTCCAGGCGCATGCGGCCGAGCGCGTCCTCGACGGTGCCGCCGCAGGAGTCGCCCAGGTCGAACTGGTCCATGCAGCGGCTCAGGTAGAGGTAGCTGTTGGGGTCGAACCGGCGCGAGAAGCGGTGGGCGTGGCATTCCAGGTAGCCCTCGACCTCGAAGGCCGGGCCGAAGGGGTCCTTGTCCTGGCGGCGTTCGGGCGCGATGCGTGCCCGGCCGAACCGGGTGTCCCATTCCTGGGGCGAGCGGTAGGTCATCATGCCGAGCTTGCGTGCGGTGAGCATGCCGCGCTGCGGATAGCGTTCCGCGTCGTACCGTCCCCGGTTCCACTGCGGATCGAACCGGATCGCCTCGCGTTGCAGCGAGCGGACCGCGATGGAGAACGGCAGCGACCGCGCCGCGCCGCAGATGTTCATGTGGCTGCGGGCCAGTCCGGGGTGCCGGGCCAGCAGGGACAGCGCGCTCATCCCGCCCATCGACGTACCGATGACGCACGCCAGCCGCTCGATGCCCAGGGCGCGTACGGTGTGGGCGGCCGCGTCGGCGATGTCCTCCATCGCCAGTTCGGGGAAGTCGGGGCCGTACGGGGTGTCCGAGCCGGGGGCGACCGAGGCGGGTCCGGTCGAACCCTTGCAGCTGCCCAGCGCGTTGACGCAGATCACGTACCAGCGGTCGGTGTCGACGGGCTTCCCGGGTCCCACCATCGCCTCCCACCAGCCCGGGGCGGTGTCCGCCGGGTGGGAGGCGGCGTGGGCGTCGGGCGAGAGGCCGGTGAGGATCAGGATCGCGTTGTCGCGTTCCTCGCTGAGCCGTCCGACGGTCTCGTACGCGATGCGCGCGCCGCTCAGCGTGCCGCCGCGGTGCAGGGGGAAGGCGGCGGGGAGGTCGACGAAGCGGGCCGCCGGGGGGATGAACTCCCTCATGTGCCGACCCCCGCCGCGCGGGCGGCCGACGCGGCCTGAAGCCCGGCGTCCGGGCCGTCGGGGCGGGCGTCCAGGCCGTCGTGGCGGGCCTCCAGGCCGTCGTGGCGGGCCTCCAGGCCGGCGTCCAGTGCGGCCAGCCATTCGGTGTCCGAGCCCTCGTTGACCCCTTCGAAGAGGAAGGTCGACAGATAGCGCTCGCCGGTGTCCGGCAGCATGGCGAGCAGCACCGAGCCCTGCGGTGCGCTCTCGGCGACGCGCAGCGCGGTCGCCAGCGTGGCCCCGGCGGAGATGCCCGTGAAGATGCCCTCCTCCGTGGCGAGGCGGCGCGCGGTGTCGCGCCCCACCACCTCGTCGACGGTGACCAGTTCGTCGATGACGTCCTCGTCGAGCACGCCGGGGACGAAGTTCGGGGACCAGCCCTGGATGCGGTGGACGTTCCAGTCCTGGCCGGCGAGCACGGCCGCGTTGTCCGGCTCGGCGGCGACGACCCGCACCTCGGGCCGGGCGAGCTTGAGCATCTGCCCGACGCCGGTGAGGGTTCCGCTGGTGCCGAATCCGGTGACGAAGTAGTCGAGCCGCCTGCCCGCGAAGTCGCCGAGGATCTCCGCCGCGGTGGTCTCGCGGTGGTAGGCGGGGTTGGCCGGGTTGTCGAACTGGTTGGCGCGGAACCAGCCGTGCCGTGCGGCCAGTTCGTCCGCGATGCGGTTGCCGCCGAGGCTGCCCAGGGCGCTCGGGAAGAGGATCACCTTCCCGCCGTAGGCCCGGATCAGTTTGCGTCGCTCCGCCGAGTAGGTGTCGCCCATGACCGCCACGAACTTGTAGCCGCGGGCGGCGGCGACCATCGCCAGGGCGATCCCGACGTTCCCCGAGGTGCACTCGACGATCGTGTCGCCGGGCTTCAACAGCCCTTTCCGCTCGGCGTCCTTGACGACGGAGAGCGCGAGGCGGTCCTTCACCGAACCGCCGGGGTTGAAGGACTCGACCTTGACGTAGACCGTGGCGTGCGGGGGGCTCATCCGGTGCAGCCGGACGATCGGGGTGCGGCCGACCGTGTCGAGGATGCTGTCGTACAGAGGCATGGCAGGGGGTCTCCTGGTCCGTTCTCGTGACGTCTCGTCGGTTCCGGTCAGTTCTCGAAGACGGGGGCGACCACGTCGAGAATCACGGCGAGGGCCTCCTCGCAGAGGCCGGGGTCCAGCGGGGCGTTGAACTCGGCCAGCTCGACGCCGCGGAGCCGGGCCGGCGGGACGGCGGCGAGGATCGCGCGGATCTGTTCCGGCAGCAGGCCGTCGGGGACCGTGTAGTCGGCGGGTACGTGGCCGGGTTCGAGGACGTCCCAGTCGATGTGCACCCACACCGGGGAGTCGCCGACCGCGGCCAGGACGTTCTCGGCCGTCGCCTCGGCGGGCGGGATGATCCGGACCCCGGCCTTGGCCAGCAGTGCGGCCTCGGCGTCGTCGATGTCGCGTGCTCCGACCAGGATCGCCCGCGCCGGGTCGAGACCGGCTCCGTGGCCGCTGTCCCAGAGTCCGCACGCGGCGGCGAGCACCATGCCGCCCAGGTACCCGGTGCCCGTCGTCTCCGGGGTGTTGAAGTCGCCGTGCGCGTCGATGTAGAGGACGACGGCGTCCGGGTGTTCGCGGGCCGCGACCGGCAGCGTGGCCAGGCTCGCCCCGCAGGTGTTGGAGACCAGGACGGTACGGGCTCCGCGCCGTACGCTCTCGGTGACCGCCCGGCCGAGACCTGCCAGGGTCGCCCGGGCCTGCGGGAGGCTGACGCTCCAGTCGTCGTCGGCGGCCGGCGCGGGCTCGCCGACGAAGCGGCCGGCCAGTCCGTGACGCTGCTCCAGAGCCCGCGCGATGCGGGCGGCTCCCTCGATCAGGCGGGGTTCCCGGTCGGCCACCCGGCCCTGGGAGACGATGAGGTCGATCATCGGTCGGAATTTCCTGTTCTTTTCGAAGGAATTCAAGAATTCGAGAATTCGAAGGGGCAGACGCCCGTGCGTTCGGCGTTCTCCTCGATGAGCCCGTACTGGAACCATTCGAGTGCGCCGACGCCGTAGGAGCCCAGTTGCGGGGAGTGCGGGATTCCGTCGTAGCGGTGGATCCGGTCGCGGATGTTCGCCCGCACTTTCCGCCCGCTCGGCGTCTCTCCCGCGAATACGTCGAACCGCTCCCGGGGATTGATGACGAGGGCGAAGTACGCGCCGAGGTTCCGGCTGAGCCGGACCTCGTGCGCGGGGCTGCTCATGTTGCAGAAGAGCGGCATCCCGTCGAAGCACATGGACCAGGAGGCGGAGCCGGGGTCCCGCCCGACGTCCTGCGGCCAGGGCGCGGGATCGCGGTGGTGCAGTTCCTGCAGGACCTGCCAGCCGAACGCCTGGTACTCCGCCACGGAGCTCCCGGTCACGGCGTCCGGCGAGAACAGCACGACCAGCGGGTACGCGGTGTCCAGCCTGCCGTCCCACCCCTTGGAGAGCTCGACGTACTCCGTGAGCGCCGCCGCCAGGTGGCCGAACCCGCCGTCCTCGCCGCCCTCGCGGTCCTCCACGAAGACGAACCTCAGGAGTCCCTTCCGGAAGGCGTTCCGCGAGAAGACGCACGGGAAGTCCGGGTCGGAGAGGCGCGAGGCGACCTCGCCGAATGCGGCCCGATGCCACACCTCGGCCGCATCGTCCATATCCGATTGAGAAATCAGTTTCGTGGCCTGTAGCAGCCTGTCCACTTCGGAATCCGTTCCTACGGGGGCCGGCGGAATTGAAGGGATGCCCTTCGTGAGAAGACTCTGCCAAGCCGGTGAAGTGGTGTCGAGGCTTTACGGGTTCAGCTAGGTGACAGTGGCCCAGGGCTGCCAATTCCCCGTCCGGTGGCCGGTTGGCGCCATATCCGGGAAAGCCGAAGAGAATGCCGGAGGGCCGCCTCGCGCGAAGTGCGGCAGAGGCGGCCCGAGCCGGCGGGGTGCGGGCAGAGGCGGCCCGAGCCGACCGGGGTGCCGGCAGAGGCGGCCCGCACCACCGGGGTGCGGCGGCGGCCCGCTCAGAGCCAGCCGAGCTCCGCCGCGCGCATGCCGGCCTGGAAGCGGCTCCGGGCTCCCAGGCGGTCCATCAGCTTGGCGGTGACGCGGCGGGTGGTCCGCAGGGAGACGCCGAGGCGCACCGCCACCGCCTCGTCCGTGAGGCCCTGGGCGAGCAGCCTGAGGACCTCGCGCTCCTGCCGGCCGAGGTCGTCGCCGGCGCCGGGCAGCGCCTCGATCAGCGGGGTGCCGGTGATCCAGAGGTGGTCGAAGAGGGCGCACAGGGCGGCGACGGTCCCCGGGCCGCGCATCAGCACGGCGCCTTCCGCGCTGCACTCCGGGTTGACCGGCACCAGCGCCATCTCGCGGTCCGCGATGATCATGCGCAGCGGCAGCGCGGCCACCGTCCGGGTCTGTCCGCCCCGGGCGTTCAGCCACTTCGCGTACGCCACGCTCGGCGCGTGGTGCCGCACGCTGTCCACGTACAGGGTCCGGATCCGTACGCCCCGTTCGAGGAGCGCCGCGTCCAGGGGCTTGGACGCCTCCAGGTTGTCCTCGGTCTGGGCGCCGCCGGGACAGAAGGCGAGCAGCTCGTCGCCGACCTTCGCGGTGACCTCGGCCAGCCGGGCGCGGACCGCCTCCAGGTCGCCGAGGTGCTCCAGGTCGGGATGCGTGCGCGGCACGTGCAGATGGGCGAACTTCGCGATCAGGGCCGTCGCGGCCGCGCGGTTCCGCTCGATCCGGTGCTGGTGCTCCAGCAACTCGGCCTGCTGGCTGGAGAGCAGCGCCTCCAGCCCGTACTCGGGGTCGACGACCAGGGTCGGGTCGCCGCCGTCGGCCGGGGCCCGGAGCAGCGAGAGCGCGGCGAGCCGGTCCATCGCCGCCCGGACCTCGCCGGGATCGGCGCCGGTGCGTGCGGCGACCGCGTCGACCGTGATGTCGGGCTCCCCGAGCATCAGTTGATAGGTGTGCTCGGCGAGCCTGTCCAGGCCGAGTCCCAGCTCTTCCACCACGGCCTCCCCGTTAGGCACCGATGCCGATCATGCTGGAACGGGCAAGCCGGGGGGATCTGCCGTGGCGTCGAAAGTTCTTCAGCCGACGCTCCGTTGTGGCTATTCCGCGCCATGGCGGAGGTCAACTCACTCAGGTGTCATCGGACTTGATCAGCTTCTCGTAGTAGGCGTCGACCAGGCCGGACCACACGGCCGACACCTGCCAGGGGGGTCGCGCCAGCGCCACGCAGACGGCGCCCGCCCGGGCCTCGGCCTCGCCGACCGTCGCCGCGCGCACGAACAGGGTCACGGCCGCGGTGCCGGACCGCCAGCCGCCGTGCTCGGTCGCGTGCTCCACCGCCGCGGCGGCGAACGCCTCGGCGCGCTCCGGGACCGGCGGCAGCGGCGGACCGGAGGGCTGGTCGGGGTAGGCGCGGAACAGTGCGTGGATCAGATGCACCGCGGTCACACTCCTGGGGCGCCCGGGGACGCCGGGCGGGACGAAGGGGGAAGCGGGCCGCCCGCCGGAAGTCCGCCGGGGCCCGCCCGTCCCACCCTGCCCGCCCGCCCGCCGGCCTGTCGACGGTCCGCCGCTTCAGCTAGGTGACAGTGGCCACTGCCTGCCAGGAGCGGCCCCGTTGGCAGGCTCGGGCCCCGACACCAGCCTGCCAGCCGGAACGCTGGCCCCGTCGGCCGTGGCCTCGCAACGATGGAGCCATCCGGTCGCCGCGATCCCGGCGGCCTCTCCCCGACTCCCGTCTGGAGCTCCCCATGAGGCGCATCGCCCTGCTCACCTGCACCGCCGTCGCCGCCGTCGCCGCCGCCTGCGCCGCCCCCCAGATCACCGACTCCCACCGGCACACCACGGTCACCGCCGGCGACACCGCCCCCGTGACGGGCCCCGTGACGGCGACGGCGACGGGCTCCGTGACGGACTCCGCCGGCTGGCAGTAGACCTCAGCCGCGTACCACGATCACGATCCACGTCACGGACGCCACGAGGACCGCACCGGACACCGCCATGACGACGACGAGACCGCGGGTGCCCTTGGGGAGCCGCTCCGGGAGGCTGACCTCCTGGGGACGCTTCGGGTCGTAGATCACGTCGAGGCGACCGCCGACCTGCACGGGCGGGAAGACGTAGGGGCCGACGGTGTACTGGCGGGCCGGGCCGTCCTGCGGGGTGTACTCCAGCAGCAGCATGGAACCCGCGGCGACCTGGCCGATGGCGACGCAGCGCGCGGAGGTGCGCACGCCCCGCTTCAGCAGCGGGCCGGCGTGGGCGTACACGCCCAGCGATATCCCCAGTCCCAGCAGTCCGATCAGTGCCATCAAGATGACCAGCACGTTCACCGTCATCGCCCCCCGTCCGATGGAAAGCCCAGATCATCGCGCAGGCACGGACGGGGCACAAGGGTCGGCCGCCGCCGGACGGCGACGGCGCGGGTCGGCCGCGGTTCGGGTGCGTACCGCGTGCGGGTCAGTGGTCGATGTAGCTGACGTCGCCGACGGTCCAGGCGCTCACGTCCGCGATCGCGACCCGGTACATGCCGCCGGTCTCCGGGATGCCGACGGTGCCCTGGAGAATCCGGGCGAGGTGGAAGTGGAGATGGGTGGGCGGCTCGTCCCTGCCCGCGATGGGGGCGAAGACCCCGGAGAACTCGCCCAGGCGGGCCGAATCCGTCAGGACCTCCGACACCCGCTGTCTCCACAGGGCTTCCGGGGCCAGCCGACCGGTGAGGACCGCACCCCCCGTGACCACGGTGAGGGACATCTGATTGCTCCGCCCGGACTCCACCGTGGCGGCGATGTCAACGAGCAGCTCGTCAGGCTTCGACATGGAAGCCGATTCTAGGGGGAGCGGTCGCCCCGTGCGCGGGTGCGAGGAGACGGCCTGGGGCCACGCGTCGCGAGGCGGACGGAAAGGTGACGACAGGTCCTAGAGCGGGGCCGTGTCGTCGGCGGGGAAGGCCGGGCCGTGGCCGGGGACGATGACGTCGGCGGCGGCGAGGACACGGAGGCGCGAGTCGCGCTGGATGCCGTGGTCCGGGGCGACCGGGTCCTCCACCGGGCCGTTGGGGCGCCACCAGAGGTCGCCGACGAAGGCGACGACGCCCGCTTCGGTGCCGGCGAGGAGCGTGATGTCCTCGACGCTGTGACCGGGGGTGCGGATGAGGCGCAGCGACGGGGTGAGTTCGTGGCCCTCGGCGTCGCGGTCGGTCCACTGGTCGTTCTCGTAGATCGCCTTGTGGTCGTGGACGCGGGCGTGGCCGAAGAGGCCGACGTTCATGGTGTTGTCGGGGTGGTGGTGGCTGAGCACCACGTCGGTGATGTCGTCGGGGCCGAGGCCGAGTGCGGCGAGCGGCCCGAGGATCCGGTCGCGGCCGGCCACCATGCCGGGGTCGACGATCACGTGCCGGTCACCGTCGTGGACGTACGACACGGTGGCGGCGACTCCGGGGCCGGTGGAGAGGGTGTAGCCGGTGGTCAGGATCGTGTGGGTGGCGGTGCGGCCGCGGGGGGCGTCGCCGTTGTTCTTCGTCGTCGTCATGCCCCAAGTCTTCTGCCCGGGCGGTTCCTTCACGAGTGGCCGTACTGCCACTGATCGCGGGAATCGTGCCATCGTTCCCGCCGGTCCCGCGCCGCCGTCGTGCCAGACTCCCCGCATGCCGCCCTTCACGACCGTCGCCGCGTACGCCCCGGCCGGGGTCGGCATGCTCGGCGCCGGCATCGTCTCCGAGGTGTTCGACTGGCGGGGTCAGGGCCTGCCCCGGTTCGACTTCGCGCTGTGCACGGACCGGCCGGGCCGGGTCCGCACGGACGTCGGACTGCCGCTGGTGGTCGAGCACGGTCTCGACCGGCTGGCCGCCGCCGACCTCGTGATCGCCCTGCCCTGGGCCGACTTCCGGACGCCCCCGGCTCCCGCCGTACGGGACGCGCTGACCGCGGCGCACGCGCGGGGCGCGCTGGTCGCGGCGCACTGCGTCGGCGCGTTCGCGCTCGCGGCGGCCGGGCTGCTCGACGGGCGGCGCGCCACCACGCACTGGAGGTTCGCCGGGCTGCTGGCCGAACGTCACCCGGACGTCGCCGTCGAACCCGACGCCCTCTACGTCGACGAGGGCCGGATCGTCACCGGCGCGGGCGCCGCCGCGGGCTTCGACCTGTGTCTGCACCTCCTGCGGCGGGAGTACGGGGCGACCACCGCCAACGCCATCGCCCGCGACCTGGTGCTCCCCTCCCACCGCGACGGCGGCCAGGCCCAGTACCTGGCCACGCCCGTGCCCGAGGACAGCCGGGACGAGCGGCTGACCGAGGTCCTGGCCTGGGCCCGGGAGCATCTCCACGAGCCGCTGCCCGTCGCGGAGCTGGCCCGCCGGGCGCTGATGAGCCGGCGGTCCTTCGCCCGCCGGTTCGCCGCCTCGACCGGCACCACCCCGCACGCCTGGCTGCTCGGGCTGCGCCTCAGCCGCGCCGAGGAGCTTCTGGAGACCACCGACCTCCCCGTCGAGGAGATCGCCCGCGCGGTGGGCTTCGGCAGCGCGGCGGTGCTCCGCGCCCAGTTCGTCCGCCGCCGGGGCGTGCCCCCGCGCGCGTACCGCCGCTCCTTCACGCGTACGCCCTGACGGGGGGCGGAACCGCCGCTCGCGCCCGTACGCCCTCCGGAACCGCGGGGCCCTCACCCGTACGGACGCCCCCGGTTGCCCGCCGTCCGGGGGCCTCCGAGCGTGGGAGGCATCGCGCGAACCGATGGAGGGCCCATGAGCAGTATCGACACTCCGGCCGAGGTACCCAGGCCACGGGCGGCGGCGAAGGCGGCGGCGCCCACCACCCTCACGTGGGTGACGCTGGCCCTGATGACGACCGCGTCGGTGGCGAGCCTGCGGGCCGCGCCGACGATGGCCGTCTATGGCCTGGCCTGTGTGTTCCTCTACCTGGTCCCGGCGGTCGTGTTCCTGCTGCCGACGGCCCTGGTCTCCGCGGAGCTCGCCTCGGGCTGGAACGGCGGCGTGTACCGCTGGGTCTCGGAGGGGCTGTCGAAGCCGCTCGGATTCCTGGCCGTGTGGTGCCAGTTCGCGATGACGATCTTCTACTACCCGAGCCTCCTCGGGTTCGTCGCGTCCACCATCGCGTACATCATCGATCCGGCCCTCGCCTCCAGCGGCCCGTACACCGCGATCGTCATCGTGGTCCTCTACTGGACGGGCGTGTGGATCTCCTCGCGCGGGACGAAGGCGCTGGCCGGGCTGGCCAGTTGGGGCCTGATCATCGGCACCCTGATCCCCGGCACCGTGCTGGTGGTCCTCGGCATGGTCTTCCTCGGCCAGGGCAACGCCTCGGCGGCCCCGATGAACGCCTCGCACCTGCTCCCGCAGTGGACGGGTCTGGCGAGCCTCGTCCTGATCGTCAACAACTTCCTGTCGTACTCCGGCATGGAGATGAACGCCGTCCACGTCTCCTCGCTGAAGGACCCGGCGAAGGAGTACCCGAAGTCGATGTTCCTGGCCGTGGGTCTGGTGCTGCTGATCTTCATCCTGCCCGCGCTGGCCATCAGCTGGGTCGTCCCCGCGGACCAGCTCAGCCTCACGGCGGGCGTGATGCAGGCGTTCGACGCCTTCTTCTCGTACTTCGGCATCGGCTGGCTCACCCCGATCGCCGCCGTCGCACTGATCTCCGCGTCCCTCGGCGGCATGCTGACCTGGCTGGCCGGACCGTCCAAGGGCCTGCTGGAGATCTCCCGCCAGGAGGGCTACCTGCCGCCGTTCCTGCAGAAGCTGAACAAGTACGGCATCCAGCAGAACATCCTGGTCTCCCAGGGCGTCGTGACCACGATCATCGCGCTGGGGTACGCGCTGATCCCGAACGTCTCCAGCGTCTACTGGATCTTCTCGGTCATCACCACGCAGGTGTACCTGATCGTCTACCTGCTGATGTTCGCCGCGGCGATCCGGCTGCGGAAGACCCAGCCCGACCACCCCCGCGGCTACCGGGCACCCGCGCTGCCCGTCCTGTGCGTCGTCGGCCTGCTCGCCTCGCTCGCCGCGCTGTGCATCGGCTTCGTCCCCAGCTCCCAGTTCGGCAGCGGCAGCGTCTGGGCGTACGTCGCCATCGTCGGCGGCGGCCTGCTCATCCTGGGCTTCGTGGTCCCGTGGGCCTTCCTGCATTTCCGCAAGCCGAGCTGGCGCACCGCCGCCGCCGTCCCGAGCGAGGGAGAGCAGGCATGAGTCCCACCCGCTTCGCCTCCGAGCACAAGGTGATCTACTGGGGCACGATCGTCATCCTCATCGGCCTCGTCGTCACCGGCCTCATCCGCTACGAGAACGTGAAGACGGACAGCAAGACGCTCTCCAAGGCCAACCAGCTCCAGGAGGCGCTGGTGAAGGCCGGCTACCCCTCCCCCGACACCGACACGATCGAGCGGCTGCTCGGCACCGACGGCGGCCAGGTCTGCGAGGAGCCGGGCAACGCCCTGAAGACGGCGCTGTGGAAGATCCAGCAGGCGAACGGCGCCGCCGGTCCCGGGATGCGGCCCGTCATCTCCGACTCCAAGGCCGTCGAGGTCGAGCGGATCGTCCTCCAGGTCTACTGCCCGGACGAGCTCGACGACTTCGACGACGCCCTGGACGACCTCAAGACCGACGACACCGTCCGCCGCTGAGGGGCGGGGCGTGACTCCCCGGTCCACCGGCAACGATCCCGATCGGGGCCCCGATCACGGCTCCGCTCCCGACGCCGCTCGTGGGCCCGACCCGGCCCACGAGCGCGACCCGGCCCACGAGCGCGACCCGGCCCACGAGCGCGAGCAGCCCGGCGTCCTCCTCCACGACTTCCTGCGTGAACTCACCCGGTTCATGCTGAAGTTCAGCGGGGAGGGCGCCGAAGGCGTCGACCGGGTCGTCCGCGGCCTCGCCCGGACGTACGGCGGGCGGGCCGAGACAGTGCTCGTCGCGGACGGCGCCGTGCTCTCGGTGACCGTGGGGGGCCGCACCCTCACCTCGGCCGTCACGGCCTTCCCCGACGTCGCCCGGCTCGACCGGGCCGTCGCCCTCAAGGAGTTCGTCGAGCGCGTACGGGACACCCGGCCGGAGCTGTCCGAGGCGGCGGCCGGCCTGCGGCGGGTCGAGGACCTGCCCTCCACGGTGCCCCGCTGGGCGCGGGGCACCGGCATCGTGCTGTTCTCCGTCGGCTTCGCGCCCGCCGTCCAGCCGACCTGGTACGAGATCGGCACGACCGCGCTCCTCTCCGCGCTGGTCGCGACGCTCACGGTCCTGGCGGACCGGCGGCCGCGCCTGGCCCGCGTCCTGCCGCTGCTCGCCGCCGCCCTGGTCTCCCTGGTGACCCTGGGGCTGCTCCAGCCGGGCGTCGGTCACGGCGGACCCGTGCTGATCATGCTTCCGGCGCTGTTCTTCTTCGTGCCCGGCGACCTGCTGAGCGCGGCCACCGCCGAACTCGTCGACGGCTTCCTGTCGACCGGCGCCGTCCGGCTCGTCTACGCCGTGGTCCTGCTCCTCCAGCTGTACGTGGGCGTGCTCATCGGCGTGGCCGTCACCGGTACGCCGACCGGCGCGCTCTTCGACAGCGCGCAGGAAGCGGACCTGTCCCGGTGGGTGATCGTGGCGAGCTGGGCCGTGTTCACGGTGGGCCTGACCCTGGCCTTCGAGGTGCCGTGGCGGGTCGCGGGCTGGGTGACCGGCCTCGTCTACCTGACGCTCGGCGTGCAGGCGGCGGGTACGGCCCTGATCGGCGAGGTCGCGGGAACGTTCGTCGCCGCCATGGCCCTCGCGGTGGCGGCGGACCTGCTCGCCCGCCCGGCCGGACGCCCGCCGCGGCTCGTCCTGTTCCTCGGCGGCTTCTTCACCCTCACCGTCGGCTCCCTCGGCCTGCGGGCGCTGACCTCCCTCGCGGGCGGCCACGTCCTGCACGGCTTCCACGACCTGATGGACCTCGTCACCATCGTCACGACGATCGCGGTCGGTCTCCTCGCGGGCGCGGCACTCGTGCCGGCCCGCGTGGAGAAGGAGTTCCCGGCCCCGTGAGGGGTGTCCGGCCCGCTAGACCTGCGGGGTGGGGGTGTTCGGGCTCGGGGGCTGCGGGGGCCGCGGGGGCTGCGGGGTGGGGGGCTGTTCGGCGGGGGGCTTCTCGGCGGGCTCCTCCGCCAGGAAGGCCACCACCGCCAGGACGAAGAGCAGGGTGAGGGCGATGCCCACGACGACCGCGCCGGTCGGGTAGGACCAGAAGACGAGGGCCGCGGCGGCCCCGGCGACGAGGATCCAGGTGATCCAGGTCCGGTAGCGGCGGACGAAGGGGCCCACCGGGCCGAGGCGCATGCCCGCGTGGTCGGCGGTGGCCCGGGTCGCGGTGATGCCGGAGTGCCAGAGGCCGCGGACGAGGACCGCGGGACGGCTCGGGCCGGAGAGCCAGGCGGCGAGGGCGATCAGGATGCCGAGGGTCGCGAACACCCGGACCGAGGTGCGGAGGAAGCGGACCAGGGTGTCGTAGACGGAACCCGCGGCGGCCGGGGAGACGGTGGCGGGCAGGGCGTTCAGATAGACCGTGCGGAAGACGGTGAGGGCGACGCCGAGGACGATCGCCGCGACGGCGACGCCGAGGGCGGCGGCGACCAGGGTGCGGCGGCGCCGCACGGCGAGCAGCACGCCGCCGACGACGAGCAGCACGGCGATCACCGGCAGCCACACGCCCATCGCCTGGAGCAGCGAGAACGCGGTCTTGACCTTGCCGATGTCGTCGGACTTGACCACCGTGAAGTCGGTGTGGATCTCGGGGATCTTGGCCGCGACGTCCAGGCCGGACGCGACGAGCCGCTCCTTCACGCGCTCGATCACGGGCGCCAGGTCGATGGTGACCGTGTCCGTCTCGATCTTCACGGCGCCTTCGTCGCTGCCGGTCAGGGCCCGGTCGAGGGAGGTGTGGATCGCCCGGTTGGCGTCGGTCCAGATGGTCTCGAACGCCGGTGAGGCGACGATGTCCTGCGCCCGGTCGTGGACGAAGCTGGAGACCGCGCCCTCCAGGGAGCCGCCCAGCTTGCCGAGTGCCTTCGCCGCCAGGGGCCGCTGGTCGGGCGCGACGCCCTCCAGGAGGGACTCCAGGTCGATGTGCTCCATGACGGCGTTGGTCACCCGGTTGGCGACGGCGGCCTGGACGTCGGGGTCGGAGGCGAGCGGTTTGACCGTCTGCACGTAGCGGTCGGTGTTCCCGACGATGTCCGCCGTCCAGGAGGCGACGATGCCCAGGGGGATCAGCACGCAGCCGATGACGATGAGCACGGCGGAGAAGAAGGAGCGCAGGCGGTGGTGGGGCGGCGGGGCGGCCGCCCTGTCCGCTTCGAGCGCGGCCACCCTGGCCCGGAGGACGGCAAGTTCGTCGGCGCTGTCACCGGCAGCCATGGCACCCACTCCTCATCGTGGAACAATTCAGGGCAATTCTGCGAGGCGCGGTGCGTTCTGTCGCCCTGGGCGGGGCAGGGGGGTGTACGCGATCATGCGGTCATGAAGCTGCGCTGCGCCGTACTCGACGACTACCAGGGCGTCGCCCTCGCCTCCGCCGACTGGAGCCCGCTCGCCGACCGCGTCGACGTCCGGGTCCTCCGCGAGCACCTCACCGACCGGGACGCGCTCGTCGCCGCCGTCGATGACTGCGAGATCCTCGTGATCATGCGGGAGCGGACGCCGTTCGACGCGGACCTCCTGGCCCGCCTCCCCCGCCTCCGGCTCCTCGTGACGTCCGGGCTGCGCAACGCCTCCGTGGACGTCGCCGCCGCCCGCGCCCGGGGCATCGTCGTCTGCGGCACCGCCAGCAGCTCCACGCCGCCCACCGAACTGACCTGGGCCCTGCTGCTCGGCCTCGCCCGGCACGTGCGGACCGAGGCACAGGCCCTGCGCGACGGCGGCCCCTGGCAGTCCACCGTCGGCGGCGACCTGGCGGGCCGCACCCTGGGCCTCGTCGGCCTCGGCAAGATCGGCTCACGGGTCGCCGCGATCGGCCGCGCCTTCGGCATGGACGTCGCCGCGTGGAGCCCGAACCTGACGGAGGAGCGGACCGCGGCACACGGCGCACGGCTCGCGAAGGACAAGCACGACCTGCTGGCGGGCAGCGACTTCGTCTCGCTCCACCTGGTCCTCTCCGACCGCACCCGGGGCCTGGTCGGCGAGGCCGAACTGCGCGCGATGCGCCCCTCCGCGTACCTGGTCAACACCTCGCGGGCGGGCCTGGTGGACGGCGGGGCGCTCGTACGGGCGCTGCGCGAGGGCTGGATCGCGGGCGCCGGCCTGGACGTCTACGACACCGAGCCCCTGCCGGCCGACGACCCGCTGCGCACCCTCCCGAACGTCCTCGCCCTCCCCCACCTCGGCTATGTGACGGAGGGCAACTACGCCCGCTACTTCGGCGAGGCGGTCGAGGACATCGAGGCGTTCCTCGCGGGCGCGCCGGTGCGGGAGCTGTCCTGACCGGCCCATGACGGCCCCTCACGGCTCCTGACGGCCTCGGGCGAGCCCCGGGCGGCCTCGGCCGGCCCCGGGCAGGTCCTAGGGCGGGTCCCGGGGCCGGGCCCCTCTGTTCCGGCTATCCGAGGCTGGTGCGGGCCAGTTCCAGGAACTCGTCGTCGCTCAGGCCCAGTCCGCGGGCCTCCGCCGCCGCTTCCCGGAGCCGGGAGACGAGGCGGGCGCGGTCGGGGGCGGTGGCGCCGGGGACGATGAGGGCGCCCCGGCCGCGGCGGAGTTCGATGAGGCCCTCCTCGCGGAGGCGCTGGTAGCCGCGGAGGACGGTGTGGACGTTGACGCCGAGGGAGTCGGCGAGTTCGCGGGCGGCCGGGAGCCGTTCGCCGGGGGCGGCCGAGCCGTCGGCGAGGGCGCCGCGGACGCAGGCGGCGATCTGGTCGCCGAGGGGGACGGAGGAGGCCGGGTCGACACGGAAGAGCACGGTCAGACCTTCCCGTCCCGCGCGGCGAGCGTGTTGAGGAGGGCGGCGGCGGTCGCCGCGTCGGGCACCGTGACCGCGAACTCCCGGCCGCTGTCCCGCCGTACGACGAGGGCCTCGCCGGAGCGCAGCACGACGCCCGTGCGGTGGGCCCGGACGCGGTAGCCCCAGCCGCCGAAGTCGGCGAGGGCGTCGACGTCCCGGACGTCCGCGCCCGCGATCTCGTCGAGCGCGATCCGGACGCGGGGCCGGGGGAGGACACCGGACCGGACGGTGAGGCCGTGCCGGTCGACGGTGACCCGGACCCGGGCGAGGGCGAGGCCCGGCACGCCGACGACGAGGCCGAACAGGCCGAAGAGGGCGTGGGGCCAGTCGACGGCGAGCAGGACGACCGGTGCGGCGACGAGGGCGAGGACCGCGAGGACGGTCAGCGGCCGGGAGCCGGTGGCGCGGGTCCAGCCGGCGACCTCGCCCGCGCCGAGCGCGAGCCGCGGGCCGTCGGGCGTCCCGGGCCGGTCGGCCGGCTCCTCCTCGGGGACCAGCGAGGTCAGCGCCCAGCCGGCGAGGCCGGCGGCGACGGCCGCCGTTCCGGCGACGGCGAGGTCGACGGCGGGCGCGGAGACCTGCGCCTCGAACGCGTCGACGAGGTTGTTGCGGAGGAGCTGGACGAGCAGCCCGCCGGTGAAGCCCGCGGTGGCCCAGGCGCCCCACAGGGACCGGCGGCGGACGAACGCGGTCCAGGCGGTCGCGAGGCCGGCGACGAGGGCCGTGCTGACGGCGACGTATGCCGCCTGGCCCGTCCAGCCGTCGGCCCGGCCGCCGTCTCCGAGCGAGTAGTGGGTGGCGAGTTCGGCGGGCAGCGCGTCCCGCCAGCGGGTGAAGAGCAGCAGGTGGACGGCGAGGGCGAGGACGAAGGGGAGCGCGGCGAGCGCGCGGAGTCGAGGTGTGGCACGGTTCATGAAAACCTCCCTTGTTCGCACTCTACTAGAACAATGAGGGGTTGCGTCGAGAGGCAGGGGCCGGACGGGCCGGTGATCTTCGAGATGCGCGGGCACGGGACCGACGGTTCACCGGGTCAAACGCAGACGAACGGGGAGATCTTCATCGCCGCCGCCCACAACGGCATCGGGGTCGAGGGCGGCGCGCCCGGCGCCAAGATCATGCCGGTCCGGGTACTCGGCGGGGACGGCAGCGGCAGCGACAGCGACGGCGACGCGAACAACTTCGGCGCGCAGAACGCCGTGTCGGCCCCCGGCGTCGACATCCTCTCCACCCTCCCCACGTACACGACCGGGGAGACCCTCAAGAACACCAGGGGGTACGGAAGGCTCTCCGGCACGTCGATGGCCTCGCCGTACGCCTCCGGGCGTTACTCCGCGCCGCAGTCGTGGTCGGCCGCGTCGACGACGACACGGTCCAACAGGCCCCGCAGGAGGGCCTGTTCGGCTTCGGTGAGGTCGCCGAAGAGTTCGCGCTCGGCCTCGCCCACGGCGTGGTCGACGCGCTCCAGGGCGGCGGTGCCGGCCGGGGTGATCTCCACGATGTGACGGCGCCGGTCGGCCGGGTCACGGCGTCGCTCGGCGAGGCCGGATGCCTCCAACTCGTTGAGAATCGAGACCAGTTGGCTCGGGTCGAGCTCCATCGCCACCGCCAGCTCGCGCTGGCTCGTGGCCCCGGGGGCGAGCTGCATCAGCGTCATCGCGTTGCGGGGGTGCAGCCCGGCGACGCCCAGGGCGGCACGGATGCGCGCACCGGTGAGCTCTCCGCGGAAGGAGAGGAGGAAACCGAGGCGGTCGGTCGGATGAGCTGCCATGTCGTCCACCGTAACAACAACACGATTGTGGAGCGAGATGAATCATTGATACTCTTCAACGATTTTCGTCCCCATACCGTTGGAGCCTGTCCATGTTCACCGCATACGTCGTCGCCGCGGCCCTGCTCGCCTTCGCGGCCACCGCCTCCGCCTTCCTGACCTTCACTAGGAATCCGCAGGTCGTCGGCAACATGACCAAGGTGGGCGTGCCGGAGAGCCGGCTCCCGCTGCTCGCGACGGCGAAGGCGGCCGGCGCCCTCGGTCTCCTCGCGGGGCTCTTCATCCCGGCGCTCGGCGTGGCCGCGGCCGCGGGCCTGGTGCTCTACTTCGCCGGCGCCGTCATCGCCCACCTGCGGGCGAAGGACTTCGAGCTGGCGCCGGCGGCGGTACTCACCCTGATCTCGGCGGCCGTACTGGTCCTGCGCATAGCCTCCGCCTGACCACAAAGGTTCGACAATACGAGACGTATCGTCTTGCGAACCCTCCCGCCATGCCGTACGGTCGAGCCCACGAGACGGATCGTCTCGTCCCCGATGGCTGGAGGTGCCTTTGTTCCGTGCCCAATTCATCGACGTCGGCAAGCGCCACGACGACCGGTCCACCCGGAACCGGACCGTGCTCGACCGGGTCTCGTTCACCGTGCGGCCCGGCGAGCGGCTCGGCGTCGTCGGGGACAACGGCTCGGGGAAGTCGACCCTGCTACGGCTCCTCGCCGGCGTGGAGACCCCCGACAACGGCATCGTGGCCGTCGACGCCCCCGGCGGGCTCGGCCACCTCGCCCAGACCCTGGACCTCCCCGCGACGGCCACCGTCGGCGACGCCGTCGACCACGCGCTCGCGGACCTGCGGAAGCTGGAGCGGGCGATCCGGACCGCCGAGGCGGACCTCGCCGTCACCGGGGACCTCGCCGGATACGCGGAGCTGCTCGCCGCCCACGAGGCCCGGGGCGGCGCCGGGGCGGACCGGCGCGTGGAGACGACGCTGCGGCGGCTCGGGGAGCCCGGCCCGCTCGACCGGGAGCGGCCCCTCGGGACCCTCTCCGGCGGACAGCGGTCGCGCCTCGCGCTCGCCGCCGTGCTCGCCGCCGCGCCCGAACTGCTGCTGCTGGACGAGCCGACGAACGACCTCGACGACCAGGCCGTGGCCTGGCTGGAGGACCGGCTGCGCGCCCATCGCGGCACGGTCGTCGCCGTCTCCCACGACCGGGTGTTCCTCGACCGGGTGACCACCGCCGTCCTGGAGGTCGACGAGGAGCGCCACACCGTGCGCCGCTACGGCGACGGCTACGCCGGCTACCTGGCCGGGCGCGCCGCCGAACGGGCACGCCGGCAGCGTGCGCACGAGGAGTGGAAGGCCGACCTCGCCCGGTACACGGCCCTCGCGGACACCCACATCGACCGGTTCTCCGCGATCCCCCGCAAGGCCCCGGCGGCGTTCAGCGGGGCGGGCGCCTTCCGCGCCCGGTCGCGGGCGCACGGCGCGATGAGCCGTATCCGGGCCGCCCGCGAGCGGCTCGCCCGGCTCACCGGCCACCCGGTGCCCGCGCCACCCGAACCCCTCCGCTTCCGCGCGGGCCTCGTGGGCGAGGGCGCGCCCGTCGACCTGGCCGGCGTGCGGGTGGACGGCCGGCTCCGCCTGGACGCCCTCCGCCTCGACGCGGGCGAACGGCTGCTGGTCACCGGGCCGAACGGCGCCGGGAAGACCACTCTCCTGAAGGTCCTGGCGGGTGAACTCGCCCCGGACGCGGGCACGGTGACAGCACCGGCCCGCGTCGGGACGCTCCGCCAGGAGACGGCCCCGCCCACCGACCCCCGTACGGTGAGCGAGACCTTCGGAGAAGACCGCGCGGACGAACTGCTCGCCCTCGGGCTCTTCTCCGCCCGGGACCTGACGACCCCCGTCCGGTTCCTGTCGACCGGACAGCGGCGGAAGCTGGAGCTGGCCCGGCTGGTGACGTCACCCGCCGACCTGCTCCTCCTCGACGAGCCGACCAACCACCTGGCCCCGGGCCTGGTGGAGGAGATCGAGGCCGCGCTCGCGGGGTACCGGGGCACGCTGGTCGTGGTCAGTCACGACCGGCGGCTGAGAGAGGGCTTCCGGGGCCGCCGTCTCGAACTGACCCCGGCCCCGGCCCTCGTGAGGTCCTAGTCCTCGTCCGGGCCCTCCAGGTCGCCCTCGGTCTCCAGGTACACCTGGCGCAGGGCGGCCAGGGTCTCCGGGTCCGGCTTCTCCCACATGCCGCGGGACTCGGCTTCGAGGAGCCGCTCGGCGATGCCGTGCAGGGCCCAGGGGTTGGCCTCCTTGAGGAATGCCTGGTTCGCCGGGTCGAGGACGTACTCCTGGGTCAGCTTGTCGTACATCCAGTCGGCGACCACGCCCGTCGTGGCGTCGTACCCGAAGAGGTAGTCGACGGTCGCCGCCAGCTCGAAGGCGCCCTTGTAGCCGTGGCGGCGCATCGCCTCGATCCAGCGCGGGTTGACCACGCGGGCGCGGAAGACGCGGGAGGTCTCCTCGACGAGGGTGCGGGTGCGGACGGTCTCGGGGCGGGTCGAGTCGCCGATGTACGCCTCGGGGGCCGTGCCCTTGAGCGCGCGGACAGTCGCGACCATGCCGCCGTGGTACTGGAAGTAGTCGTCGGAGTCGGCGATGTCGTGCTCACGGGTGTCCGTGTTCTTCGCGGCGACCGCGATCCGCTTGTACGCGGTCTCCATCTCGGCACGGGCCGGGCGGCCTTCGAGCCCGCGCCCGTACGCGTACCCGCCCCACACCGTGTACACCTCGGCGAGGTCGGCGTCCGTGCGCCAGTCGCGCGAGTCGATCAGCTGGAGGATGCCCGCGCCGTACGTCCCCGGCCGGGAGCCGAAGATGCGGGTGGTGGCGCGCCGCTCGTCGCCGTGCTCGGCGAGGTCGGCCTGCGCGTGCGCCCGGACGAAGTTCTCCTCGACCGACTCGCCCTCCAGGCCGGCGACCAGCCGGACGGCGTCGTCGAGGAGGCCGATGACGTGCGGGAACGCGTCCCGGAAGAAGCCGGAGATGCGCAGGGTGACGTCGACGCGCGGGCGGCCCAGCTCGGCGAGCGGGATCGGCTCCAGGCCGTTGACGCGGCGGGACGCCTCGTCCCACAGCGGGCGGACGCCGAGCAGGGCGAGCGCCTCGGCGATGTCGTCGCCCGCGGTCCGCATCGCGCTCGTCCCCCACAGGGAGAGGCCCACCGAGGTCGGCCACTCGCCGTTGTCGGTGCGGTAGCGCTCCAGGAGGGAGTCGGCGAGCGCCTGGCCGGTCTCCCAGGCGAGCCGGGACGGCACGGCCTTCGGGTCGACGGAGTAGAAGTTCCGGCCGGTCGGCAGGACGTTGACCAGGCCGCGGAGCGGGGAACCGGACGGGCCGGCGGGGACGAAGCCGCCGTTCAGGGCGTGCACGGCGTGCGTCAGCTCGTCGGTGGTGGCGGCGAGGCGCGGCACGACCTGCTCGCAGGCGAAGCGCAGGACGGAGTGGACCTCCGGGCCGTACGCGGCGGCGACCGTGCCGACCGCGTCCACCGACCAGTCGGCGGCCTCCATCGCCTCGACCAGCTCGCGGGCCTTGGCCTCCGCCTCGTCGGCGGTGGTGCGGGTCGCGGCCGACTCGTCGAGACCCAGGGCCTCGCGCAGGCCGGGCAGTGCCTGCGTGCCGCCCCAGATCTGGCGGGCGCGCAGGATGGACAGCACCAGGTTGACCCGGGCCTCGCCGGCCGGGGCGCCGCCCAGGACGTGCAGACCGTCGCGGATCTGGGCGTCCTTGACCTCGCACAGCCAGCCGTCGACGTGCAGCAGGAAGTCGTCGAAGCCGTCGTCCCCCGGGCGCTCCTGGAGGCCCAGGTCGTGGTCGAGCTTGGCGGCCTGGATCAGCGTCCAGATCTGGGCGCGGATCGCGGGCAGCTTCGCCGGGTCCATGGAGGAGATCTGCGCGTACTCGTCGAGGAGCTGCTCCAGGCGCGCGATGTCGCCGTAGGAGTCGGCGCGGGCCATCGGCGGCACCAGATGGTCGACGAGCGTGGCGTGGACGCGCCGCTTGGCCTGGGTGCCCTCGCCGGGGTCGTTGACGAGGAAGGGGTAGACGAGCGGCAGGTCGCCGAGGGCCGCGTCGGGGCCGCAGGCGGCGGACAGGCCGGCGTTCTTGCCGGGCAGCCACTCCAGGTTGCCGTGCTTGCCGAGGTGGACCATGGCGTCGGCACCGAAGCCGCCGTCGTCGGCGCGGGCGGCGATCCAGCGGTAGGCGGCCAGGTAGTGGTGGGACGGCGGGAGATCGGGGTCGTGGTAGATCGCGATCGGGTTCTCGCCGAAGCCGCGCGGCGGCTGGATGAGGATCAGCAGGTTCCCGCGGCGCAGGGCGGCGAGGACGATGTCGCCCTCCGGGTTGCGGGAGCGGTCGAGGAACATCTCGCCGGGCGCCGGGCCCCAGTGCTCCTCGACGTGGGTGCGCAGTTCCTCGGGCAGGGTCGCGTACCAGCGCTTGTAGTCGGCGGCCGGGATGCGGACCGGGTTCTTCGCGAGCTGTTCCTCGGTGAGCCAGTCCTGGTCGTGGCCGCCGGCGTCGATGAGGGCGTAGATCAGCTCGTCGCCGTCGCCGGAGACCAGACCCGGGAGGTCCTCCTCCGGTCCGAAGTCGTAGCCCTCCGCGCGGAGGCGGCGGAGCAGGGCGACGGCGGAGGCGGGGGTGTCGAGGCCGACCGCGTTGCCGATGCGGGAGTGCTTGGTGGGGTACGCGGAGAGGACGAGCGCCAGCTTCTTCTCGGCGTTCGGGATGTGGCGGAGCCGCGCGTGCCGGACGGCGATCCCGGCGACGCGGGCCGCGCGCTCGGTGTCGGCGACGTACGCGGGCAGGCCGTCCTCGTCGATCTCCTTGAAGGAGAACGGGACGGTGATCAGCCGGCCGTCGAACTCGGGCACGGCGACCTGGCTGGCGGCGTCCAGCGGGGAGAGGCCCTCGTCGTTCTCCGCCCAGGCGGACCGCGAGCCGGTCAGGCACAGCGCCTGGAGGATCGGCACGTCGAGCGCGGCGAGCGCGCCCGCGTCCCAGGCTTCCTCGTCGCCGCCGGCCTGCGCCTCGGCCGGCTTGGTGCCGCCGGCGGCGAGGACGGTGGTGACGATCGCGTCGGCGGTGCGGAGGGTGTCGACGAGCTCGGCCTCGGGGGCGCGCAGGGACGCCACGTACAGCGGCAGCGCCTGGGCGCCGGCGTCCTCGATCGCGTCGCAGAGGGCGCCGACGAAGGCGGTGTTGCCGCTCATGTGGTGGGCGCGGTAGTAGAGCACGGCCACGGTCGGGCCGTCGGTGCGGCGCGGGGTGCGGTCCAGCGGGCCCCAGGTGGGGGCGGCGGCCGGGGCCTCGAAGCCGTGGCCGGTGAGGAGGACCGTGTCGGAGAGGAAGCGGGCCAGCTGCTCCAGGTTGGCGGGGCCGCCGTGCGCCAGGTAGGCGTGCGCTTCGGTGGCGACGCCGACGGGGACGGTGGACGCCTCCATCAGCTGGGCGTCGGGAGCCTGTTCGCCGCTGAGGACGACGACCGGCTTTCCGGCGGCGCGGATCGCGTCGAGCCCCTCCTGCCAGGAGCGGAGTCCGCCGAGGAGGCGGACGACGACCAGCTCGGCGTCGTCGAGGAGGGCGGACAGTTCGGCGAGGGGGAGGCGCGAGGGGTTGGCGAAGCGGTACTCCACCGGGCCTGCGGAGCCGGCGTTCGCCGCCCGGGCGCTGAGCAGGTCGGTGTCGGAGTGCGACAGCAGCAGAAGCATGGCGTGCGGTGGCCTTCCTCGGGGTTGTCCGCGCCCCGGGTGGTCGTATGGATGGCGGGAGTTCCTGACTCACCCGTTCCAGGTCGTGCCGAAACACGACCGGGCCGGGCTCACAGTGGCGGGACCGCGCCGGATTCTCACCGGGCTTCCTCCCCGGGGTCCTGGGACCCCATGCCGTCTGCATAGTAGATCGTGCCGTCGGCGGGCCGGGCCGGGCCGGGGAGTCGGCCGGATCACACCCGGTGGTCGGCCGGTTCCCCGTGGGTATGCTCGCCGCCATGCCGCCCACCCCACCCCCGGCGCCCGAACCGGGCGAACCTCGCATACGGGACCGTGGCGACGCCTGCCCCGGGGCGCTGCGCCTGCACTCCGCCGACGACGGGCGGCTCGCCCGACTGCGGCTGCCCGCCGGACGCTTGACGCCACGTCAGACCGAGGTCCTGGCCCACGCGTCGGAGACCCTGGGCGACGGGCGGATCAGCATCACCTCGCGCGGCAACGCGGAACTGCGCGGCCTCGCGGACGACTGCGGGGCACGGCTCGCCGAGCTGCTCGCCGAGGCTGACCTGCTGCCCTCTCCCACCCACGAACGCGTCCGCAACATCATCGCCTCGCCCACCGCCGGCCTCGGCGGACTCGGCCACGCGGACGTGCAGTTGTGGGCACGCGAGCTGGACGCCGCGCTGTGCGCCGAACCGCGGGCCGCGTCCCTTTCGGGACGGTTCCTGTTCGTCCTGGACGACGGGTGCGGAGAGGTCGCCGGGCTCGGCGGGGATGTGAGCTTGGTCGCAGAGGCGGACGGCTCCGTGCGGCTGTGGCTCCGCTCCCGGGTCTTCCGGATCGACGCCGCCGACGCCGTCCGCGCCGCCCTCGCCGCCGCCCTCGCCTTCCTCGACGCCGCCGAGGCCGCCGGGAACGGGGCCTGGCGGCCGGGCGAACTGCCCGACGAGCACGTTCCGGACTGGGCCGCGGCCCTGGCGCGGGCCGGCATCACCGCCGAGCCCGTCCCCGTACCGCCGCTCACCGTGTCCCCGCCGCCCGCGCCCGGCGCGCTCCCCGGCGGCGCCCTGCACGTCCTCGCACCGCTCGGCCGGCTGACCGCCGCCCAGCTGCGGGCCCTGCTGCCCGCCGCCGAACTCCGGCTCACCCCCTGGCGCGGCGTGGTCGTCGTGGCTCCGGCCCCCGCGGCCGGCCCGGCACCCCGCACCGGCACGGACCGGCTGCGGGAGCTGGAGCGGCACGGGCTCATCACCCGGCCCGAGGCGCCCGGGGCGGGGGTCACCGCCTGCACCGGGCGGCCCGGCTGCGCCAAGTCCCTCGCCGACGTCCGGGCGGACGCGCTCGCCGCGCCCGCCGGGCCGCTGCCCGTGCACTTCTCCGGGTGCGCCCGCCGCTGCGGGCACCCGTACGGCGGCTGGATCGAGGTCCTCGCCACCGGCGACGACACCTATCTGGTGGACGGACTCCCCACCCCCCGCAGCTCCCTGACCGAAGCGGTCGCCACCGCCCGCACGAACCCGACGAGATGAGCGAGAGCAACAGGATGTTCGACTACGAGAAGGACGGAGCGGAGATCTACCGCCGGTCCTTTGCCACGATCCGTGCCGAGGCGGATCTGGCGGGCCTGCCCGCCGACGTCGCCCAGGCGGCGGTCCGGATGATCCACGCCTGCGGCATGACCGACCTCGTACGCGATATCGCCTACTCGCCGCAGGTCGTCTCCCGCGCCCGCGAAGCCCTCCGGGCCGGCGCGCCGATCCTCTGCGACGCGCAGATGGTCGCCAGCGGTGTCACCCGCAAGCGGCTGCCCGCCGACAACGAGGTGATCTGCGCCCTCTCCGACCCGTCGGTGCCGGCCCTCGCCGCCGAACTGGGCACCACCCGCTCCGCCGCCGCCCTCGAACTGTGGCGGGACCGCCTCGAAGGCTCCGTCGTCGCCATCGGCAACGCGCCCACCGCCCTCTTCCACCTCCTGGAGATGGTCGCGAAGGGCGCCGGGAAGCCCGCCGCCGTCCTCGGCATACCGGTCGGCTTCATCGGCGCCGCCGAGTCCAAGGACGCCCTCGCCGAGAACACCCTCGGCCTCGACTACCTCGTCGTACGGGGCCGGCGCGGCGGCAGCGCCATGACGGCCGCCGCGATCAACGCGATCGCCCACGAAGCGGAGATCCAGGCATGACCACCGTGACCGGAAAGCTGTACGGCGTCGGACTCGGCCCCGGCGACCCCGACCTGATGACGGTCGCCGCGGTGAAGGCCATCGCCGCCGCCGACGTCGTCGCGTACCACTCGGCCCGCCACGGCCGCTCCATCGCCCGCTCGATCGCCGCGGAGCACCTCCGCGAGGACCACATCGAGGAGCGGCTGATGTACCCGCTCACGGTGGAGACGACGGACCACCCCGGCGGCTACCGGGGCGCCCTGAACGACTTCTACGAGGAAGCCGCGGCCCGTCTCGCCGCGCACCTCGACGCCGGCCGCACCGTCGCCGTCCTCGCCGAGGGCGACCCGCTGTTCTACGGCTCGTACCAGCACATGCACAAGCGGCTCGCCGACCGCTACGACACCACCGTCATCCCCGGCGTCACCTCGGTGAGCGCCGCCGCCGCCCGGCTCGGCGAGCCGCTGTGCGAGGCGGAGGAGGTCCTCACGATCATCCCCGGCACCCTGCCGGAGGACGAGCTGACGGCCCGTCTCGCGGGCACCGACTCGGCGGTCGTGATGAAGCTCGGCCGCACCTTCCCCACCGTGAAGCGGGCCCTGGAGCGGGCCGGCCGCCTGGACGACGCCCGGTACGTGGAGCGGGCGTTCATGACGGGCGAGCGGACCGGTGCCCTGTCCGAGGTGGACCCGGAGTCCGTCCCGTACTTCTCCGTCGCCGTCCTGCCCTCCCGCGTCGACCAGGAGCCCCCGGTACGGGAACGCGGCGAGGTCGTCGTCGTCGGCACCGGCCCGGCCGGGGCACCCTGGCTGACCCCCGAGTCGCGCGGCGCGCTCGTCAACGCCGACGTCCTCGTCGGCTACACCACCTACCTCGACCGGGTGCCGGTGCTCCGCCCCGGCCAGATCCGCCACGGCTCCGACAACAAGGTCGAGTCCGAGCGCGCCGAGTTCGCCCTCGACCTGGCCCGCCGCGGCCGGAAGGTCGCGGTCGTCTCCGGCGGCGACCCGGGCGTCTTCGCGATGGCCACCGCCGTCCTGGAGGTCGCCTGCGAACCCGCCTACGCCGACGTCCCCGTACGGGTCCTCCCCGGGGTGACCGCCGCCAACGCGGCCGCCGCCGCCGCGGGCGCCCCCCTCGGCCACGACTACGCGACGATCTCGCTCTCCGACCGGCTCAAGCCCTGGGACGTCATCGAGGCCCGGCTGCGCGCCGCGGCCTCCGCCGACCTCGTGATCGCCCTCTACAACCCGGGGTCCAAGTCCCGTACGCACCAGGTGGCCGCCGCCCGCGACCTCCTGCTCGACCTGCGTGCCCCCGAAACCCCGGTGGTCGTCGCCCGCGACGTCGGCGGCCCCGAGCAGTCGGTCCGCATCGTCACCCTGAAGACCCTGGAGCCCTCCGAGGTCGACATGCGCACCCTGCTCCTCGTCGGCTCCTCGCAGACCCGCGCGGTACGGCGGCCCGACGGCCACACCCTCACCTGGACACCCCGCCGCTACGGGTGAAGCCACCGGGCCCCCAGGCCGGCCGGGTCACCCCCGCAGCACCCGGGCGGCTGCCTCCTCGGGGGTCGTCGCCACCGGGACGCCCTCCGGGACCGGCGGGCGGCGGACCACGACGACCGGGAGGGCGGCCTCGCGGGCGGCGGTGAGTTTGGGGGCGGTCGCGGCGCCGCCGCTGTCCTTGGTGACGAGGACGTCGACGCGGTGACGGGCGAGGATCTCGCGTTCGCCGTCCAGGGTGAAGGGGCCCCGGTCGAGGAGGATCTCGGTGCGGGCCGGCATCGGGGCGTCCGGGGCGTCCACGGAGCGGACCAGGAACCACTGCGGGCGGTCGGCGAACGCGGCGAGGCCCATCCGGCCGGTGGTCAGGAAGACACGGTCGCCGAAGCCGTCCAGGGCCTGGGCGGCCTCCTCCAGGGACGCCACGGAGCGCCAGTCGTCACCCTCCCCCGGGACCCAGCCGGGGCGGCGGAGCGCCAGCAGGGGAACATGGGCGGTGGCGGCCGCCCGGGCCGCGTGGAAGCTGATGCGCTCGGCGAAGGGATGGGTGGCGTCGATGACCGCGTCCACGGCGTGCTCCCGCACCCATGCGACCAGCCCGTCGACGCCGCCGAAGCCGCCGATCCGGACCTCGCCCTCGGGCAGCCGGGGGCTCGCCACCCGCCCCGCGAGGGAGCTGGTGACCCGGACCTCGCCGTGCAGCAGTCCGGCGAGCGCGCGGGCCTCGGTGGTCCCCCCGAGAATGAGTACGTGCACAGGAGCCTCTTCGTGACTTCAGGCGGCGGGCGTGAGGCCCAACTCAAGCACACCGGTCTCCGCCCGGGCTGGACGACCGGTGCCTGCGCGACGGCCGCGACGACGGCCGCGTACACCGCCCTGCTGACCGGCGACTTCCCGGACCCCGTGACGATCACGCTGCCGAAGGGGCAGACGCCGGCGTTCGCGCTGGCCGCCGAGCTGCTCACCGCGGACACCGCCATGGCGGCCGTGGTCAAGGACGCCGGCGACGACCCGGACGTCACCCACGGGGCGGTGATCCGCTCGACGGTACGGCTCCTGCCGCCCGGCTCCGGCGTCGTCTTCCGAGCCGGCGAGGGCGTCGGCACGGTCACCCTGCCGGGGCTCCCGCTGGAGGTCGGCGAACCCGCGATCAACCCCGTGCCCCGGCAGCTGATGCGCGAGCACGTCGCCGGGGTCGCCGCCCGGCACGGCGCACCCGGCGACGTCGAGATCACCGTCTCCGTCGACAACGGCGCCGAGATCGCCCGCTCCACCTGGAACCCCCGCATCGGCATCCTCGGCGGCCTGTCGATCCTCGGCACGACCGGCGTCGTCGTCCCGTACTCCTGCTCCGCCTGGATCGACTCCATCCGCCGGGGCGTGGACGTGGCCCGTGCCGGCGGTCTCACCCACGTCGCCGGCTGCACCGGCTCCACCTCCGAGCGCACGGTCGCGGGCCTCTACGAGCTGCCGGAGATCGCCCTCCTCGACATGGGCGACTTCGCGGGCGCCGTCCTCAAGTACATCCGCCGCCACCCGGTCGACCGGCTCACCCTCTGCGGCGGCTTCGCCAAGCTCTCCAAGCTGGCCGCCGGCCACCTCGACCTGCACTCCGCCCGCTCCCAGGTCGACAAGCCCTTCCTCGCCGCCCTCGCCCGCACCGGCGGCGCGTCGGACGCCCTCGCCGCGGAGATCGCGGAGGCCAACACCGGCCTCGCCGCCCTCCGCCTCTGCGAGGCCGCCGGCGTGCCCCTCGGCGACCTGGTCGCCGCCCGCGCCCGCGACGAGGCCCTCGCGGTCCTGCGCGGCGCCCCCGTCTCCGTGGACGTCGTCTGCATCGACCGCGCGGGCACGGTGGTGGGCCGGTCGGAGGTGGCGGGGCCGTAAACCGGGGGACAGCCGTACGGGCCGCCCCGCAGAATGCCCGGATGCCCGACTTCTCGTACAAGCCCACCCTCACCGGCGGCCTGGTGGTCCTCCGCCCCGTCACCGAGGCGGACGTGCCCGCGCTGCTCCCCCTCTTCGAGGACGCGGAGGTGATGCGGCTGACCGGCTGTCACACCGTCTTCGACGAGCCGGCCCTGCGGAAGTGGTACGGCTCCCGGGGCGTGCGGGACGACCGCCTCGACCTGGCCGTCGTGGAGCGGGCGACCGGCCGGGTCGTCGGCGAGGCCGTGCTCAACGACTGGGACCCCGACAACGAGTCCTGCTCCTTCCGCATCGCCTTCGTCCCGGACGGCACCGGTCGCGGCCTCGGCACGGAGTCGACCCGCCTCATCGTCGGATACGGCTTCGAGTCCCTCGGCCTCCACCGGATCTCCCTGGAGGTCTACGCCTTCAACCCCCGCGCCCGCCGCGCCTACGAGAAGGTCGGCTTCACCCCGGAGGGCGTCCTGCGCGGAGCCCTGCTGTGGGAGGGCGAACGGGTGGACGCGACGGTGATGTCGCTGCTGGCGCCGGAGTGGAAGCGCCTCTCCGCCTGAGTCAGCCGAGGTCCCGCGCGACCGGGTAGTCGATCTCGGTGATGTCCTCCGCGAGGTCGGCGAGGACCACACCGGGGTTGAGGGCGGCGACGACCTCGGGCGTGAGGGGGCGCAGGGCGAGGACGTGACGGACGGCTTCGAGGTCGACCGGGGTCTCGTGGTAGTCGGACGCCCAGGTGGCGTACGCCGTCGCCG
Source organism: Streptomyces sp. NPDC059534 (assembly GCF_042743475.1). Lineage (NCBI taxonomy): Bacteria > Bacillati > Actinomycetota > Actinomycetes > Kitasatosporales > Streptomycetaceae > Streptomyces > Streptomyces sp. NPDC059534. The sequence goes on from NZ_JBHWAQ010000011.1 coordinate 86,904, forward strand.
AGCGGTCCGTGAGCAGGTGAAGGAGGCCGGCGGAGCCGTCCGGGTCCGCGCGACCGTCCAGGTCGGGGAACTCGACCGGTCCGGTGCGCCAGGCGGTGTCCGCGGTCTCGCGCCACAGGCAGGCGGTGGTGACGTGGACCCCGTCCTCGTCCGTGAACGCGGGCTCCGTCAGGTACTCCCGGAATGCCGCCGGGACGCCGTCGAGCACCCCGGGCCAGGTCTGCCCGTCCGCGAGGGGCCCGTACGGGCTCAGCGGCGACTCGTGGTCGAAGACGCGGGCGAACGCCCCCGCGGGGGAGAGGACGATCGTGTACTCGCCGCCCGAACCGTCCTTCATCGACGCCAGCTGCTCGTGCTCCGACCAGTGGGCGTCGAAGGAGTAGTAGCGGCTCTCCCACTCCGGGCAGAGCACGGCCTCCAGCATCGCGAGCCCTCGGCTGTGGTCGCGCAGTTCCTCGATGCCCGGCAGCGCCCGGGCGACGTCGTAGACGGTCACGGGTCCATTCAAGACGGTGGCTCCGACATGCGCGTCCCCGGCCCCGAATCTAGGCTCGACAGCGCAGGGACCCCCATCGAAAGGGAGGAATCGGCATGGCGAAGCGTGGCAACAAGCGTCGGGCCCGCAAGAAGAAGAAGGCGAACCACGGCAAGCGGCCGAACGCGTAGGGCGGCCCGGACACGCGGCGGGGCCCCGGGGATCGGACTTCCCGGGGCCCCGCCGCGTGTCCGTTCGGGCTCAGCAGGCGTGGCGGTCGCGGGCCGGGTCGTACAGGTGGCTGTCGCGGAACTCGGAGGCGGCGAGGGTGCGGCCGACGAGGATGACGGCCGTCTTGGTGATGCCGGCGGCCTTCACCTGGTCGGCGATGTCCTCCAGGGTGCCGCGCAGGACGAGCTCGTCGGGGCGGCTGGCCATGGCGACGACGGCGGCGGGGCAGTCGGCGCCGTAGTGGGGGACGAGCTCGGAGACGATCCGGTCGGCGTAGCGGGCGCCGAGGTGGAGGACGAGCAGGGCGCCGCTGCGGCCGAGGGTGGCGAGGTCCTCGCCCTCGGGCATGGGGGTGGCCTGCTGGGCGATGCGGGTGAGGATGACCGTCTGGCCGACGGTGGGGACGGTGAGCTCCCGCTTGAGCGCGGCGGCGGCGGCCGCGAAGGCCGGGACGCCGGGGACGACCTCGTACGGGATGTCGAGCGCGTCGAGGCGGCGCATCTGCTCGGCGACGGCGCTGAAGACGGACGGGTCGCCGGAGTGGAGCCGGGCCACGTCGTGGCCGGCCGCGTGGGCGGCGGAGATCTCGGCGATGATCCGGTCCAGGTCGAGCCGGGCGGTGTCGACGAGCACGGCGTCCGGGGGGCACTCGGCGAGCAGCTCGGTGGGGACGAGGGAGCCGGCGTAGAGGCAGACGCCGCAACGGGCCAGGGTCCGCGCGCCGCGGACGGTGATGAGGTCGGCCGCGCCGGGGCCCGCGCCGATGAAGTAGACGGTCATGCTTCCTCTTCCTTGGTGACGGACCACTGGGTGACGGGCATCGCCTGGCGCCAGCCGGTGAAGCCGCCGACGGGGACGGCGGTGGAGACGGCGAGCCGGACGAGTTCGCCGCCGTGGCGGCGGTAGCGGTCGGCGAGCAGCGCCTCGGACTCGAGGGTGACGGTGTTGGCGACGAGCCGGCCGCCGGCGGGGAGCGCGTCCCAGCAGGCGTCGAGGAGGCCGGGGGCGGTCAGTCCGCCGCCGATGAAGACGGCGTCGGGGGTGGGCAGCCCGGCGAGCGCGGCGGGTGCGGGTCCGGTGACGACGCGGAGGCCGGGGACACCGAGGGTGTCGGCGTTGCGGGTGATGCGGGCGGCGCGTTCCGGGGACTTCTCGACGGCGATCGCCCGGCAGGAGCGGTGGGTCCGCATCCATTCGACGCCGATGGAGCCGGAGCCGCCGCCGACGTCCCAGAGGAGTTCGCCGGGCGCGGGGGCGAGGGCGGCGAGGGTGGCGGCCCGCACGTACCGCTTGGTGAGCTGCCCGTCGTGTGCGTACGCCTCGTCGGGGAGGCCGGGCGCGGCACCGAGCCGCAGCGTGCCCGGGTCGCGTACGCAGTCCAGGGCGAGGACGTGGAGGGCGTCGGTCCGCTCGTACGGCCAGTCGGCGGCGGAGGCGTCGAGGACCCGCTCGCGGGGGCCGCCGAGCTGCTCCAGGACCCGGATGCGGGTGCCGCCCCAGCCGGTCGCGCGGAGGTGGGCGGCGACGTCGGCAGGGGTGCCGGGGCCTTCGCCGAGGACGAGGATCCTGCGGCCGGGGTGGAGGGCGGCGGCGAGGGCGGCGAGGGGTCTGGCGACGAGGGAGACGGTCTCGACCGCTTCCAGGGCCCAGCCGAGGCGGGCGCAGGCGTAGGAGACGGAGGAGGGGTGGGGGTGGACGCGGAGGCGGTCGGCGCCGACGGTCTCCGCGAGGGTGCGGGCGATGCCGTAGAAGGAGGGGTCTCCGCTGGCGAGGACGGCGATCGCACGGCCCTCGTGGGCGGCGAGGAGTCCGGGGACGGCGGGCCGGAGCGGCGAGGGCCAGGCGATCCGCTCGCCGGGGCAGCCGTCGTGCGGGGTGCCGGTCGCGGTGGCGTCGGACTGCGGGGTGCCGGTCGCGGTGCCGTCGGCGGGGGCGCCGGCCGGGGTGCCGCCCGGGGGCAGCAGGTCGAGCTGGCGGGGGGCGCCGAGGAGGACCTCGGCGGCGCGCAGGACGCGGCGGGAGGCTTCGGGGAGCCCGTCCCAGCCGTCCGCGCCGATTCCGACGACCGATATCGCACTCGCACCGTTCACGCCGCCGAACTCTACGGGAGGCGTCGGCGGGGCCTACCGCTCGGTCACTTCTGGGCGTGCTGTCCGACGTAGAAGAGGATCCAGACGAAACCGGCGAAGGCGTGGGTCGCGAAGACGTACACGAAGACGCGGAGCATCACGCCCCGCTCCTTCCAGCGTTCGATGTCGGTCCCGGGTTCGGTCATGCCTTTCAGAGTACGGGCGGAATAGAGGGCGGGGGTGTGCGGTTGGACGTGACAGTTTAAGATTCAACCAACAAGCCGCAAGGCACCGCACCGCGAGAGGTGAGCACGATGCAGTTCGGGATCTTCACCGTCGGCGACGTGACGACCGACCCCACCACCGGCCGCACCCCGACCGAGCACGAGCGGATCAAGAACACCGTCGCCATCGCGCTCAAGGCCGAGGAGGTCGGGCTGGACGTCTTCGCGACCGGCGAGCACCACAACCCGCCGTTCGTGCCGTCCTCCCCCACCACCCTCCTCGGACACATCGCGGCCCGCACCGAGAACCTGATCCTGTCCACGTCCACGACGCTGATCACCACCAACGACCCGGTGAAGATCGCCGAGGACTACGCGACCCTCCAGCACCTCGCCGACGGCCGCGTGGACCTGATGATGGGCCGCGGCAACACCGGCCCGGTCTACCCGTGGTTCGGCCAGGACATCCGCCAGGGCATCCCGCTCGCCATCGAGAACTACGCGCTCCTCCACAGGCTGTGGAGGGAGGACGTGGTCGACTGGGAGGGCAAGTTCCGCACCGCCCTCCAGGGCTTCACGTCCACCCCGCGCCCGCTCGACGGCGTCCCGCCGTTCGTCTGGCACGGCTCCATCCGCTCCCCCGAGATAGCCGAGCAGGCCGCCTACTACGGCGACGGCTTCTTCGCGAACCACATCTTCTGGCCCAAGCAGCACACCGAGAAGATGGTCCGCCTCTACCGGCAGCGGTACGCCCACTACGGCCACGGCACCCCCGAGCAGGCGATCGTCGGCCTCGGCGGCCAGGTGTTCCTGCGCAAGAACTCCCAGGACGCGGTACGGGAGTTCCGCCCGTACTTCGACAACGCGCCGGTCTACGGCCACGGCCCGTCCCTGGAGGAGTTCTCCCGGGAGACCCCGCTGACCGTCGGCTCGCCGCAGGAGGTCATCGAGCGCACCCTGTCCTTCCGCGACTACGTGGGCGACTACCAGCGCCAGCTGTTCCTCGTCGACCACGCGGGACTGCCCCTCAAGACCGTCCTGGAGCAGCTCGACATCCTTGGCGAGGAGGTCGTCCCGGTGCTGCGCAAGGAGTTCGCGAACCTGCGCCCGGCCGGCGTGCCGGAGACCGCCCCGCTCCACCCCGCCGTCACCCGCACCACCGAGGAGGTCTGACACCGTGCAGACGTTGAAACTGGTCGCCGTGTCCGCCGGACTCAGCGCGCCGTCCTCCACCCGGCTGCTCGCCGACCGGCTGCTCCAGGCGGCCCGGTACCGGCTCGCCGAGCAGGAGTACGCCGTCGACGTCCAGGTCGTCGAACTGCGCGACCTGGCCGTCGATATCGCGAAGAACCTCGTCACCGGCTTCCCCTCGGAGAAGCTCCAGGAGGCCATCGACACGGTGACCGGCGCGGACGGGGTCATCGCGGTGACCCCGGTCTTCACGGCCTCGTACAGCGGCCTGTTCAAGTCGTTCTTCGACCTGGTCGACCCGGCCGCGCTGACCGGAACCCCCGTCCTCATCGGTGCGACCGGCGGCACCGCCCGGCACTCGCTGGTCCTGGACCACGCCCTGCGGCCGCTCTTCGCCTACCTGCGCGCCCTGACCGTCCCGACCGCCGTCTACGCGGCCTCGGAGGACTGGGGCTCGGGCGGCGACGCGTACACGGACGGGCTGCCGTCCCGGATCACGCGGGCGGGCCACGAGCTGGCCGACGCGGTCGCGGCGCGGCCGTCGCGGACGGCCGACGAGGACGAGGTGGTCCCCTTCGAGCGGCAGCTGGCCGACCTTCGCCTGGACTGACCCCTTTTGTTACGTTGGGGGCGGATCGTTCAGATGTGCCGTACAGCGGACGGAGGTCGGCGATGGCCGGCAGGATCGTGGTGGGCGTCGACGGATCGGAGCCCTCCCTCAAGGCGCTGAGGTGGGCGGCCGCGCAGGCCGCCCTCACCGGGGACTCCCTCCAGGCGGTGATCAGCTGGGAGTACCCGGCCTCGTGGGCGACGCTGATGCCGGGCCCGATCCCGGACTTCGACCCGGAGCAGCTCGCCAAGCAGATCCTCGACGAGGCCCTCGACAAGGCCCTCGACCCGGGGGCCGCCGCCTCCGCCACCCGTACGGTCGTCGGCGGCAACGCCCCGCAGGCCCTGCTCGACGCCGCGAGGGGCGCGAGCCTGCTCGTCGTCGGAGACCGCGGCCGCAGCGGGTTCAAGGCGGCGGTGCTGGGCTCGGTCTCCTCCCACGTCACCCAGCACGCGCCGTGCCCGGTGGTGGTCGTGCGGGGCGAGTCCGCCGGCCAGGACGGGCCCGCCTGACCCGCGGGACGGGCACCGCCCCGGCGGACGGGCGCACACCGTGCGCCCGTCCGCGGCCCGGCGCATGATGCCCTCATGGACATCAAGCTGGAACTGATCGGCGTGCCCGTCACCGACATCGACCGGGCCAAGACCTTCTACGAGCGGGTGGGCTTCCACACCGACCACGACATCCCGGTCAGCGAGGACATCCGCTTCGTCCAGATGACCCCGCCCGGCTCGGCCTGCTCGATCGCCTTCGGCAAGGGCATCACGGAGATGGCCCCGGGCTCCCTCGACAACATGCAGGTCGTCGTCGCGGACATCGAGGAGGCCCACGCCGACCTCACCGCCCGCGGCATCGAGGTCGGCGCCATCGACGACCAACCCTGGGGCTCGTTCGTCTACTTCGCCGACCCGGACGGCAACCGCTGGGCGGTCCAGCAGACCACCCCGCGGGGCAGGTGATCCGCGGGGTGGTGACTACTTGCGGTTGTAGAGCCGCATCGTGACCGCCCCGAAGACGACCACGAACAGCGCCGACCACCCCAGCGTCCAGGCGATGTCCGCGGCCGGCCGGTGGCCCGCCATCAGTTCCCGTACCGCCGTCGCCAGATGGGTCACCGGGCTGTTGTTGACGAACGCCTGGAGCCAGCCCGGCATGGTCTTCGGGTCGACGAAGACGTTGGACAGGAACGTCAGCGGGAAGATGATCATCATCGAGACGCCCATGACGGACTTCTCGCTGCGCAGCAGCAGCCCGAACATGGTCCAGATCCACGAGAACGCGAACGAGAACACCAGCAGCAGCGCGACCCCGAGCAGCACGCCGGCGATCCCGCCGTCCGGCCGGTAGCCGATGAGCATGCCGACCGTCAGCATCACGGCCGACGCGATCAGATAGCGCACGACGTCGCCGAGGAGATAGCCGACCATCGGCGCGGGCCGCCAGATCGGCAGCGTGCGGAAGCGGTCGAAGACGCCCTTCTCGATGTCGGTGTTGACCGAGACCCCCGTGTACATCGTGATCATCACGACGCTCATCACGAGGATGCCCGGCAGCAGGAACTGGATGTACGAGGAGACCGAGCCGGCCAGCGCGCCCCCGAAGAGGTACGTGTACATCAGCACCATCATGATCGGGAACGCCGTCACGTCGAACAGCTGCTCCGGCACGTGCTTGATCTTGAGCATGGCCCGCCAGCCGAAGGTCATCGAGGCGGACAGGGCGCTGGGGCGTGGTGGGCGGGACCGTCCCACGAGCAGCGCGGCGAGCTCGTCGGCCTTCGGGGCGACGAAGTCGAGCGTGTCGGCGGTCCGCTTGTCCTTGCCGGTGGTGACGGTGGTCATGCCGCCGTTCCCTTCCTGTCCGTCAGCGCCAGGAACACCTCGTCGAGGCTGGGCTGTCCGAGCCCGAAGTCGTCGACCGTGATCCCGGCCCGCGCCAGCTCCGACAGCGCCCGCGCGGCCTGCTCGGCGGCGCCGAGGTCCGTGCCGTGGCCGTCGACGGTGGCGGTGAGCGCGACCGGGTCCGGGTCGAGCTGGACGGTGCTCTTCAGGGCGTCCCGGAGGACCCGCTCCGCCTCCGGGCGCTGCTCGGCGTCCCGGAGCCGTACGTGCACCGAACCGGAGCCGACGGACGCCTTCAGCTCGCCCTTGGTGCCCTCCGCGATCACCTTGCCGTGGTCGATGACGGCGATACGGGAGGCCAGCTGGTCCGCCTCGTCCAGGTACTGGGTGGTCAGCAGGACGGTGGTGCCCTGGGCGACCACCGCGCGGACGATGTCCCAGACCTGGTTGCGGCTGCGCGGGTCGAGTCCGGTCGTCGGCTCGTCGAGGAAGAGCAGGTCGGGGGTGTTGAGGATGGAGGCGGCGATGTCGATGCGGCGGCGCATGCCGCCCGAGTAGTTCTTGATCTGCCGGTCGGCGGCCTCGGCGAGCCCGAACGCGGTGAGCAGCTGCGCGGAGCGCTCGCGGGCGGCGGGGCGGGTGTGGCCGAGCAGCCGGCCCAGCAGGACCAGGTTCTCGGTGCCGGTCAGGTCCTCGTCGACGGAGGCGTACTGGCCGGTGAGGCTGACCCGGCCGCGCACGGTGTCGGCGTCCTCGACGACGTCCTTGCCGAAGACGCGGGCGCTGCCGCCGTCGGGGCGGAGCAGGGTCGCGAGCATCTTCACGGCGGTGGTCTTGCCGGCGCCGTTGGGCCCGAGGACCCCGTAGACGGTCCCGGCGGGAACGCGCAGGTCGACGCCGTCGACGGCGCGGTTCGTGCCGAAGACCTTGACCAGGCCCTCGGTCTCGATGGCGAGGTCGGTCATACCGTCTCCTCCGGGAGGCCGCTCCTCCCAGTCTCCGTCGGCCCGCGGAGGACCGCCAGGCCGGCCCGCGCCCGGGCGGGCACGGCGGGGCGCCGGGCCCGTGGGCCCGGCGCCCCAGGGGCGGGAGCGAGGGTCAGTACGGCGCCGGGCGGCCCTGGGCGTCCTCGTGCGTATAGAACATGTAGTACGCACCGACCGCGTTGACGGCGCCGAAGGCGAGGCCGAGGCCGCTGGACGACAGGATGCTGGCATCGGAGAGGCTGAAGAGGAAGCCGACCGCGATGCCGGACAGGGCGCCCCACGCGGCGGCGCGCAGCTCGCGGGGCAGGGCGCGGCCGTGGCGCCGGAGCAGGTGGATCGACACCGCGAGGACGATGGCGGAGATCAGGCCGAGCCACAGCTGTCCCAGGGTGGTCGGGCCGCCGTGCCGGGCGACGGTGGCCGCGTAGAGGCCGTAGAGGACGCCGATGGTGACCGGGCCTCCCCAGCCGTGGGTACTGATCCGGCGCCCGGCGGGCGCCGCTGCGTGTGCGGCCATGGCAGGAGCTCCTTCGTCTCTCGCCCCCCTGGTCCCGCACCCTCCAGGGCACACCCGCGCCCGGCGCCCCGCAAGTGGATCAGCCTGCGGGCGCCCCGGGCTCGGCCGCCAGCGCGGCGAGGCGGGCGAGCGCCCCGTCGAGGACGTCGCGGGGCGGCGAGGCGAGGCCGACCCGGACGGCGTCCGGGGCCGTTCCGGTGCCCACCGCGAAGGCGCTGCCCGGGGTGACGGCGACGCCCGCGCGTGCGGCGGCGGCCGTGAAGGTCTCGGCCCGCCAGGGTGCGGGCAGGTCCCACCAGCAGTAGTAGGCGTGCGGGGAGGTGCGGAGGGCGTAGCCGTCGAGCCGGTGCAGGACGAGGGCGTGCCGGGCCCGCGTCTCGGCCCGTTTGGCCGCGACGGCCTCGGTGACGGTGCCGTCGCCGGCCCAGCGGGTGGCGGCCGCGAGGGCGAGGCCGCCGGCCGTCCAGGCGCCGGAGCGCAGGGCGTCGGCGACGGCCGTGCGCAGTCGTCCGGGCACCACGAGGTAGCCGACGGTGAGGCCGGGGGCGAGGCGCTTGGAGAGGCTGTCCACGAGGAGGACGCGCTCGGGGGCGTGGGCGGCGAGCGGGGCGGGCGCGTCCGGCAGGAGGAACGCCCAGGTGGTGTCCTCGACGGCGGTCAGGTCCAGGCTTCCGAGCAGCTCGGCGAGTTCGGCGCGGCGCCCTTCGCCGGCGGTCGCGGAGAGCGGGTTGTGCAGCGTGGGCTGGAGGTAGACGGCGGCGAGCGGCGTCGCCCGGTGGGCGGCCGCGAGCGCTTCGGGGCGTACGCCCTCGTCGTCCAGGGCGAGCGGCACGAGCCGGATGCCGAGCCGCTCGGCGACGGCCTTGACCAGGGGGTACGTGAGGGCTTCGACGCCCAGCCGGCCGCCGGGCGGGACGAGCGCGGAGAGTGCGGCGGCGATGGCCTGGCGGCCGTTGCCGGCGAAGAGGATCCGCTCGGGGTCCGGTGTCCAGCCGGGCCGGGCGAGGACGTCGGCGGCGGCCGTCCGGGCCTGCGGGGTGCCGGTCGCGGCGGCGGGCCCCGAGACGGCCTCGGCGAGGACGTCGGGGCGGGCGAGCGCGGTGAGCGCGCGGGCCATCAGCTCCGACTGGTCCTGTGCGACGGGGTAGTTCAGCTGGAGGTCGACGGGTGCGGCGCCGGTCGCCTCGGCGAGCGCGGGCCCGGGCAGCGGGGGCGCGGCGCGGACGAAGGTCCCGCGCCCGACCTCGCCGACGGCCAGGCCGCGGCGGGCGAGTTCGCCGTACACCCTGATCGCGGTGGAGTTGGCGATGCCGTGGCGGCGGGCGAAGACCCGCTGCGGCGGCAGCCGGTCGCCGGGCCGCAGCCGCCCGTCGCGTACGGCGGCCTCGACCCGGTCCGCGATCCTGCGGTACTCCTCCACCCGGAACCTCCCATTGCACCGAGAGCAAAGATCTTATTGCACCGAGTCATGGGGGCTGCCTAGCCTGCGGACATGCCCGTCACCCACACCGCCCGCACCGGGACCCGCTACCAGGACCGGGGCTCGGGCCCCGCCCTCCTGCTCGTCCACGGCCACCCCTTCGACCACACCATGTGGCAGCCCCAGATCGACCGCTTCTCCCGCACCCACCGGGTCGTCGCCCCCGACCTGCGCGGCTACGGCGCCACCCCGCTCGGCGCCGGGACCGGGCGCACCGGCCTCGACGTCTTCGCGGACGACCTCGTCGCCCTCCTCGACGAGCTGGGCATCGACGAGTGCGTCCTCGCCGGCCTCTCCATGGGCGGCCAGATCGCCATGGAGCTGTACCGCCGCCACCCCGGGCGCGTCCGCGGCCTCGTCCTCGCCGACACCTTCCCCGCCGCCGAGACCGAGGACGGCAGGAAGGCCCGGAACGCCCTGGCCGACCGGCTGCTCGCCGAGGGCATGCGCGGGTACGCCGACGAGGTACTGGACCGGATGGTCGCCCCCTACAACACCCACGCCGCGCCCCCTGTCCACCGCATGATGTGCGCCACCGACCCGGTCGCCGCGGCCGCCGCCCTGCGCGGGCGGGCCGAGCGCCCCGACTACCGCGAGACGCTCACCGCGGTCGCGGTGCCCGCGCTCGTCGTCGTGGGCCGGGACGACACGTACACCCCGGTCGCGGACGCGGAGGAGATGCACGCCCTGCTGCCCGACTCCACCCTGGTCGTCGTCGAGCGGGCCGCGCACCTGCCCAACCTGGAACGGCCCGAGGAGTTCGACGCCGCGCTCGACCGATTCCTTCGCTCACTCGTTCGGCCCAACTGAAAGTTCGGAATCGTACGAACGCTCCGACGATGGGGTCATGAGCCAGAACACCGCACCCCGCCCCCCGGGCCGCACGCAGAGCACCTCCGGAGCCTGGGCCGCCGGCGGCACCCTCTTCGCCGGCGTCCTCATGCTGGTCACCGGTTTCATGGACATCTTCCAGGGCATCGCCGGCATCGCCGAGGACGACATCTACACCCGCGTCGGCGACTACGTCTTCAAGTTCGACCTCACCACCTGGGGCTGGATCCACCTGATCCTCGGCGTCATCGTCGCCATCGCCGGCTTCGGCATCCTCAGGGGCGCCGAATGGGGCCGGGTCGCCGGCATCTCGCTGGCCTCGCTCAACCTCCTCCTCCAGTTCCTCTTCCTGCCCTACCAGCCGTGGTGGGCGCTCTTCTCCATGGCCATCTCGGTCTTCGTGATCTGGGCGCTCGCCACGGACGAGGCGTACGGCACGGACGAGAAGCACTGAGGACGGGCCCGTGACCCCCACGAGACGCACCACGGGAATCGTGCTCGCCGCCGCCACGCTCCTCGCCCTCACCGGCTGCGACGCCGCCAAGGACGCGGCCGGCGACATCGTCTCCTCCGCCACCGCCGCCGTCGCCTCGGCGGCCCAGGAGAAGATGAACGAGGTCAAGGACGGGGTGAACGCCACCGGCGACGTCAGCGCCGGCGCGACCGGCACCGACGGGGACCGCACGGTCGCCGAGATCACCGCGACCAACCCCAAGGACAAGACCGCCGACTACACCGTCATGGTCAACTTCCGCGACGGCGAGGGAAACCTCCTCGACGCGGTCGTCCTGAACATCGACGGCGTCGAGCCGGGGAAGTCCAAGTCCGGTACCGCGCGCAGCAATCGGACCCTCACCGGCGCCACGAAAGCGGAGATCTCACAGGCCCTGCGACACTGAACGGCATGGACCGAGTCCTTGCCGCCGTACCCGCGCCCGAGCCCGCACCGGAACCGGAGCCCGGGCCCGTACGCCCGCACGCACCCGTGACGAGCACCCCGCCGGCGGCCCCCGGGCCGCCGCCCCTCCGGCCCAGGCACCGCTTCGCCGCCTGGGCCGCGGGGCTGCTCCTGGCCGGGCCCGCCGTCGTCACCGGCTGCCGGCTGCTCGACACGGACGCGACCACCCCCGTCACCCAGCTGCTCGCGCTCCTGCCCTGGCTCGCCGTCCCCGCCGGGCTCGCCCTGCTCCTCGCCGCCGCCGCCCGCCGCCGCGCGCTCGCCCTCGTCGCCGTCGTCGTCCTCGGCGCCCTCGCCTGGAGCTCCCTGCCCCAGCCGCCGCGGACCGTCGCCTCCTCCGGCCCGCCGCTCGCGCGGGTCAGGGTCCTCGCCTCCAACGTCGAGTTCAGCGAGGGCACCGGGGCGCTGACCGGGATCATCCGCCGCGAACACCCCCAGCTCGTCTTCGTCTCGGAGTGCGACCGCGCCTGCCAGCGGACGCTGACCACGGCCTTCGCCGCCGAACTCCCCTACTACGCCGCCGTGGAGGCCGACGGCGCCGTCGGCTCCGTGGTGCTCAGCTCCTCTCCGCTGCGCGACTGGCGGATGATCCCGTCCACCATGGGCATGCCCGGCGCCACCGCCGACATCGCCGGCGTGTCCGTACGCCTCCAGCTCGCCCACCCCATGCCGCCGCTGCCGACGCAGGTGCCCCTGTGGAAGCGGGAACTCGGCCTGATCGCCGACGTCGCCGCACGGCCCGCGGGCCCCACGCTGATCGCCGGCGACTTCAACGCCTCCCAGGACCACGCCGCCTTCCGGCACCTCCTCGACGCGGGCCGCCTCGACGACGCGGCCCGGGCGGCGGGCGCGAGCCGCACCCCCACCTGGCCCGCCGAAGGCACCCTCCCGCCGTTCGCCCAGATCGACCACGTCCTGGTCAGCGACGACTTCGGCGTCCGCGACGTCCGCTTCCTCGACGTCGCCGGCTCCGACCACCGCGCCGTCCTCGCCGATCTCGACCTGCGCGCCGCGCGCTGATCCGCCACGCTGGAAGGCATGGACAACGAGGACATCCTGGACGACATCGGCGCCCTCGTCGAGGAAGAGCGCACCCTGAGGCAGCGCACCGGCGGCCTCCTCCCCGAGGAACGCGCCCGCCTCGCCGACCTCGAGGTGCGCCTCGACCAGTGCTGGGACCTGCTGCGGCAGCGCCGCGCCAAGGCCGAGTTCGGCGAGGACCCGGACACCGCCGCCCTCCGGCCCGCCTCCGAGGTCGAGTCCTACCGCAACTGACGTCCGGCCGGGCGAGGGTGCGCGGAGGCGGGCCGCCGGGGCCCAGTACGTTGGGGCGTATGGCACGCCCCGCTCGGCCCGTACGGCTCACTCCGCCCGCCTGGCTCACCGCCGGGCTGAAGCCCGCCCCGACCCCCATCCCGTGGGCCGCCGTCGTCCGCGCCTCCGTCGCCCTGTCCGCGCCGCTCGCCGTGGGACTCGCCGTGGGGCAGCCGGCGTACGGCGCGCTGGTCTCCATGGGCGCCCTGTCCGGAGTCATCGGGGACACCGCCGACGCCTACCGGATGCGGATCTTCAACATCGCCGTGCCCCAGCTGTTCGGCGCGCTGGGCGTCACCCTCGGCACCCTCGTCTTCGGCCACGGCTGGCTCGCCGTCGCCGCGCTCACCCTCGTCGCGCTCCTGTCCGGGATGATCTCGTCGATCGGCGCCGTCGCCTCCGTGTCCGGGCTGCTGCTCCTGCTCAACTGCGTGGTCGGCGCGGGCCTGCCGATGCCGGGCCCCTGGTGGAAGGCGCCGCTGCTGCTCGGTGTCGGCGGGCTCCTCGTCCTCGCCCTCACCCTCCTCGGCTGGCCCCTGCGCCGCGCCGCCCCCGAACGCGCCGCCGTCGCCGCGACCTACCGCTCCCTCGCCGAGCTGTACGAGGCCACGGGCACGCCCGCGTACGACGAACAGCGCCAGGCCGTCACCGCCTCCCTCAACCAGTCCTACGACCTGGTCCTGGCCCGCCGGACCCGGCAGCACGGCCGCGCCCCGAACCTGGTCCGGCTGCTCTCCCAGCTCAACGTCCTCATCCCGCTCCTGGAGGCCGCGCCCGCCGCCCACCTGCGCGCCCGGCTGATCGGCCCGCTGCCCGCGGCGATCCCGGCGGCCGTCCGGGAACTGGCGGACGCCGTCGAGGAGGGCCGCACCGGGACCCCCGCCCTGGACCTGCCCGCGCCCGAGCGGCCCGCCGAGAAGGCCGTGGACCACGCCCTGCGCCACGCGGCCGCCGTCGTCCACAAGACCGACCCCGACCCGTACAACGTCGACGACCGGCTCGGACGACCCGCCGCGCTGCGCGTCCGGGCCCGCCGGGCCGCCCGCGCCGTGCTGTTCTCCGAGGCGTCCTGGCGGTACGGCCTGCGGCTCGCGCTCTGCATCGGCCTCGCCCAGGCCCTCGTCTCGCTGATCGCCGTGCCCCGCTCGTACTGGGTCGCGCTCACCGTCACGTTCGTCATGAAGCCCGACTTCGGCTCCGTCTTCTCCCGCGCCGTGCTCCGCGCGGCCGGCACCGCCGCCGGTCTCGTCCTCGCCGCGTTCGTCCTGTCCGAGGTCCCCCGGGGATGGTGGGACGTGCCCGTGATGGTCGTCCTCGCGGCCCTGATCCCGGCCTTCTCGGCGAAGGGGTACGCCTTCCAGACCGCGGCCATCACCCCGGTCATCCTGCTGCTCTCCGACACCCTCAACCACCAGGGCTTCGACCTGGTCATGCCGCGGCTCTACGACTCGCTGATCGGCTGCGCGATCGCCCTGATCGCCGGCTACCTCCTGTGGCCCGAGTCCTGGCACACCCGGATCGGCGACCGGCTCGCCGACGCGGTCGCCGACACCGCCGCCTACGTGGAGCGGGCCTTCGGGGGCGCCGGCGACCAGGCCGGACGGCACCGGGCCCGGCGCAAGCTCTACCGGGACCTGTCGACCGTCCGCTCCGAGTTCCAGCGCGCGCTGACCGAACCGCCGCCCACCGGCACCCTGGCCGCCGCCTGGTGGCCGCTGGTCGTGGCGGTCGAGCGGATCGTGGACGCGACGACCGCGGCCCGGATCCGGGTGAACCACGGCGCCCCGGCCCCCGACCCCGCCGAGGTCCTCGCCGTCGAGCGGGAGTTGCGCGAGCTCGCCGACGGACTCCGGGCCTCCGCCACGCTCGTGGAGGTCCGCTCGGAGCTCCCGGGGGACGAGAGCGGAGTCCTCGAACCACTCCGTCAGGAGGTCCGCGCCGCCCGCGCCATCGCCAGTCCCGACCTGCGGTAAACCTCCCCCAAGGGGCGCACGGGAGAACTTACCGGCGGTCACGGAACGGAACCTTCCCCACCGCCGTTACCGGAAGCCACCCGGGCGACTACGATGCGCTCGATTCACCGTGATCCGCCACCACCGCCGGCAACCGGCCCGGCGCACGCGCCACTTCGCTCTGCCCCCACCCCGCACCGCCCCACGCCCTGCCTCACCCCCCGCGCCCCGAGGACCCGCCATGCGCACCACCACGAACAGAGGGCTCCAGCCCAACGTCCTCGGCACCTTCGACACCATCGTCATGGCCGTCGCCGGCAGCGCCCCCGCGTACTCGCTCGCCGCGACCACCGCCGTCCTCTTCGGCGCGGTCGGCTACGCCGGCCCGGCAGCCCTGCTCTACTGCGCGATACCGATGCTCGGCATCGTCCTCGCCTACGCCCGCCTCGGCCGGATCGACGTCAACGCCGGCGCCGGATACTCCTGGGTGGGCCGCACCCTCCACCCGTTCCTCGGCTTCCTCTCCGGCTGGGCCCTGGTCTTCGCCGCCACCGTGTTCATGGTCGCCGGCTCGCTGCCCGCCGGCTCCCTCACGCTCTCCCTGATCGACCCCGACCTCGCCGCGAACACCCCGCTCGCGGCCGCCGTCGGCGCCGGCTGGTTCCTGATGATGCTGCTCGTCGTCCTCGGCGGCGCCCGGCTCACCGTACGGGCGCAACTGATCATGTCCGGCGTCGAGATGCTGATCCTGCTCGGCTTCGTCCTCGCCGCCGTCGCCCACCGGGGACAGGCCACCGCCTTCGACTGGTCCTGGTTCGGCCTCGCCCGCTTCGAAGGCCCCGAGGGCTTCGCCGCCGGCGCGCTGATCGCCGCCTTCTACTACTGGGGCTGGGACGTCACCAGCAACCTCAGCGAGGAGACCCGCGACAGCCGCCGCACCGCCGGACTCGCCGCCCTCGTCGGCGTCGGGTTCGTCTTCGTCCTCTTCGAAGCGTTCACCGTCGCCGTCAACGTGCTGCTGAGCGCCGAGGAGATCCGTACCGCCGGACCCAACGTCCTCGCCGTCCTCGGCCAGGAGATCTGGCCCGGCGTCGGCGGGAAACTCCTCGTCGTCGCCGTCATCCTGTCCACCGTCGCCACCCTGGAGACCACCCTCCTCCAGGTCACCCGCTCGCTGTTCGCGATGGGCCGCGACCGGACCCTCCCGGCCGCGCTCGGCGCCGTCCACCGCCGCTGGAACACCCCGTGGGTCGCGATCGTCACCGTCGGCGGCGCCGCCCTCCTGATGTTCGCCGCCGCCGCGGCCGCCGGCTCCGTCCAGCGCATCCTCAGCGACGCCGTCGCGGCGATCGGCCTCCAGATCGCCTTCTACTACGGCCTCGCGGGCATCGCCGCCGTCGTCGCCTACAAGTCCCTCCTGCTGCGCTCCGTACGGAACCTGGTCCTCGGCGGGCTGTGGCCGCTGCTCGGCTCCGGGTTCATGCTGTGGGCCTTCGCCGAATCGCTCGGCGCACTCTCCACGACCGCCCTCACCATCGGCCTCGGCGGACTGCTCCTCGGCGTCGTCCCGCTCGTCGTGTACTGGCGCAAGGGCAGCGACTACTACCGCCCCGCCCGGCTCGACGCCGTCCGCGCCCTCGCCGCCACCCGCGACTCCGGCCCGGCGACCCCGCACGCCCGCACCGGCGACCACGACAAGAGCTACGCCACCGACTTCTGACCCGCCCCGCGACACCACGACTTCTGACGGCAGCCGCACCCGAAGGAGGCCCCCGATGGCCGTACGCCGCCGCTCCCCGCGACCGGCGCGACCGGAGCGCTTCGCGCCCGACTTCGACCCGGACTTCGGGGACCGCGCACTGACCGAAGCGCGGCACGACATCGTCATCGGCCGCTGGCAGGGCGTACGGAACCTGCTCGCCGCCACCGGGACGGACTGGGCACGCCGCACCCACCGGCTGCGGCTCCTCTCGCACGCCGCCGCCGGCAGCTCCACCGTCGAGACCTGGCGGGCCGCCGAACCGGGCAACCCCGACGCCGCCGTGCTGCGGGCCGCCACCGAGGTGGTGCGCGTCTTCGACGCGGCCATCGCGGCCGGCCGGGGCGCCGCCCTCGAACGGGGCCGCATCGACGCCGCCGTCGACGCCTGCCGGAGCGCCGCCGAGGCGGCCCCCGCCGACCCCATGCCCTGGGTGTCGCTGCTGTCGGTCGCGCGGCTCTACGAAGGCGGCGTCCCGCGCCGCGAACTGCGCCACTGGTTCGACGAGCTGCGGCGCCGCGACCCGTACAACACCGAGGGCCACATCCAGGTGCTGCGGTACTGGTCGGCGCGGTGGCACGGTACCCACGGCAGCATGTACGACTTCGCCCGCGACGCGGCGGGCGTCGCCCCGCCCGGCTCCCCGCTGCCGGTCCTCGTACAGGTGGCCCGCGTCGAGGAGTACCGGTACATCGCCGACGGGGCCCTCGGCCGGGGCCCGGTGCGCGGCTTCGACCAGCACTGGAAGCACGAGCTCGCGGTGACCGAGCTGCGCCGCACCCACGCCCGCTGGATCGGCGGACGCGACCCGCGGCAGCCGGTGGCCCCGGAAGAGGTCGCCGACCTCAACTTCCTCGCCCACGCGGCCTGCTACGCGGGCCAGGTGGAGATCGCCCGCGAGGTGCTCGGGATGCTCGGCACCCGCGCCGCCTGGGTGCCGTGGGCGTACACGGGCGACCCGGAGGAACAGTTCGTCCGCTTCAGGGAGGGCCTGGGGGTGGAGTGAGGCTCTCCGCCCCCGGCCCCTCCGGCATCAGACGCCGATGTCGCGGCCGTCCACACGCCAGACCGAGACGACCGACGGGCGGACGATCCTGCCCGGCCCGTCGGGCCACACCGACGCCGGCTTCTCGACGGAGGCGCCGTCGATCTCGCCCGGGTGCTGGACGGCGACCAGGACCCGGCGGTCCTGGACGATCGGACCGCAGGTCTCGGCGCCCCTCGGCACCGTCAGGAACTGCTTCAGCTCACCGCGCCGCTCGCCGCGCGTCGCGACGCCGAACAGGCCGTCGTGCGAGCCGAGCTGGTTGCCGTCGGTGGAGATCCACAGGTTGCCGTGCGGGTCGAACGCCACGTTGTCCGGGCAGGAGATCGGGGACACCTTCTCCTTCGGGAAGCCGGCGAAGTAGGTCGCCGGGTCGTTCGGGTCGCCCGCGACGAGGAACAGCCGCCAGGCGAAGCCGTCGCTCGACGGGTCGTCCCAGTGCTCGGCGAGTTCCAGGATCTGCCCGTGCTTGTTGAGGTTCCGCGGGTTCGCCTCGTCCACGCCCGCCTTGCCGGCCTTGCCGCGGTCCGCGTTGTTCGTCAGCGCGACGTACACGCGACCGCTGCGCGGGGACGGCTCGACGTCCTCGGGACGGTCCATCTTCGTGGCGCCGACCTTGTCACCGGCGAGGCGGGTGAAGACGTACACCTCCTCGGCCGTCATCCCGGGCACGTGCGACACGTCGCCGGTGGCCAGCGGGATCCACACGCCGGAACCGTCGAACTCGCCGTCGTTCGGGAGCTTCCCGGTGCCGTCGATCTCGGCGGCCGGCGAATCGCCCGTCAGCCTGGCGACGTACAGCGTGCCCTCGTCGAGCAGCGTCAGGTTGTGCTCACGGGCCGCCCGCGAGCCGCCCTTCTTCATCCGCTTGCTCGACACGAACTTGTAGAAGTAGTCGAACCGCTCGTCGTCGCCCATGTAGACGACCGGACGGCCGTCCTCGGTGAGCCGGGGCTGCGCGGCCTCGTGCTTGAAGCGGCCGAGCGCGGTGCGCTTGCGGGGCGTCGAGTCGGGGTCGTACGGGTCGAGCTCGACGACCCAGCCGAAGCGGTGCACCTCGTTCGGCTCCTGCTTGAGGTCGAAGCGCTTGTCGAACCGCTCCCACTTGCGCTCGGTGGCCCCGGTGCCGACGCCGTACCGCTTGTCGGTGGCGGAGCTGCCGTTGGCGAAGTACTGGTTGAAGTTCTCCTCGCCGTGCAGCGTCGTGCCCCACGGAGTGGTGCCGCCGGCGCAGTTGTTCAGCGTGCCGAGGACCTTGCGGCCCGTCGGGTCGGCGGAGGTCTTCAGCAGGTCGCTGCCGGCGGCGGGACCGGTCACCCGGAACTCGCTCGTCGTGTGCAGCCGGCGGTTCAGGTGGTGGCGGGTGACCGGGGTGAGCTTCCCGGTGCGGTGCTCCTCCTGGACGACGACGACCGACAGACCGTGCGCGGCCCAGGCGATCTCCACCTGCTCGCGGGTCGGGTTCGCGGCGTCGTAGCCGCGGAACATCAGCACCTCGTCGGTGTACTCGTGGTTCGCCACGAGCACCTGACGGCCGTGCTCGCCGCGCAGCGGCAGCAGCGACAGGAAGTCGTTGTTGTAACCGAACTGGCCCGCCTGCGCCTTCGCGGTCTGCTGCTCCGAGTCGAACGCCGGCGCGCCGCGCAGGATCGGCTCGCCCCAGCGGATGACCACGTTCTGTGCGTAGCCCTCCGGGACGGTCACCTGGTCGGCGGTGTTCGGCGCGACGGGCGCGAAGCGCAGCCCGCGGGCGCCGTCGGCGGCCTCCGGCTTCCCCGGCCACTGCGGCTTCGCCTCCGCGGCGGGCGCGTTCCCCAGGACCACCGCACCGCCGGCGGCGGACGCCACCGTCACGACCGCGGCGGCGCGCAGGGCCGAACGGCGCGACAGCACCCCGGCTATGACGTCGCCGACGTACTCGTTGTCGCTGGTGTTCGGCACCTCGTGGAAGCAGGCGTCACCACACCGGTACCGGCAGGTGAGGGCGGAACGACCGCCTCCGTGGGGGTTCGTGCTCAGCAGCGGCAGCAGTTTGCGCACTTCGTCCTCCTCCGGCGCACACTGCGCCGACATGCTGTCGGGAATCCTTCGGCCGCGACGCTATGTGTGCACCTCGGCACCGGGACGGCCGCCGAATGAACGCCGAATGAATGCGCGGCAACCGGGGGCGACCGGGGCATCGGAGGGGAGGGGGGTGGCCGCTAACCTTACGTGTCCGCCCTGGCCAGGGATGAACGCCCCGAAACGCCCAGTACGGACATTCACACCGCACCCCACTCATGCGAAAGGGTTCGCCCATGGGTATTCGGAGCATGCTGCGCAAGGTGTTCGGCCGGGACCGCGAGGAATCCCCGGCAACCTCCGTCCCGTCCCAGACGCGTGAGAGCTCCTCCACGTCCCCCGACACCCCCGAAGACGCCGCCCGCCGCAAAGCCGACGAGCTCGTGGCCGAAGCCTTCGACAACCCCCAGGTCCCCAAGGCCCGCACGGCCACGGACGCACCGGAAACGGGGACCCCGGCCGCCGCGGAGGCGGAGGCCACCACCGCCGCGGAGACGCCGGCCGCCGCGGAGGCGGAGACGCCCGCTGCCGCGGAGCCGGAAGCACCGGCTGCCGCCGACGAGCCCGAGACGGCTGTCGCCGAGGCCACGGTGGACGCCGACACCACCGTCGCCGAGGAGTCGGTGGACGCCGACACGGCCGTCGCCGAGGAGTCCGCGGACGCCGAAACGGCCGAGCCGGTCGTGACTGCCACCGCGAGCGAGCCGGAGGCCGAGGCCGCCGAGGTCGCCGACACGGCTGCCGCCGACGAGGCGGCGGAGGCGGAGCCGGAGACGGTTGCCACCGCCGAGGTCACGGAGCCCGAGGCCGCCACCGACACGGTGGACGCCGACACGGCGGAGCCCGAGGCCGCCGAGCCGGTCCCGGCCGCCACCGCGAGCGAGCCGGAGGCCGAGGTCGTCGAGGCCGCAGAGGCCGCCGACGCGGACGCCCCGGCGGAGGCGGAGCCGACGGCTGCCGCCGACGAGCCGGAGGCGGCGCCTGCCGAGGTCACGGAGCCGGAGGCGGCCACCGACACCGTGGACGCCGACACGGCGGAGCCCGAGGCCGCCGAGCCGGTCGCGGTCGCCACCGCGAGCGAGCCGGAGCCCGAAGCCGAGGTCACCGAGGTCACCGACGCGGACGCCACGGCGGAGCCGGAGGCCGACGTCGTGCAGGGGCAGCCCGCGGTCGCGGCGGCGAAGGTGAAGGCGGCGGCGCCGCACCTCGTGGACGCGTACAAGGCGGCGGGCGCGGCGCTCAAGAAGGAGGGCCTGACGGGGGCGCGGGCGGCGGTGTACCTGGTGGTGGACCGGTCCGGGTCGATGCGCGGGTACTTCAAGGACGGCTCGGTGCAGAGGCTGGCCGAGCAGACGGTGGCGCTGGCGGCGCACCTGGACGAGGACGCGGCCGTGACGACCGTGTTCTTCTCGACGGACATCGACGGGACGGCCGAGCTGACCCCGGCCGAGCTGACGCCCACCCGGGTCGAGGAGATCAACGGCACCCTCGGCCGGCTGGGCCGGACGAACTACCACCGCGCGGTGGAGGAGGTCCTGGCCCACCACGAGAAGAACGACCCGGCCCGTCCCGCCGTGGTGGTGTTCCAGACGGACGGCGCGCCGGAGTCGAAGACGGCGGCGGCGCAGGCGCTGGCCGAGGCGGCGGACCGGCCGCTCCGGTGGCGGTTCGTGGTGTGGGGCGAGGAGGACAACAAGGCGTTCGACTTCCTGCGGAAGCTCGACGGCCCGCCCGGTACCGCCGTGCACTTCGCGGGCACGGCCCCGGTCGAGACGCCGCACGCCGCCTTCTACCGCGGGCTGCTGGCCGGCCTGGAGTTCTAGGTCCTGTCCGGCACGTCCCGCCCGGCTCTTCCGGACGGGACCCGGCCGGCGGGAGCGGTGACGGTGACCGGCAGGGTCACCGTCACCACCAGACCGCCGCCGTCGCCCGCGTCCCGCGCGACGGCCGTGGCCGCGCCGCCGTGGGCGACGGCGATCGAGCGGACGATGGAGAGCCCGAGGCCGGCGCCGGGGCCCATCCGGTCCCGGCCCTCTCCTCGCCTGAAGGGTTCGAAGAGCCCGTCGACGTCCGCCGCGCGGACGACGGGCCCGGTGTTGAGCACGGTGAGGACGCCGTCCGCGACCCGTACCTCGACGAGACCGCCCGGCACGTTGTGGGTGAAGGCGTTCTCGACGAGGTTGCGGACGAGCTGCCCGAGCAGCACCCGGCTTCCCCGTACGACTCCGCCGCCGGCGACCACGGTCGCGTCCGGGTACTCCTCCGTGACGACGTCGCCGAGCGGCACGTCCTCCTTCTCCGCGAGTCCGCGCTCGCCGCGGGCGAGGAGCAGCAGCCCGTCGATGAGGCGTTCGCTGCGCCGGTTGGTGTCGAGGAGGAGCTGCCGCACGTCGCAGGTGTCGTCGAGGCCGATCTGGATGGCCGCGCGCTGGGTGGCGAGCGGGGTGCGCAGTTCGTGGGAGGCGTTGGCGATGAACCGGCGCTGGCTGTCGAAGGCGGTTTCGAGGCGGCCGAGGAGCGCGTCGAGGGTGTCGCCGAGTTCCTTGAGTTCGTCGTCGGGCCCGCGGACCGCCAGCCTCCCCCAGGCGCCGCCCGGGGGGACCCCGACGTGCGGGTTCCGTTCGGAGAGCCGCCGCGCCCGGGCGGTCATCTCGTGGACGGGCCGCAGGACCCGCCCGGCGGTCCACCATCCGACGACGACGGCGCCGCAGGCGACGACGAGCAGGGCCAGGCCCGACCACATGAGCATCTGTTCGCCGGCGGCCCGGCTGATGTCGTCGCCGAGCCGGTACGCCTCCACCGCGACGGCCTGGTCCGCGCGGGCCACGATGGCGTCCGCCTCCCCGTGCGTACCGGCTCTGACCAGCAGGTTCACCACGATCAGCAGGACCGCTCCGAGGACCAGGAAGACGCCTCCGTAGACGAGCGCGATGCGGGTGCGGATGGTGGACCCGGCGCCGAGCAGGGCGTCGTTCACAGCACGTACCCGACGCCCTGCAGGGTCCGGATGAGTCCGGGTTCGCCGACTTTCGCGCGGAGCTTGCTCATGCAGACGCGGACGGCGCCGGTGAAGGGGTCGGCGTGGGCGTCCCAGGCGCGTTCGAGGAGTTCCTCGGCGGAGACGGCGGCGCCGTCGGCCTCCAGGAGGATCTGGAGGACGGAGAACTCCTTGGGGGTGAGGTCGAGGTCCCGCCCGTCGCGGGTGGCGGTCCGCCGGACGGTGTCCATGAGCAGGCCGTCCCGGGCGAGGAGGGGCGGGAGCGCGGGGCGGGCGGTGCGGCGGCGGAGGGCCCGGACGCGGGAGACGAGCTCGGGGAACTCGAAGGGTTTGCCGAGGTAGTCGTCGGCGCCGAGGTCGAGGCCCCCGACGCGGTCCTCCACGGCGGTGGCGGCGGTGAGCATGAGGATGCGGGTGGGGGAGCCGGCGGCGACGAGCCGCCGGGCCACGTCGTCGCCGTGGACGCGGGGCAGGTCGCGGTCGAGGACGAGGACGTCGTAGGAGTGGAGGCCGAGCCGCTCCAGGGCGTCGGCGCCGTCGTGGGCGGTGTCGACGGCGAAGCCGGCCCGCCGCAGGCCGGTGGCGACGAGCGCGGCGAGGTCCCGCTCGTCCTCGGCTACCAGTACGCGCATGGGCTCCATCCTCCCCGCCCCCGGCCCGCCACCGGTCCCCGGGGTTTATCGATGTGAAGGGAGCTTCGGCGGCCCGTTAGGATTTCGGCCATGGCGGCCACTGGAACCGAGAAGCAGGGGACGAAGGCGTTCTACGTCACGACCCCCATCTACTACGTCAACGACGCTCCTCACCTGGGCCACGCCTACACGACCGTCGCAGGCGACGTGCTCACGCGCTGGCACCGTCAGCGCGGCGAGAAGGTGTGGTTCCTCACCGGCACGGACGAGCACGGTCAGAAGATCATGCGCACGGCCGAGGCGAACGACGTCACGCCCCAGGCATGGTGCGACAAGCTCGTCGAGGAGGCGTGGAAGCCCCTCTGGGAGCACCTGAACATCGCGAACGACGACTTCATCCGCACCACGCAGAAGCGTCACACGGACCGCGTGCAGGAGTTCGTGCAGGACCTGTACGACAAGGACGAGATCTACAAGGGCGGCTACGAAGGCCCGTACTGCGTGGGCTGTGAGGAGTACAAGCTCCCCGCCGATCTCATCGAGGCCGAGGACGGCACGAAGCTGTGCGCCGTCCACAAGAAGCCGGTGGAGATCCTCAAGGAGGAGAACTACTTCTTCAAGCTGAGCGAGTACGGCCCGAAGCTCCTGGAGTTCTACGAGGCGAACCCGGGCTTCATCCAGCCGGAGTCGGCCCGCAACGAGGTGCTGAACTTCGTCAAGCAGGGCCTCGACGACCTCTCCATCTCGCGCTCGACGTTCGACTGGGGCGTCCCGGTGCCGTGGGACGACAAGCACGTCATCTACGTGTGGATCGACGCCCTCCTGAATTACGCGACGGCCGTCGGCTACGGCGCCGACCAGGCGAAGTTCGACGAGACCTTCCCGGCGAACGTCCACCTCATCGGCAAGGACATCCTCCGCTTCCACGCGATCATCTGGCCGGCGATGCTGATGGCGCAGGGCCTGCCGGTCCCGGGCCGCGTGGCCGCGAACGGCTGGCTGATGGTCGGCGGCGAGAAGATGTCGAAGTCGAACCTGACCGGCATCAAGCCGCAGGACCTGACCTCGCACTTCGGCGTGGACGCGTACCGCTGGTACTTCCTGCGGGCGATCGCGTTCGGCCAGGACGGCTCGTTCTCGTGGGAGGACTTCACCGCCCGCTACACCTCCGAGCTGGCCAACGACTACGGCAACCTCGCCTCGCGCGTGGCGGCCATGGTCGGCAAGTACTTCGGCGGCGCGCTGCCGGCGTCGACCGCCGACGGCGACGCGGAGAAGGCGATCCACGAGGGCCTGGCCAAGGCCGTCGCGACCGCCGACGCCAAGATCGGCGAGGAGCTGGACTTCCAGGCCGGCATCCTGGCGATCTTCGACTTCGTGAAGCAGGTCAACGGCTACATCACGGAGCAGGAGCCCTGGAAGGTCGCGAAGGACGAGTCGGAGGAGGGCCAGGCCCGCCTGGCGACCATCCTCTACACGGCCGCCGAGTCGCTCCGCGCCGTCGCCGTCCTGCTCAACCCGATCATGCCCGAGACCTCGCAGGCCCTCTGGGACTCCCTCGGCGCCGAGGCGTCCCTGGGCGCCCTGGCCGCGCAGCCGGTCCAGGACGCGGGCGCGTGGGGCAAGCTCGCCGCCGGCGCCACGGTGACGAAGGGCGCGGTGCTCTTCCCGCGCCTCGAGGAGCCGAAGAAGGACTGACCCCGGTCGTCCGTACACGGCGGAGGCCGCCGTCCCCCTTCCGCAGGGGGGCGGCGGCCTCCGCCGTTCGCGCCGGCCGTCACCAGGTCAGGGCCAGGGCGGCGACGGCGGGGGCCATGTAGACCAGCGGGAAGGGTGCGTGGCCGTAGGCGCGGGCCCGGAGCACGGTGATCACGGCGCCGGCGAAGTACAGGATCAGGCCGATCGCGGCGAGGGTGCCGATCACCGGGACCCAGAACCCGGCGACGAGCCCGACCGCTCCGGCGGCCTTGGCGGCGCCGAGCAGGTTCCACCAGCTCCGCGGCACCCCGTACTCCGCCAGCGGCTCGACGACGAACTTCGCCTTGAAGAAGATCGACGCCCCCGAGAACCCGGCCATGAACGCGGCGACGGCGGTGACGACTACGGCGGTGGTGGACATCTCGGCGAGCATCTCTGCGGCTCCTTCGGCCTTCTCCGTGTCCGCCTCGATCGAGCCGGACACCCCACTGACGGAGCGGGGCCCGGAAGTGTGACCGCCCGCGCGGAAACCAGCGGGACTCGGCCGTCATCCCTACGGGTTCCCCAGCTGCTCCCCGGGCCGGCCCGGGGAAACACCCAGGTCAGGCCGAGGGTGCGGCCGAGGCGCCCGGCTGCGCTCCCGCGTCGGCACCCGTGTGGGTCTCGTCGGGGTCCACGCCCATGGTCAGCGTGGCGAGGACCCCCTTGGCGATCCTGCCCTTCCGGTACGTGAGGGTGAGGAGGCCGCCCTCGGCGCCGTTTCCGGGGTAGATGGTGTCGTCGTCGAGAGTCGTGCGCTCCGTGGTGCTGGTGGAGTACGGCGCGACCTTCGCCGAGTCCAGGACCGCGCTCTCCGCGAAGAACAGCTGCCCGGTGTGGCAGGTGCGCCCGCCCTCGTACCCGGACTCCGTCATCTTCCCGCCCACGTGCACCTTGGTGTGGACGTGCACGCACCGCCCCCGGTACCACCCGGGGAACACCGTCCGGAACTCCACGTACCCGTGCTTGTCGGTGAGTTGGGTGCCGCGCAGGTACCGCTTGTCGTCGGTGGGCTCCTCGTGCCCGCCGCCACCGCCGCCACCGGGGCCGCCGGTCGGAGGCGTTCCGGTCGGCGGAGTGCCGGTGGGCGCGTCGGTGGGAGGCGTGCCGGTCGGCGGGGTGCCGCCGCCGGGGGCTCCGCCGCCGCCCGTGCTGAGGCTCTCGTACCCCGAGTAGATGCCCAGGGCGTCGCAGTGCCAGATGTCGACGGCGGCACCCTTCAGCGGCTTGCAGGTGTCGGAGTCGACCACCTTCAGGCGGACGGTCATCGGGATGCCCTCCCGGTCCTCCGTGATGTCCCTCCGGATCTTGTCCGCGTCGATGTAGTACGGGCCTTCGGTCGTCTCCGAGGTCAGCCGGTAACAGACCTCCCCGGTCGCCCCCTTGCCCTTGCCCTCGCTTCCGCCCCGGCCCCCGGCCGTTCCGGCGGAGGCCGTCGCCACCACGGCGGTCCCGAGTCCGGCGGCCACCACCGCCCCGCCCCCGAGGACCATCAACCGCCGCCGCGTCATGTCCTTCTTGTGCGCGGGTCCCTGAAGTTCGCTCTTCTCGCTCATGCCCCGCACGCTAGGCAGCCCGCCTGTCAGGGACATGGGCAAACCCTGTGACTTGCTGTGCGCACGACCGGGCCGCACGGAGTTCGACGTCGCCGGTCCACCGGGGTCCGCACCCCTGGTCACCGGTGCGGCGGTCGGTCTCCCCAAGTAACCCCAGAGGGAAAGAAACCCGACCAAGCCCCACCCTTTCCCGCCCGGAAGCGAGCCCTCACTCACGAGAGTGAAAAACGCCAACTCGGCTGGCTTCGGGGTGGGTTGTTTGATCTACGCTCTGCGCAACAGAGCCGAACGCAGACATGCGTCGGCCCTCGCCGGGACGGCCATCCCAGTGCGAGGGCCTGACCACCAAGGAAGAAGACCCTTCCCGATGGATAGCCAGAACCCTAGCGCCCAGGCGCCCATCCCGTCCCGCGACAACACCAACAACCACCCTTCCCGGGGGACTTCCGGCGGAGTGGTGCACGACAACACCCGCCACTCCACTCACTTCACGGTGATCGGCAACCACCTCGCACAGCACGCGGCGCTCTCGCTGACGGCGATCGGCCTGGCGACCCACATCCAGTCGCTGCCGGCCGGGTCCCTCGTCGACATCAGGTCACTGGCCCGCCGCTTCCCGGAGGGCACGACCCGCATCGCCGCCGCCCTGCGCGAGCTGGAGGCCCACGGCTACCTGCGCCGCAGCAAGGAACGCACGGCGGCCGGGCGGGTCGTCACCCGCACGGTCTCCTGCAACCGGCCCGGTCGTACGGGCGGAGGCCCAGGACGAACGAGCCGCCCCTCCGGCCGCACCGGCGGCGGAGACGCCCCCCGACCGAGGCCCGAGCCGGAGCCCCCGCCACGGCGGCGTGAGAGCCAGGAGCCCCCGCCACGGCGGCGTGAGAAGCCGGAGCCTCGCCGCCGCGCCGCCCTCCCGCCCGTACCACGGCCCGCCTACCCCACGCCCGACCTTCTCCAGACGGCCGTCGGGATCCTCTCCGGCCTCCGCAGGTCCGACCCGCGTCTTCTGATCTCCGCCTCGGACGCCGAGCACCTCGCGCCGGGCGTCGTCGCCTGGCTGGAGCGCGACCTCACCCCCGAGTCCGTCCACCGCGCCCTCCCCCCGGAGCCCCTCCACCGCCCCGCCGCCCTCATCGCCCACCGCCTGACGGCCGAACTCCCACCCCTGCCCCCGTTCCGCCCACCGACCCGCCCGGCCGTCCCCCATCCCCTCCACAACTGCGACACCTGCGACCGCGCCTACCGAGGCCCCGAACCGGGCGCCTGCAACGACTGCCATACGGAGGAATCCCCTCGTCGGCACACCCCATGAAGCGATGCACCGGCCGTCGAGGCGCAAGGGAAGAAGGACCCCGCGAAACCGGGGCGAGCGGGGCGTATGGCACCGCCTCCTCCGCCGAGGAGATCTTCGCGGAGGACGACGTGTAGCCCTCGCGGCACACACACGTCGGAAGGGCCCGGAATCCGTGTGGATTCCGGGCCCTTCCGTCAGGTGCCGGGCTGTTTACCGCGCCGCGTCCGGGTGGACCGACTCCGTGACCGGGCGGTCCTCCGCGGCCTTCTTCTCGACGGGCTTGCGGAGCTGGATGTTCAGCTCGCGCAGGCGGGACTCGTCGAGCTCGGTGGGGGCGCCCATGAGGAGGTCCTGGGCGTTGCCGTTGAGCGGGAAGGCGATGGTCTCGCGGATGTTGGGCTCGTCGGCGAGGAGCATGACGATGCGGTCGACGCCGGGGGCGATGCCGCCGTGCGGCGGGGCGCCGTACTCGAAGGCGCGGAGCATGCCGGCGAACTCGTGCTCGACGGTCTCCTTCGAGTAGCCCGCGATCTCGAACGCCTTGAACATGATCTCGGGCTCGTGGTTCCGGATGGCGCCGGAGGAGAGCTCGATGCCGTTGCAGACGATGTCGTACTGCCAGCCGAGGACGTCCAGCGGGTCCTGGGTCTCCAGGGCCTCGAGGCCGCCCTGCGGCATGGAGAACGGGTTGTGCGAGAAGTCGATCTTGCCGGTCTCCTCGTCCCGCTCGTACATCGGGAAGTCGACGATCCACGCGAAGCGGAAGACGTTCTCCTCGAACTGGCCGGCGCGCTTGGCGGCCTCGACCCGGACCGGGCCCATGATCTTGGAGACCTCGTCGAACTCGCCC
Organism: Streptomyces sp. NPDC059534; assembly: GCF_042743475.1. NCBI lineage: Bacteria > Bacillati > Actinomycetota > Actinomycetes > Kitasatosporales > Streptomycetaceae > Streptomyces > Streptomyces sp. NPDC059534. The sequence continues at coordinate 115,515 of NZ_JBHWAQ010000011.1, forward strand.
GCGCCGAAGAAGATCGCGTGGCCGGGCTCCAGGCCCAGACGCTCGGCGAGGACCTTGACGTTCTCCTCGGTGAGGAACTTGGCGATGGGGCCGGTGAGGGCGTTGCCCTCGCCGACGCGGACCCAGGCCAGGCCCTTGGCGCCGAGGGAGACCGCGAAGTCGCCGAGCTGGTCGAAGAACTTGCGCGGCTGGTCGCCGGTGTTCGGGACGGCGAGCGCGCGGACGTGCTTGCCGGCGAACGCCTTGAACTCGGAGTTCTCGAAGACGTCCGAGATGTCGACGAGTTCGAGGGCGGTGCGCAGGTCGGGCTTGTCGTTGCCGTACTTGAGCATCGACTCGCGGAACGGGATCCGCGGGAACGGCGAGGTGACGTGGCGGCCGCCGCCGAACTCCTCGAAGAGCTCGGTCATGAGCTTCTCGATCGGCTGGAAGACGTCCTCCTGCTCGACGAACGACATCTCGACGTCGAGCTGGTAGAACTCGCCCGGCGAGCGGTCGGCGCGGGCGTCCTCGTCGCGGAAGCAGGGCGCGATCTGGAAGTACCGGTCGAAGCCGGAGATCATCAGCAGCTGCTTGAACTGCTGGGGCGCCTGCGGGAGCGCGTAGAACTTGCCCGGGTTGAGGCGGGACGGGACGACGAAGTCGCGGGCGCCCTCGGGGGAGGTCGCGGCGAGGATCGGGGTCGCCATCTCGTTGAAGCCGAGGGCCACCATCTTGGAGCGGATGGAGGCGATGACGGCGGACCGCAGCATGATGTTGCGGTGCATGCGCTCGCGGCGCAGGTCGAGGAAGCGGTACTCCAGGCGCCGCTCCTCGTTGACGCCGTCGTCGGCGTTGATGGTGAAGGGGATCTGCTTGGCGGCGCCCAGGACCTCGACGGAGGCGGCCTCGATCTCGATCTCGCCGGTCGGCAGCTCGGGGTTGACGTTCTCCGCGCCGCGGGAGACGACCTTGCCGTCCACGCGGACGACGGTCTCCTTGGTCAGCTTGTCGAGGACCTCGGCGGCGGCGGTGCCGGGGCGGGCGACGAGCTGCGTGATGCCGTAGTGGTCGCGCAGATCGATGAAGAGGATGCCGCCCAGGTCGCGCCGATTGTGCAGCCAGCCGCTCAGCCGGACGTCGGTGCCGACGTCAGAGGCGCGGAGCTCGCCGCAGGTGTGGGACCTGTACCGATGCATCGTCGTTCATCCAGTCTTCGGGATCTCGGGTGGAGGGCCGCCGCCCTGTGGCCTCCGTCACAGATGTCACAGGACACGAGGGCAGACCCACCCAGAGTACCGGCCAGGCCAAGATCACTTTTCGAATACTCTCGGTGGCGACCTGCTGTCCGATATTCATAAAGTGGGGCAATGCGCACCGAGGACGTCCTGGCCGCGATCGCGACCGGCCTGTGGCGCTGGGACAACGCGTCCGGGATCGTCTCGCTCGACGCCGAGGCCGCCCGGCTGCTCGGGCTGCCCGCCGAGCCGGTGCGACTCGGCGAGGCGGCCGTACGGTCCCGTTTTCATCCGGTCGACTGGAACGAGATCGACGGGGTGGTCAACCTCGCCGTCGCCGAGGGCACCCTCGCCGAGGCCCGGCTGCGGATCATGGACGAGCGCGGACGGGTGATCCGCACCGTACGGAGCAGGTCGAAGCCGCTCATCGAGGGCGACGACTACCAGCTCGTCGGCACCCTCCAGGAGGTCGCCGAGCAGCTGCCGGGCACGGCCGCCCGTACGCCCATCACCGGCGACTGGCGCCGCTCCCGCGAGGCGTTCCTGCTCGACGCGGGGCGGGCGCTCGCCGAGGCGCGGTCGACGGCGGAGGTGCTGCGGGTGGCCGCCTCGCTGTCGATGCCCGGTTTCTCGCCGGACGGGCTCGCGGTCTTCGGGGTGGCGGGCGACCGGCTGACGGTCATCGGCCACCACGGGCACAGCGAGGGCGACGAGGGGCCGTTCACGTCGATGTCGCTCGGCACGGACTATCCGGCGGCGGAGGTGGCCCGGACCGGGCGGGCGATCTATCTGCCGACGCCGGACGAGTACCTGCGCCGCTTCCCGATGACGTGGCCGCTGGCGCAGCGCTTCGGACGCCGTTCCTGGGCGTTCGTGCCGCTGGTGGTCGCCGGGCGCACGATGGGCGCGTGGATGGCGGCGTTCAAGCATCCGGTCGCGTTCACGCCCGACGAGCGGTCGGTGCTGACGACGGTGGCGCGGATGCTGGCGCAGGCCCTCGCACGCGCGGGCGTGGCCGAGTCGGAGCGCGAGCTGTCGCTCGGTCTGCAGCGGACGATGATGCCGGTCCTCGGGCCGGGCATCCCCGGCATCCGGGTGGCCGCCCGGTACGTGCCGACCGGCGGCGGGCTGCAGGTCGGCGGCGACTGGTACGACATGATCCGGCTGCCCGGCGGCACCTCCCGCGCGGGCGGGCGCGGCGCGGGGCGCATCGCCCTCGTCATCGGCGACGTGCAGGGGCACGACGTGCGGGCGGCGGGCCTGATGGGGCAGCTGCGGATCGCGCTGCGCGCCTACGCCTCGGAGGGGCACCGGCCGGACGCGGTCCTCTCGCGCGCCTCGCGCTTCCTGTACGGGATCACGGACGGGGACGACGGGCAGGAGAACGGCGGCCCGCGGTTCGCGACCTGTCTCTATCTGGAGGTCGACCTGGAGTCGGGGACGGTGGACATCGCGCGGGCGGGGCATCCGGACCCGGCGGTACGGATGAACGACGGAACGGTTCTGCTGAGGCCCACGGCCGGCGGGCTGCCCCTCGGCATCGACCCCGACACCGACTACCCCACCACCCGGCTCACCCTGGATCCCGGCGAGACCCTCATGATCTGCACCGACGGTCTCCTGGAGACCGGCGGCCACGACCTGGACACCGGCTGGGAGCGGGTCAGGGCGCTGCTGGAGTCCCACGACGGCGAGGACCTGGAACACCTCGCCGACACCCTCGTGGAAGCCGTCCACGGCCCCGGCTCGCACCACACGACGGGCCCGCTCGCCGACCGCCGCGAGGACGACATCGCCGTCCTGCTGCTCTCCCGCCGGCCCGCGGGCCCGGTGGTGGAGGCCCCGCGCCGCACCCTGATGACGATCGCGCAGGCCGAGCCGGAGCGGATCGCCGAGGCGCGTCAGCAGCTGCGGCAGCTGCTGCACGACTGGGCGGACGAGGACCAGCTCGACTCGGCGGTCCTGATGGTCTCCGAGATGGTCACCAACGTCCTCGTCCACACCGACGGCGACGCCCTGGTGGTCGCCGAGATCGCCTGCGCCGAGAAGTCCCGTCGGCTGCGGGTCGAGGTCTCGGACACCAGCGACGAGCTGCCGCACAAGCGCCACCCGGGCGAGATGGCGTCGAGCGGCCGCGGGCTGGTGCTCATGGAGATGCTGGCGCACGCGTGGGGCGTCGATCCGCGGGGCGAGGGCAAGGCGATCTGGTTCGAGCTGAACGAACCGCCGTCGGACAACGGCTGCTGCGGCTAGCCCGGCCGGATCGGCAGCGCTCCCCTGGCCAGTCCGGATCGCCAGGACACCCCCGCCCCGGCCTGATCGGCAGGACACCCGCACCCCGGTTCCCGGCGGGCGGCGGGGGTGCCCGCGGCGCAGACTGGACTGGTACGGCCGCCGGGGGGACCACGGAGTGCGCCATGGACATCCACAAGGTCGGCAGTGACACCACCGTGCTCGCCGACAGCCTCGAAGCGCCGGGCATCGGGCACCTGCCCGCGAACGCGTACGTGCTCACCGCCGCCGAGCCGGTCGTCGTCGACACCGGGCTCTCGGTGGAGGACCGGGACTTCGTCGCGGCGCTCGGCCAGGTGATGGACCCGGCCGACGTGCGCTGGATCTGGCTCACCCACCCCGACCGCGACCACACGGGCGGGATCTTCGATCTGCTCGACGCGGCGCCGCGGGCGCGCGTGGTGACGACGTTCATCGGCTTCGGCATCATGACGACCGAGCGGCCGCTGCCCATGGACCGGGTGTACTTCCTCAACCCGGGCCAGTCCCTGGACGTCGGCGACCGTACGCTGCACGCCTTCCGGCCGCCGCTCTACGACAACCCGGCCACCGTCGGCTTCTACGACGACCGGACCCGGATGTGCTTCAGCTCCGACTGCTTCGGCGGCCCGATGCCGAGCGTCGAGATCGCCGAGAGCGGGCACGCGAGCGACCTCAAGCCGGAGGAGCTGCGGCAGGCCCAGCTGCTGTGGGCGACGATCGACAGCCCGTGGGTGCATCTGGTGGACCCCGCCAAGTACCGGGCGACGATCGAGCCGCTGCGGGCGATGAACCCGGAGATCGTGCTGTGCACGCATCTGCCGCCGGCCGTGCGGATGACACACCGGATGCTGGAGACGATCGCGTCCGCGCCGGACTCCGACCCGTTCGTGGGCCCCGACCAGGCGGCCCTGGAGCAGCTCCTGGCCTCCTTCGAGCCGGGCGGTCTGACCCCGGCCTGATCAGCCGGCTTCCGGCTCCGCCGCGGGCTCCGGCGGGGCCCCGTACCGGCGGCGCAGTTCGCCGAGGATGCCCGTGGCCGCGGCCGTCAGCGGGACGGCCAGCAGCATGCCCAGGATGCCCGCGACGGACGCCCCGGCCGTGATCGCGAGCATCACCGCGGCCGGATGCATCTGCACGGTCCGGCTCTGCACCAGCGGCTGGAGCAGGTAGCCCTCGATCATCTGGACGGCCAGGACGACGCCGAGCACCCACAGCGCGATGGCGAAGCCCCGGTCGGCGAGGGCGACGAGGACGGCGATCGCGCCGGAGAGGAAGGCGCCGAGGTACGGGATGTAGGCGGTCACGAAGACGAGCGCGGCGAGTCCCACCGCGCCGGGCACGTCGAGGACGACGAGCCCGACGCCGATGAGGACGGCGTCGACGAGGGCGACGAACGTCGTCCCGCGCATGAAGCCCTCGACGGCCTCGAAGGCGCGGCGGGCCATGGCCTCGACGAGGTCGCCGGTGACGCGGGGGACGAGGGAGCGCAGGGTGCCGACGGCCCGGTCGGAGTCCCGCAGGAAGAAGAAGATCAGGACCAGGGCGAGGGCGGCGGTGGCGATCATCCCGCCGACCACGCTGAGGCCGGTGAGCACGCCGGACGCGGCTGTTCCGCCGAACTCCTTCAGGAGGCCCTCGGCGTTCTTGGCGAGGTCGTCGAGGGAGGTCCCGGCCGGGCCGAGGTGTTCGGCGATGTCGGTGGCGGCCTGCCGGAGCGAGGCGATGATCTGGTCGCCGGTCTCGATGAGCGCGGCGACGACGATGTACGTGGCTCCGCCGACGACCGCGAGGACGGCGACGACGGTGAGCGCGGCGGCGAACGACTTCCGGACCTTGAGCCGGACCAGGTGCCGGTAGAGGGGGCCGAGGAGGGCGGTGCCGAGGATGGCGAGCAGGACGGGCGTGACGACCGTCTCGAAGACGACGCACAGCCAGATCCCGACGGCGGCGACCCCGGCGGCGAGCAGCAGGACGACGCACCAGGCGGCGGCCCGTCGGACGGGTTCGGGAAGGAGCGCGGGCGACGTCTGCACCCGACCACCGGACCACGCCCGTCGGCGTGTCGTCGCGCGCTGACGGCCGTTCGGGTGACACCCCGTCAGCACCCGGCCCCGGGCGGGCGGCACGCGCGCGGGGAATACGCGTACGGGGCGGGGCGCGCGGCCCCGCCCCGTACGGTCCGTCGGTCCTACTCGCCCATCCCGTGGACCGCCGGGATGGTGCCGAGGCGGCCCGCCTGGAAGTCCTCGAACGCCTGGCGCAGTTCGGCCTGGGTGTTCATGACGAACGGGCCGTAGTGGGCCATGGGTTCGCGGATCGGCTGCCCGCCGAGGAGGACGACCTCCAGGTCCGGGGTGTGGCCGTCCTGCTTCTCGTCGGCGCGGACGGTGAGCGCGCCGCCGTTGCCGAAGACGGCGGTCTGGCCCATGTGGACGGGCCGCCGCTCGGCGCCGACGGTGCCGCGGCCGGCGAGCACGTACGCGAGGCCGTTGAAGTCCTCGCGCCACGGCAGGCTGATCTCGGCGCCGGGGCGCAGGGTGGCGTGGATCATGGTGATCGGGGTGTGGGTGACGCCGGGGCCCTCGTGGCCGTCGAGCTCGCCCGCGATGACGCGGAGCAGCGCGCCGCCGTCGGGGGAGGTGAGCAGCTGGACCTGGCCGCCGCGGATGTCCTGGTAGCGGGGGGCCATCATCTTGTCGGCGGCGGGCAGGTTCACCCACAGCTGGAGGCCGTGGAAGAGGCCGCCGCTGACGACGAGGGCCTCCGGCGGGGCCTCGATGTGAAGGAGCCCCTGACCTGCGGTCATCCACTGGGTGTCGCCGTTGGTGATGGTTCCGCCGCCGCCGTTGGAGTCCTGGTGGTCGAAGATCCCGTCGATGATGTAGGTGACGGTCTCGAAGCCCCGGTGGGGGTGCCAGGGCGTGCCCTTGGGCTCGCCGGGGGCGTACTCCACCTCGCCCATCTGGTCCATCATGATGAACGGGTCGAGGTACTGGTAGTTGATCCCCGCGAAGGCCCGGCGGACCGGGAAGCCCTCGCCCTCGAACCCCTGCGGGGCCGTGGTGACGGCGAGCACGGGGCGGGAGACGGCGTCGGCGGGGGCGACGACGCGCGGCAGGGTGAGCGGGTTCTCGACAGTCACAGCGGGCATGACCGGACCTCCTAGGTGCGACCTTGTACGACCACTTTAGTTGAACGATGAACTTTCTGCCACCCGGAACGCGGAACGCCCGGAAGGAATTCCCCCCGGGCGCTCCCCGACCTGCCGCCGGCCTCCGTCAGCCGTACATCCGGCGCATCGCGAAGTCGACCATCTGCTCCACGGCCTTCGCGTCGAAGACCATGCGGTGGTCGCCCTCCATGTCGAGGACGAAGCCGTAGCCGGTGGGCAGCAGGTCGATCACCTCGGCCCCGGTGATCACGAAGTACTTCGACTCCTTGCCCGCGTACCGCCGCAGCTCCTTCAGCGAGGTGAACATCGGGATCACCGGCTGCTGGGTGTTGTGCAGGGCCAGGAAGCCGGGGTTGTCGCCGCGCGGGCAGTAGACCTTGGACGTGGCGAAGATCTGCTGGAAGTCCTCCGGCGCGAGCGTGCCCGTCGTGAACGCCCGCACGGCGTCGGCGAGCGACGGCGGCGACGGCTCCGGGTAGAGCGGCGCCTGCTGCTGGGCGTACCCGGCGCCCGGCATGCCGCCCTGCGGCGCGTACTGCCCCTGCGGCGGCGGCGCGTACTGCTGCTGGGCACCCGGATTCTGCTCGTAGCCGTACATGGGGCCAGCCTATCGAGCGCACGGGAGGGGTCTCCAGGGAATGGGGGCGGGGGTGGCGGTCCGTCCGGGATCACGGGCGGACGGCGGTGGCCGCCCGTCGGCGATCCCGGACGTCCGATCGCCGACCGTAGCGGATCGATCACGCCTCCCACCTCGTCCGCGGCGGATCTTCACCCCCTCGGCGGCGGACCGCCCACGCCGTTCGACAGGCGGATCGACGGCCGGATCGACGGACGGATCGACGTCGCGGACGTCACAGATGGCCGGATAGGGGTTGCTTCTTATTACCGGTGGGTAGCATCATCGGAGAGAGCGTGTTGCTACTCGCTGGTACGTGTACGAGGAACCTGCCTCCCCGAGCCTTACGGAGCCGTCGCCATGGGGCACTACAAGTCGAATCTCCGCGACATCGAGTTCAACCTCTTCGAGGTGCTCGGCCGCGACAAGGTGTACGGCACCGGTCCGTTCGAGGAGATGGACGTCGAGACCGCCAAGAGCATCCTCGACGAGATCCGCCGCCTCGCCGAGAACGAGCTCGCGGAGTCCTTCACCGACGCCGACCGCAACCCGCCGGTCTTCGACCCCGAGACCAACACCGCCCCGGTCCCGGCCGCCTTCAAGAAGTCCTACAAGGCGTTCATGGACTCCGAGTACTGGCGCCTCGGCATCCCCGAGGGCATCGGCGGCACCGTCTCCCCGCGCTCCCTCGTCTGGGCCTACGCCGAACTGCTCCTCGGCTCGAACCCGGCCATCTGGATGTACTCCTCCGGCCCGGCCTTCGCCGGCGTCCTCTACAACGAGGGCAACGAGGCCCAGAAGAAGATCGCCCAGATCGCGGTCGAGAAGCGCTGGGGCTCCACCATGGTCCTCACCGAGCCCGACGCCGGCTCCGACGTCGGCGCCGGCCGCACCAAGGCCGTGCAGCAGGAGGACGGCTCCTGGCACATCGAGGGCGTCAAGCGCTTCATCACGTCCGGCGAGCACGACATGGAGGAGAACATCCTCCACTACGTCCTCGCCCGCCCCGAGGGCGCCGGCCCCGGCACCAAGGGCCTCTCCCTCTTCCTCGTCCCGAAGTTCGAGTTCGACTGGGAGACCGGCGAGCTGGGCGAGCGCAACGGCGTCTACGCCACCAACGTCGAGCACAAGATGGGCCTCAAGGCTTCCAACACGTGCGAGATGACCTTCGGCGACCAGCACCCCGCCAAGGGCTGGCTCATCGGCGACAAGCACGAGGGCATCCGCCAGATGTTCCTCATCATCGAGTTCGCCCGCATGATGGTCGGCACGAAGGCGATCTCCACCCTCTCCACGGGCTACCTCAACGCCCTGGAGTACGCCAAGGAGCGCGTCCAGGGCACCGACCTGGCCAACTTCATGGACAAGGCCGCGCCCAAGGTCACCATCACGCACCACCCCGACGTCCGCCGCTCGCTGATGACGCAGAAGGCGTACGCCGAGGGCATGCGCTCCCTCGTCCTCTACACGGCCTCCGTGCAGGACGAGATCGCGATCAAGGAAGCGGCCGGCGAGGACACCAAGGCCCTGCACGGCCTGAACGACCTCCTGCTCCCGATCGTCAAGGGCTACGGCTCCGAGAAGGGCTACGAGCAGCTCGCGCAGTCGCTCCAGACCTTCGGCGGCTCCGGCTTCCTGCAGGAGTACCCGATCGAGCAGTACATCCGCGACGCCAAGATCGACACCCTCTACGAGGGCACCACCGCCATCCAGGGCCAGGACTTCTTCTTCCGGAAGATCGTCCGCGACCAGGGCGCCTCCCTGAACGCGCTGTCCGAGGAGATCAAGAAGTTCCTCGCGGTCGGCACCGGCGGCGACGACCTGGCCGGCGCCCGCGACGCGCTCGCCAAGGCCGCCGTCGACCTGGAGGGCATCGTCGGAACGATGATCACCGACCTCACCGCCACCGGCGAGGACGTGAAGAACATCTACAAGGTGGGCCTCAACACCACCCGCCTGCTGCTCGCCTCCGGCGACGTCGTCGTCGGCTACCTGCTCCTCAAGGGCGCGGCCGTCGCCGCCGAGAAGCTGGCCGCCGGCGCCACCGGCAAGGACGTCCCCTTCTACCAGGGCAAGATCGCGGCCGCGAAGTTCTTCGCCTCCAACATCCTGCCCGGCGTCTCCGCCGAGCGCGCTCTCGCCGAGGCCGTCGACAACTCGGTGATGGACCTGGACGAGGCCGCGTTCTAGACGACGCCCCACGTCCTTCCGGTACGGCCCGTCCCCGGGGAGGGGGGCGGGCCGTACCACTTTCCCGGCTTCCCGCCCGGGGAAGCGAACGGCACCGCCGACGGACCGGGCCGAACCGTTCCTTTTCCGGGGTCCCGTATTCGTATTCCGGGCCGTGCGTAAGGTGAACCCATGAGCAGCGCAGCTTCCCGTCCCACCGCCGGCCCCTTCGACCGCGGCCACACCGACGACCTCATGTCCTTCCTGACAGCGTCGCCGACGCCGTACCACGCGGTCGCGACCGCCGCCGAGCGGCTGGAGAAGGCCGGCTTCCGGCGCGTCGAGGAGACCGCGGCCTGGGACGGGACGACGGGCGGGAAGTACGTCATCCGCGGCGGCGCGATCATCGCCTGGTTCGTGCCGGAGAGCGCCGCCCCGCACACCCCGTACCGCATCGTCGGCGCGCACACCGACTCGCCGAACCTGCGCGTCAAGCCGCAGCCCGACATGGGCTCCCAGGGATGGCGCCAGGTCGCCGTCGAGATCTACGGCGGCCCGCTGCTCAACAGCTGGCTCGACCGCGACCTCGGCCTCGCCGGCCGGCTCACCCTCCGCGACGGCTCCCAGAAGCTGGTGAACATCGACCGGCCCCTGCTGCGGGTGCCGCAGCTCGCCGTCCACCTGGACCGCGGCGTCAACGACGGCATGAAGCTGGAGCGCCAGCGCCACATGCAGCCGATCTGGGGCCTCGGCACGGTCCACGAGGGCGACCTGATCGCCTTCGTCGCCGAGGAGGCCGGCGTCGACGCCGAGGACGTGACCGGCTGGGACCTCATGGTCAGCGCCATCGAGGCCCCCTCCTACCTGGGCCGCGACCGCGAACTCGTCGCCGGGCCCCGCATGGACAACCTGATCTCGGTGCACGCGGCCGTCGCCGCCCTCACCGCCGTGGCGGGCCGCGAGGACCTCCCGTACATCCCCGTCCTCGCCGCCTTCGACCACGAGGAGAACGGCTCCGAGGCCGACACCGGCGCCCAGGGCCCCCTCCTCGGCAACGTCCTGGAGCGCTCCGTCTACGCCCGCGGCGGCGCCTACGAGGACCGCGCCCGCGCCCTCGCCGGCTCGATCTGCCTCTCCTCCGACGTCGGCCACGCCGTCCACCCCAACTACGCGGAGCGCCACGACCCGACGCACCACCCGCGCCCCAACGGCGGCCCGATCCTCAAGGTCAACGTCAACCAGCGCTACGCCACCGACGGCGCCGGCCGCGCCGTGTTCGCCGCCGCCTGCGAGAAGGCCGGCGTGCCGTGGCAGTCCTTCGTCTCCAACAACGACATGCCGTGCGGCACCACGATCGGCCCGATCACCGCAGCCCGCCACGGCATCAGCACCTTCGACATCGGCGTCGCCTGCCTGTCGATGCACAGCGCCCGCGAGCTCTGCGGCGCCGACGACCCGTACCTCCTCGCGAACGCCCTGGTCGCCTTCCTGGAGGGCTGAGCACCACCACCCCGCCCGCGAAACATCGGCGAAAGCCCTCCCCTGGCAGCCTCGCTCCCATGCATCGCCACCAGGGGCCGCCCCCGCGGAAGTTCGTCCTGTTCGCCACCGCCGCCGTGCTGTTCGGCGCGGCGGTGGCCTGGGGGCTGGTCGACCGCTACGCCGAACGGCCCCCGTGGGGCACCGACATCGCGTACGAGGGCGGCTATGTGCAGGCCGCCCGCATCCGCGGGTACGACGTGGACGGCACACGGACGAAGGCGCTGCTCGCCGGTGAGTGCGCGCTCATGGAGCGGCAGGGGATGGGCGGGGCGCGGGCCGTCCACGACCCGGCGGCATGGGTCGCCGGGTGCCTGGACGGCGCCGCGGGACGCCCGTCCAGGAACCAGGGGATGGTCCGCTAGGCGTCCATGCCCGCGAGGATCAGCGGCAGCCGGGTGACGCCCTCCGCCGTGACCTTCACCGGGACGCCCCAGTCCTGCTGGTGGACGTGGCAGGCCGGGTATTCGTTGGCCGGGTCGTCGTCGCAGGACGCCGCCATCGCGGAGACGTGCAGCACGCCCTCCGTGAGCTCCGGGTTCAGATCGAGCTCACGGAAGAGGTCCGTGCCCGTGCCCTCGCCCGCGAGGAGCAGTTCCGGCGGCGTCGAGGAGACCAGCAGCCGGGTCGAGGGGCCGTAGCGGTCGTCGAGCTTCTGGCCCGTGGGGGCCTGGAAGACGACGTCCAGCCGGAGACGGCCCGGGGCGACCTCGGTGGCCTCGCGGCGGGTGCGGTGGGCGACCGCGGCCACCTGGACGGCCTCCTCGGGCAGCCGCAGCCGGGTCAGCCGGTGCCGGGCCGACTCGACGACCACGATGTCGCCGTCGACGAGCACCGCGTCGCTCGGCTCCCGCAGGTCGGTGGCGAGCGTGGTGACCTCGCCGGTGGCGGGGTCGTAGCGGCGCAGGGCGTGGTTGTACGTGTCGCTGACGGCGACCGAGCCGTCGGGCAGCGCGGTCACGCCCAGCGGGTGCTGGAGCAGCGCCTGGCCGGCCGCGCCGTCACGGTGGCCGAAGTCGAAGAGGCCGGTGCCGACCGCGGTGTGCACGACACCCTCCGTGTCGATCCAGCGCACGGCGCTCGTCTCGGAGTCGGCGATCCACAGCCGGTCCTCGGCGGCGGCGAGCCCCGAGGGCTGCGCGAACCACGCCTCGGCCGCGGGCCCGTCGACGAGCCCCTCGTTGGTGGTGCCGGCCGCGACCTCCACCGTCCGGGTCTCCGGGTCGTAGGTCCACAGCTGGTGGACGCCCGCCATGGCGATCCACACCTTCCCCTGCCACCAGGCCACGTCCCACGGCGACGACAGGTCGACCTCCAGCGCCGGGCCCGACGTGGGGGATCCCTGCCACCACTGCTTCCCGGTACCGGCGACGAGCTCGATCCCGCCGGTCTCCGGGTCGAGGACCCGCAGCGCGTGGTTCACGGTGTCGGCGACGACGACCTTCCCGTCGGGGAGCGTCGCGAGGCCCTGCGGCTCCCGGAACACCCCCTCGCCGATCCGCCGTACGACCGTCTCCCCGTCCGCCGCCAGCTCGACCAGCTGGTGCCGGGTCGTGTCCGAGACGAGGAGGTTCCCGTTGCCGAGGACGACGGCCTTGCCGGGGAAGCGCAGGTCGGTCGCCACCGGCTCCGGCGCCACGTACGGCCCGTCGCCGCGCCGCAGCGTCCCCTTCGCCTCGTGCTCCGCCTCCAGCTCCTCCACCAGGGTGCGGATCGCGTTCGCGTGGCCCTCACCCGCGTGCTGGGCGACGACGTACCCCTCCGGGTCGATCACCACCAGCGTCGGCCACGCCCGCACCGCGTACTGCTTCCACGTCGCCAGCTCCGGGTCGTCCAGGACCGGGTGGTGCACCTCGTACCGCTCGACCGCGTCCACCACCGCCTGGTGCTCCGCCTCGTGGACGAACTTCGGCGAGTGCACCCCCACGATCACCAGCGTGTCCCGATGCTTCTCCTCCAGGTCCCGCAGCTCGTCGAGCACGTGCAGGCAGTTCACACAGCAGAATGTCCAGAAATCGAGCAGAACGATCTTTCCTCGCAGGTCGGCGAGGGTCAGGTCGTCTCCACCCGTGTTCAGCCAGCCGCCCTTGCCGATGAGCTCGGGGGCGCGGACACGGGCACGGCGGGGCGCGGGGGTGGGCGCGGAGTCGTTCATGGTTCAAGAGTGCCGTACGGGTGGACTGTGGGGGCCGGGAGGGGCGGGGGCGCGTGTCCGGCGGCGGGGTGGCGAGCTCGCCCGCTACTTCGGGTGAGCGGCCGGGTGAGAAGCGGCCTTCACGGGGCAGGCATAGCGGCGTGAAATATCTCGTACGGGACAAGATCTTCGCGATCGGCGACGACTACTGGATCGAGGACGAGCGGGGCCGTCACGCCTTCCTCGTCGACGGCAAGGCCATGCGGCTGCGCGACACCCTGGAGCTGAAGGACCCCGACGGGCAGGTCCTCGTCACCCTGCGGCAGAAGATGTTCAGCCTGCGGGACGCGATGACGATCGAGCGGGACGACCGGCCCCTCGCGACCATCCGCCGCAAACGGCTCTCGCTGCTGCGCAACCACTACCGGGTGACGCTGGTCGAGGGCACCGAACTGGACGTCAGCGGCCGTGTCCTGGACCGGGAGTTCACCGTCGAGTACGACGGCGAACTCCTGGCCCACATCTCCCGGCAGTGGTTCCACGTCCGTGAGACGTACGCGGTGAACGTGGTCCGCGAGGACGCGGACGCCGCGCTGCTCGTCGCGGTCGCGGTGTGCGTGATCCGGATGGCGGAGCGGGAGGACTAGCCGGCGGCGCTCCCACTCCACCGGACTCGGCGGGCCCTGACCGGGTTCGGCCGGGCTCGGTCGGGCTCAGCCGGACGTGGCGGCGGCCTTCGACAGCGCCTGGTCCAGGTCGGCCCACAGGTCCTCGACGTGTTCGATGCCGATCGAGACGCGGACCGTGCCGGGGCCGATGCCGGCCGCCGCGAGGGCCGCCGCGTCGAGCTGGTGGTGGGAGGTGGAGGCCGGGTGCATGACCAGGGTCTTCACGTCGCCCAGGGAGACGCTGAGGGAGGCGAGCCGGACCGCCTCGACGAAGGTGCGGCCCGCGTCCCGGCCGCCGGCCAGGTCGACGGAGATCACGCCGCCTGCCCCGTCGGGCAGCAGGCGCGCGGCGATCTCCCGGTCCGGGTGGCTCGCGAGGGCGGGGTGGCGGGCGGCGGCGACCGCCGGGTGCGCGGCGAACCGGGCGGCGAGCTCGGCGGCGCTCGCGCACTGCCGTTCCATGCGCAGGGACAGCGTCTGCATGCCGCGCAGGGTGAGCCAGGCGGCGAACGGATCGGTGGAGGCGCCCTGTTCGACGGCGTGGTGGCGGACGCGGCCGTACAGCTCCGGGTCCTTGAAGACGGCGACGCCGCCGAGGACGTCGGCGTGCCCGGCCAGGTACTTGGTGGCGGAGTGGACGACGATGTCGGCGCCGTGTTCGAGGGGCCGGAAGAGCAGCGGGGAGGCGAAGGTGTTGTCGACGGCGACCGGTACCCCGGCCTCGGCGGCGACGGCGGCGAGCGCGGGGACGTCGGAGACGCGGGTGGTGGGGTTGGCGATGGTCTCCAGGTAGAGGAGGCGCGTCTCGGGCCGCAGGGCCGCCCGGACCTCCTCCGGGTCGGTGCCGGTGACGTAGGTGACGTCGACGCCCCAGCGGGCGGCGAGGTCGGTGAGGACCGCGTACGTGCCGCCGTACAGGCAGGTCTGGGCGATGACGTGGCCGCCGCTGGCGAGCAGGGTGTGGAGGACGGCGTTGATCGCGCCCATCCCGGAGGCGAACGAGACGCCGGCGGTGCCTCCTTCGAGGCGGGCGACGGCGTTCTCCAACGTGCGCACGGTGGGATTGCCGTGACGGTTGTAGAGGAAGGCGGTGGTGGAGGTGAAGGCGGTGGCCAGGTCGTCCGCCGAGTCGAAGGCGAACACGTGCCCCTGGTGGAGGGGGACGCCGAGCGGCCTGCTGCCCGTGACCTCGACGTGCGGCGGGTGGACGGCGAGCGTCTCGGGGCGCGGTGACATGGGGGCGGCGGAGGACGGGGTGGCGGCGTGATCCCGGTCTGCGTGGCTCATGGGCACAGTCTGTGGACCGGGCGTTTGCGTTCCCAGGTCCAATCCCCGCAGATTGGTTCGGCGGACGAGGACCCGGGCGTCACCGTGTCCGTACGCGGCGCCGGTCGCGGCGGGCGGCGGCGGCTCGACGTCACGGTGTCGGGCCGGGCGGGCGGGGCGGACCTCGCCCTGGCGCTGGTGTTCGCGGGGGTGGACCGGGCGGCCCTCACCCGCGGGGGCGCGGTGCGCGCGGGCCTCTCCCGGCTGACCGGGTTCCGGGCGGAGTCGCAGTCCTGAGCGTCGCGGCGGAGGGGGCCGGCGGCCGGCCCCCTCCGCTCAGGCGCGGCGCGGTGCGGCGATGCCCAGGACGCGGTCCTTGAGGGCCGGGAACTGTTCGCGGGTGGTCGTCACCTTGGCGGGGTCGAGGACGACCCGCAGGATCTCCTCGTCGGGTCCGGCCTCGGCGAGGGTCTCGCCCCAGGGGTCGACGACGATCGAGTGGCCGGCCTGTTCCACGCCCGCGTGGGTGCCGGCGGTGCCGCAGGCGAGGACGTACGCCTGGTTCTCGACGGCGCGGGCGCGGGCCAGGAGCGACCAGTGGGCGCGGCGGCGCGCGGGCCAGCCGGCCGGGACGACGAACGCCTGGGCGCCGGCGTCGACGAGGCCGCGGAAGAGTTCGGGGAAGCGCAGGTCGTAGCAGGTGCCGACGCCGAGGGTGAGGTGCGGCAGGTCGACGGTGACGAGGTCCTCGCCGGCGGCCATCATCACGGCTTCGCCCTTGTCGAAGCCGAAGCGGTGGATCTTCCGGTAGGAGGCGGCGAGTTCGCCGTCGGGGGAGAGGACGAGCGAGGTGTTGTACAGCGCGCCGCCCTCGGCCTCGACGAAGGAGCCGGCGTGCAGCCAGACCCCGGCGTCGCGGGCGGCGGCCGCCATCGCCTGGTGGGTGGGGCCGTTCAGCGGCTCGGACTCGGCGGCGAACAGCTCGTACGCGAAGGCCCCCATGGGCCACAGTTCCGGCAGGACGACGAGGTCGGCGCGGCCGGATTCCTCCCGTACGAGACGTGCCACGCGGGCGCGTCGGGCGTCGACCGGTTCGTCCGGGTCTACCGCGATCTGGATCAGCGAGGCGCGCACACTACCACCGTCCTGGCATTCGAGCCGTCAACACCGGCCTACGATCGTCACACGAAAGCACTGCCGGGGTGCCTTCGGGCAGCGTAACTTAGCGTCCGAGCCTCCCACCCAGTCGTGCTTTGAGCCCGCGCACCGAAGAACCGCCGAGGGGTCCCGTGACCGTCCATCCCAGCCTCCAGACCTACGCCGACGCCTGGACCCACTCCATCGAGGCGATAGCCGAGCTGGTGCAGCCGCTCGTGGAGGGCGAATGGAACCGGCCCACACCGTGCCCCGGCTGGTCGGTGCGGGACATCGTGTCCCATGTGATCGGCATGGAGACGGAGATGCTGGGCGACCCGCGCCCGATCCACTCCCTGCCGCGCGATCTGTACCACGTACGCAGTGACTTCGCCCGATACATGGAGGTACAGGTCGATGTGCGGCGGCACCACACCGCGCCGGAGATGACCTCGGAGCTGGAGTACATCCTCATCCGCCGGGCGCGGCAGCTCCGCAACGAGAACCGCTCCCCCGAGCACCTGATCCGCGCGCCCCTCGGCGCCGAGCAGTCGCTGGAACTGGCCTACCGGACGCGCGCCTTCGACGTGTGGGTGCACGAGCAGGACCTGCGGGCGGCGATCGGCGCGCCGGGCAACCAGGACTCGGCGGGCGCGCACATCACGCGGGACGTCCTTCTGGAGGCGCTGCCCCAGATGGTCGCCAAGGACGCCGGGGCGCCGCCGTCGTCGGCGGTGGTCCTCGACGTGAGCGGTCCGGTGGAGTTCCTGCGGACGATCCGGGTGGACGCGCAGGGCCGGGGTTCGGTCGACGGGGCGCCGTCCCTCGGGCCCGCGGTGACGCTGGCGACGGACTGGGAGACGTTCGTGCGGCTCGCCTGCGGCCGGGTCCGCCCGTCCGACGTCGCCGACCGGGTCAAGACGGAGGGCGACGCGGACCTGGCCCGGGCGATCCTCGACAACTTCGCGGTGACGCCCCGGTAGTCGGGCCTCCCCCGACGCGCGCTCCGCCGGTGCGCGCTACACCGGCACGTGGACGGCCTCCACGCGGCTGGCGACGAGCCGTTCCCGTTCCCTGCGGTGGGTACGGGCCTTGAGGCGCAGGATCTGCACCACGCCGACGGCCTCCAGGACGAAGACGGACGAGAACGCGATCCGGTAGTTGCCGCCGGTCGCGTCGAGGAGCACGCCGACGGCCAGCAGGGTCGTCATCGAGGCGACGAAGCCACCCATGTTGACGATGCCGGACGCGGTGCCCTGACGCTGCGGCGGATTGGCCGGGCGGGCGAAGTCGAAGCCGATCATCGACGCGGGTCCGCAGGCGCCGAGGACCAGGCAGAGTGTGACGAGCAGCCACATCGGGGCGTGGTCGCCGGGGTACGCGAGGGTGGTTCCCCACAGCAGGGCGGTGGCCGTGACCGTGCCGAGGGCGAGCGGGGCGCGGGCCGTGTGGTGGCGGGCGATGATCTGCCCGTACGCGAGGCCGACGACCATGTTGGAGAGCACCACCAGGGTGAGCAGTCCACCGGCCGTGGAGCGGGACAGCCCCTGGGCCTCGACGAGGTACGGCAGTCCCCAGAGCAGCAGGAACACCATCGCGGGGAACTGGGTGGTGAAGTGCACCCACATGCCGAGCCGGGTGCCGGGTTCCCGCCACGACTCGGCGATCTGACGGCGCACGAAGGCGGCTCCCGCGTGGGTGGCGGGCTCGGGCTCGTGCCCCTCGGGGTGGTCCTTGAGGAGGATCAGCAGCAGGACGAGGACGACGACGCCCGCCAGCGAGCTGCCGACGAAGGCGGTGGTCCAGCCGAGGCCGTGCAGGGCGCGGGCGATGAAGACGGTGGAGACGAGGTTGCCGGCCATCCCGAAGAGGGCGGCGACCTGGCCGATGAGGGGGCCCCGGCGGGCCGGGAACCAGCGGCTGCCGAGCCGCAGGACGCTGATGAAGGTCATGGCGTCGCCGCAGCCGAGGAGGGCGCGGGAGGCGAGCGCGGTGCCGTACGAGGGGGAGAGCGCGAAGCCGAGCTGGCCGACGGTGAAGAGGACGACGCCGAGGGCGAGGACCTTCTTCGTGCCGAGCCGGTCGACCATGAGGCCGACGGGTATCTGCATGCCCGCGTAGACCAGCAGCTGGAGTATGGAGAAGGTGGAGAGCGCGGAGGCGTTGACGTCGAAGCGTTCGGCGGCGTCGAGTCCGGCGACGCCCAGGGACGTACGGAAGATGACGGCGACGAAGTAGACGGCGACGCCGACGCCCCAGACGAGCGCGGCCCGGCGGCCGCCGGGGGGATCGCCGGGGAGGGTGACGGCCGAGCCGTACGACCGGTTCACCGGTCCTCACCCCGGACCAGGACCTTGACCCAGCTGAGGTGCTGGCGGACGCAGTGGGCCGCGCCCTCGACGTCGCCGGCGCGGATCCGGTCGAGGATCTCGGCGTGCTCGGTGATGTTCTTGGCGACGCGGTCGGGCTGGGACTGCATCACGGCGACGCCCATGCGCAACTGGCGGTCGCGGAGCTGGTCGTAGAGGCGGGCGAGGATCTGGTTGCCGGCGTGCCGGACGATCTCGGCGTGGAAGCACCGGTCGGTGACGGCGACCTCGGCGAGGTCCCCGGCCTCCGCGCGCCGCTTCTGCTCCTCCAGGAGCTCTTCGAGGCGTGCGATCAGCGAGGCGGGCGCGGGCACGGCCCGGCGGACGGCGAACTCCTCGACCAGCAGCCGGGTCTCGACGACGTCGGCGATCTCCTGGGCGGAGACCGCGAGGACGAGCGCCCCCTTCTTCGGGTAGAGCTTCAGCAGCCCTTCCATCTCCAGCTTCAGCAGCGCCTCGCGGACGGGTGTCCTCGACACCCCGACCGCCTCGGCCAGCTCCCCCTCGGTGAGAAGGGTGCCTCCTTCGTAGCGCCGGTCGAGTACGGCCTGCTTGACGTGCATGTAGACGCGGTCGGCCGCGGGGGGCTGCTTGGTGGGCGCCGGAGCTGGGGCGGATGGCATGCGCACAGCATAGATACAACAGAGGTGCAACAAACGGCCCCGTCCACATGATGGACAGGGCCGGATGTTTCACGTGAAGCGGTCGAACCCGCTTACTACGCCCAGGTGATCAGGCGCTTCGGCTGTTCCAGGATCGCGGCGATGTCCGCGAGGAACTTGGAGCCGAGCTCGCCGTCGACCAGTCGGTGGTCGAAGGAGAGGGCGAGCGTGGTGACCTGGCGGGGCTTCACCTTGCCCTTGTGGACCCACGGCTGGAGCTTGATCGCGCCGACCGCGAGGATCGCGGACTCGCCGGGGTTGAGGATGGGCGTACCGGTGTCGACGCCGAAGACGCCGACGTTGGTGATGGTGAAGGTGCCGCCCTGCATCGCCGCCGGGGTCGTCTTGCCCTCGCGGGCGGTGGCGACGAGCTCGCTCAGGGACTTCGAGAGCTCGGGCAGGGTCTGGGCGTGCGCGTCCTTGATGTTCGGCACGATCAGACCGCGCGGGGTGGCCGCGGCGATGCCCAGGTTCACGTAGTGCTTGAGGACGATCTCCTGCGCCGCCTCGTCCCAGGCCGCGTTGATCTCCGGGTTGCGCTTGGCCGCGACGAGCACGGCCTTGGCGATGAGGAGGAGCGGGTTGACCCGCAGGCCCGCCATGTCCTTGCCGGACTTGAGCTCCTCGACCAGCTTCATCGTGCGCGTGATGTCGAAGGTCACGAACTCGGTGACGTGCGGCGCGGTGAAGGCCGAGCCGACCATCGCCGCCGCCGTGGCCTTCCGTACGCCCTTGATGGGCACACGGGTCTCCCGGACGTCGGACGCCACCGCCGTCGCCACCGCGGGCGCCACGACCGGAGCCGGGGCCACCACGGGCGCCGGGGCCGGGGCCTCGACGGCCGGCGCGGGGGCCGGTGCGGCCGCCGCGTGGACGTCCTCACGGGTGATGATGCCGTCCGGGCCGGTCGGGGTGACCGTCGCCAGGTCGACACCGAGGTCCTTGGCGAGCTTCCGGACCGGCGGCTTGGCCAGCGGCCGGGCGCCGCCCGCCGTGTGCCCGTTGAGCTGCTCCGGTACGGAGACGGCGACGGGCGCGGGGGCGGGCGCGGTCGCGGGGACAGCCGCGGGGGCGGGCGCGCCCACCGCGTCCGGTACCGCCTTGCGCGCCCGGCGCTTGGTGGAGCCGGCGGTCACGCCGTAGCCGACGAGGACCGGCTGGCGGCCCTTCGGCTCGTCGTCCTCGTCCGCCGGAGCGGCCGGGGTCGCCACCGGAGCGGCCTGGGCCACCGGGGCCTCGGCCGCGGGGGCGTCCCCGCCGCCGACGTTCACCGAGATGATGACCTGGCCGACGTCGACCGTGGTCCCCTCGGGGAAGAGCAGCTCGTGGACCGTGCCGTCGAACGGGCTCGGCAGTTCGACGGCGGCCTTGGCCGTCTCGACCTCGCACACGACCTGGCCGTCGGTGACGGTGTCACCCGGCTGCACGTACCACTTGAGGATCTCGGCCTCGGTGAGGCCCTCGCCCACGTCGGGCATCTTGAATTCGCGGATCGTCACGGTGCTCTCCTCAGTACGCCAGCGAGCGGTCGACGGCGTCGAGCACGCGATCGAGACCCGGCAGGTACTCCTCCTCCAGGCGCGCCGGCGGATACGGCGCGTGGTAGCCGCCGACCCGCAGGACGGGGGCCTCCAGGTGGTAGAAGCAGCGCTCGGTGATCCGGGCGGCGATCTCCGCACCGGAGCCGAAGAACACCGGCGCCTCGTGGACGACGACCAGGCGGCGGGTCTTCTCGACCGATGCCTGGATGGTGTCGAAGTCGAGCGGGGAGATCGAGCGCAGGTCCACGACCTCGATCGACTTGCCCTCCTCGGCGGCCGCGTCGGCCACCTCCAGGCAGGTCTTCACCATCGGGCCGTAGGCCACGAGCGTGAGGTCGGTGCCCTCGCGGGCGACCCGGGCCTTGTGCAGCTCGCCGGGGATCGCCTCGGTGTCGACCTCGCCCTTGTCCCAGTAGCGGCGCTTGGGTTCGAAGAAGATGACCGGGTCGTCGCTCTGGATCGCCTGCTGGAGCATCCAGTAGGCGTCGGAGGAGTTCGCCGGAGTGACGACCTTGAGGCCCGCGACGTGCGCGAAGAGCGACTCGGGGGACTCCGAGTGGTGCTCGACCGCGCCGATGCCGCCGCCGTACGGGATGCGGATGACGACCGGCATCTTCACGGTGCCGAGCGAGCGGGCCCGGATCTTCGCCAGCTGGGTGACGATCTGGTCGTACGCCGGGAAGACGAAACCGTCGAACTGGATCTCCACGACCGGCCGGTAGCCGCGCAGCGCGAGACCGATCGCGGTGCCGACGATGCCGGACTCGGCGAGCGGGGTGTCGATGACACGGTCCTCGCCGAAGTCCTTCTGCAGACCGTCGGTGATCCGGAAGACACCGCCGAGCTTGCCGACGTCCAGGCCCATGATGACGACCTTGGGGTCGGTCTCCAGGGACTTGCGCAGCGACTCGTTGAGCGCCTTCGCGAGGGGAAGCTTCTGAACAGCCATGATTACTCGGCCTCTCCGTCCGCGAAGGACGCCTCGTAGGCGACGAACTGCGCGCGCTCCTCGTCGACGAGCGCGTGCCCGTCCGCGTAGACGTTGTCGAAGATCGCCGTGTGCTCCGGGACGGGCATGGCGCGCACGACCTCGCGGACCTGCTTGCCGAGGGCCTCGCTCTCCGCCTCCAGCTCCTCGAAGAAGGCCGCGTCGGCGTGGCCCTCGTTCTCCATGTACGTCTTGAGGCGCTGGATCGGGTCCTTGGCCTCCCACTCCTCGCGCTCCGCGTCGCGGCGGTAGCGGGTCGGGTCGTCGGAGGTCGTGTGGGCGGCCATCCGGTACGTGAATGCCTCGATGAGGGTCGGGCCCTCGCCGCGGCGGGCACGCTCGAGTGCCGACCGGGTCACGGCCAGGCAGGCGAGGACGTCGTTGCCGTCGACGCGGACGCCGGGGAAGCCGAAGCCGCGGGCTCGCTGGTAGAGCGGGACGCGGGTCTGCTTCTCGATGGGCTCGGAGATGGCCCACTGGTTGTTCTGGCAGAAGAACACGACCGGGGCGTTGTAGACCGCGGAGAACACGAACGACTCGTTCACGTCGCCCTGGCTGGACGCGCCGTCGCCGAAGTACGCGAGCACCGCGGAATCCGCGCCGTCCTTGGCGATGCCCATGGCATAACCCGTGGCGTGCAGCGTCTGCGAGCCGAGCACGATCGTGTACAGGTGGAAATTGTTGCTGCTCGGATCCCAGCCGCCGTGGTTCACGCCACGGAACATTCCCAGCAGGTTCGTCGGGTCGACCCCGCGCACCCAGGCGACGCCGTGCTCGCGGTAGGTGGGGAAGACGTAGTCGTCGTCCCGCAGGGCCCGGCCGGAGCCGATCTGGGCGGCCTCCTGGCCGAGCAGCGAGGCCCACAGGCCCAGCTCGCCCTGGCGCTGGAGGGAGGTGGCCTCGGCGTCGAAGCGACGGGTGAGGACCATGTCGCGGTAGAGACCGCGCAGCTCCTCGGCGCTCAGGTCGATGTCGTAATCGGGGTGCTGGACGCGCTCTCCCTCGGGCGTCAGCAGCTGGACGAGCTCGGGCTCCACAGCGTCCGCCTCGGCGCGCGTGCTCGTCTTCTTGGTGGTGCTCGTCGCGCTTGCGGTGCGCTTGGTGCCGCTGCTGCGTCGCGTCGTCTTGCGCGCGGCAGTGCTCTCCACGGTCACGTGCGTGCTCCTCCGTCGGTCCGGCCCCCGGGTTCGCCGGTAAGGCCAGTGCGGCTCTCCGCCTTATCCGTACCCTTCGCACGGGGTGGGTGCGACGCGGCCGGGGTCGGGCGTGACAGGTGCCCCGGCGAGCGCCCCTGTCATAGGCACGTTACCCACAGCGAAGCATTCCCGCGAAACCCCACTTGACCTGCGATTTTGCTTGGATTTCCAAGTAAATCGAGAAAAGGGGGAACAGCGGCTGGTCAGCGCGTCGGCAACGGCTTGAGGGGCCGCCGGAACAACGGGCACGTTATCCCGCGCACCCCGGGCGCGGGAAGAGCCAATATGTGAGACTGGCCGCGTGCGCGAAGATGGAAAAATCCGGGTATTTCTGTTGGACGACCATGAAGTCGTCCGGCGCGGCGTCCACGAGCTGCTCTCCGTGGAGGACGACATCGAGGTGGTCGGCGAGGCCGGGACGGCGGCGGACGCGCTGGTCAGGATCCTCGCGACCCGCCCCGACGTCGCGGTGCTGGACGTGCGGCTGCCCGACGGCAGCGGGGTCGAGGTGTGCCGCGAGATCCGGTCGCACGACGAGTCGATCAAGTGCCTGATGCTCACCTCGTACGCCGACGACGAGGCCCTCTTCGACGCGATCATGGCCGGGGCCTCGGGTTACGTGCTCAAGGCCATCCGGGGCAACGAGCTGCTGAACGCCGTACGGGACGTGGCGGCCGGCAGGTCGCTGCTCGACCCGGTGGCGACCGCCCGCGTCCTGGAGCGGCTGCGCGACGGCAACAACCCCAAGGGTGACGACAAGCTCGCCAACCTGACGGACCAGGAGCGCAGGATCCTGGACCTGATCGGCGAGGGACTGACCAACCGGGTCATCGGCGAGCGGCTCCACCTCGCGGAGAAGACCATCAAGAACTACGTCTCCAGCCTGCTGTCGAAGCTGGGCATGGAGCGGCGGTCGCAGGCCGCGGCGTACGTGGCCCGGCTCCAGGCCGAGCGCCACTGACCCCAGGCCGACCACCGGGCGCCGGGGGGCCGCCGCCTCGGGCCGCCGACCACCGGGCCCCGGCCCGGTCCGTGCCTCACCCGTACGGACCAGCCCGGGGCCCCCGGTCGTTTTCGGGACCTACGTCCCCGTGAAACCGGGGCAGGGGCCCCTTTTCCGACAGGGTGCCGGTGGCGGAGAGTGGAACCATGTCCACCGACGAGATCCGCGCCATCGAGCTTCTCCGCCGCGTGTCCTACGGCCGAGTGGCGACGAGCATGCGGGCGATGCCGTTCGTCGCCCCCGCCCGGCACATCGTGGCCGACGGCCGTGTCCTGCTCCGGCTGCACCGGGGACTCGACTACCACCGCGCCTGCAACGGCAGTGTCGTCGCGTACGGCGCGGACAACCTCAACTCCGGGGAAGAGAACCTCTGGTCCGTGCAGTTCACCGGCACCGCCGAGATCGTGGAGCCGACCGCCGAGGAGCTCGCGGCCTTCGGGGCCGAGCCGGAGCTCGTGGACGGCAAGCCCTTCGACCCGGTCTTCATGCGGATCGAACCGCAGTTCGTGACGGTCCACGCGCTCGACTACGCGAGCGAGACGCCGACGGCCCTCCCCGGCACTCCTTCCGTACGGCGACACCTCCACCACGTAGCGTGATCTAACATCTGGTGAGTGCCGCGCTCATCTGAACCCTCCTCCCGGCCCATCGGCGCCCCGCCCCTCGGGCGGCATCCCCGTCCGTCCGGGGCCCCACCCGTCGGCGCCCTGCTGCGCCGCCACCGGCACGCCGGAGAGCCCCTCTCCTGCGAACCGGTCACCGAGGGCCTGCTCAACCGCGGCTTCCGGCTCACCACCACCCGCGGCACGTACTTCCTGAAGCAGCACCTGGACGCCCCCACCGCCGACCGCGCCACCATCGTCCGGCAGCACCGCGCCACCCAGCGCCTGCACGCCCTCGGCCTGCCCGTCGCCCCGCCCCTCGCCGACGCCACGGGCCGTACGGTGGCCGTCCTCGACGGCCACTGCTACGCCCTGCACCCCTGGATCGACGGTCGCCACCGCGACGGCGCCCAGCTCAGCGCGGGCTGCTCGCGCCGCCTCGGCACCCTCCTCGGACAGGTCCACACCGCCCTCGACCGGGTGATGGAGCCCTCCGGGACGGACGGCGGGCCCGGCGCCGACGACGACGGCGGACGCGCCAGCGCCGACCTCCTGGACACCTTCCGGGCCATCGACGAGCTGATCCGTCTCGCCCGCGCGCACCGCCCCCGCGACAGCTTCGACGCGCTCGCCGAGCACCGGCTCAGGGAGCGGCGCCGGCTGCTCGCCCAGCACGCCCACCACCGGCCCCCGCCGGCCGCCGCGGCCGGCTGGGTACACGGCGACTTCCACCCGCTGAACCTGCTCTACCGGGGTGCCGAGCCCGCCGCGATCGTCGACTGGGACCGGCTCGGGGTCCGCCCCAGGGCCGAGGAGGCGGTCAGGGCCGCCGCGATCTTCTTCGTACGGCCCGGGGGTGAGCTGGCCCTGGAGAAGGTGCGGGCGTACGCGCGGGCGTACCGGCGGGCGACGGGGGCCTGCGGCGGTGAGCTGGCCGCGGCCGCGCACCGGGTGTGGTGGGAGCGGCTCAACGACTTCTGGACGCTGCGCTGGCGCTACCAGCTGCACGACCGGAGGGCCGACCCGCAGTTTCCCGCGGTGTCGGCCCTGGCGGTCTGGTGGACCCGTGAGTACGAGGCGGTGCGCGACGCGTTCGCCGGCTGAGGGGGACGCCTCGGCCGGGTCGGGTCAGCCGGTCGCGCCCGTGGTGGGGGTGCCCGGGTTGCCGTTGCCGCCGCCCGAGTCGTCGGTGGGGTCGGTGCCCGGCTCGGTGGTCGGGTTCGTGGGCGGCTCGGTCGTCTTCGTCGGCGTGCCCGTGGGCGTGACCGTCTTCGGCGGCTCCGTCGTGGGCGTGTCCGTCGGCTCCTCGGTCTGCGTCGGCTCCCACGTGGGCTCGGTCGTCGGCGGCTGGGTCCACGGCTGCTGCGTGGAGCCGTCGGTCGACGAACCGGAGTCCTGCGTCTGCTCGTCGGTCGGCTCCTCCGACGGCGTGGGCTCGTCGGAGGCCGTCGACGGCGAGTTGGAGACGGTCGTCGGCGTCTTCACGTCGCCGCCCTTGTCCCCCGCCTTGTCGACCGCGTACACGACACCGGCGACGACCGCGATGAGCGCGAGCGCGACGAACAGCCACAGCTTGCCGCGGCCGCCGTTGCCGCCGCCCTGCGGTCCGTACGCCCCGTCCTGGCCGTAGCCGCCGGTGCCGCCCGTCCCGCCGTCGTAGCCGCCGTACCCGCCGTCGTCCGGGTTCATCGGCGGGAGGATCGGGCCCTGCGAGGTCTCGCCGTGCATCGGGTGACCCATGGCGGCCGTCGCGGCCATGCCGCCGGCCGGGGTGCGTCCGCCGTCGTGCATGTCGACCGGGCCGGTGTTCCAGGTGCCGGTGTGGCCGCCCTGCTGATGAAGCATCTGCAGGCCGTACTGGATCAGGCCGCGCATCTCCTCGGCGCTCTGGAACCGGTCGTCCGGGTCCTTGGCCAGCGAGCGCATGACCAGGCCGTCGAGCTCCGGCGGCACCCCCTGGGTGACCTCGGAGGGCGGGACCGGCGCGTCCTGCACGTGCTGGTAGACCACGGAGAGCGGGGTCTCGCCGGTGAAGGGGGGACGCAGCGCGAGGAGTTCGTAGAGCAGACAGCCCGTGGCGTACAGGTCGGAGCGGTGGTCGACGGCCTTGCCGAGCGCCTGCTCGGGGGAGAGGTACTGGGGGGTGCCCATGACCATGCCGGTCTGGGTCATCGTCGACTGCGCGCCGTGCAGGGCGCGGGCGATGCCGAAGTCCATGACCTTCACGGCACCGGTGTGCGTGATGATGACGTTCGCCGGCTTGATGTCGCGGTGCACGATGCCGTGCTGGTGCGAGTAGGCCAGCGCCTCCAGGACCCCGGAGACGATGATGAGGGCCTGCTCGGGCCCGGGCGCCTCGGCGCTGAGCAGCAGGTCACGGATGGTGCGGCCCTCGACCAGCTCCATCACGATGTACGGCACGGGCCGGCCGGACACGATGTCCTCGCCGGAGTCGTACACGGCCACGATCGCGTGGTGGTTGAGGCCGGCGACCGACTGCGCCTCGCGGGTGAAGCGGGCCTTGGAGACAGGGTCCTCGGCGAGATCGGCGCGGAGCAGCTTCACCGCGACCGTGCGGCCGAGCCGTACGTCCTCGGCGGCGAAGACCTCCGCCATGCCACCGCGGCCCAGACGGTGCGTCAGACGGTAACGTCCGTCACCGACGACCCCGCCGACGCCCCAGGACTCCGCTGCCGCGTCCGGCACACCGCCGCCTGCTCCGGATTCGGGTGCCATCAGTCCTCGCCGTCGTCTGTCGTGCCGTGTCCAGTCGTCACGCTACAGGCTCCGTACGACATCACGGTCCGAGATGGACCGGCCATCCAACCCCGCTCCCGTACACCTGTGCAAATTCGAGGACATTCGCCGACCGCCGCGGAAACGCTCCCGGGGAGCTTCCTGTGCGGAGGGTCACGGAACGGGCACCCGGCTTGACGTGACACTGCCCTCGGGCAGACTTGGCCGAGAAATTTCGGATCAACGCCGCCACGCGCGCGTAGGGGGAAGCACAGATGAGCCAGGACGGCGCACAGGGCCGCTATGCGGGCGGTTCGGTCGCGGGCGGCCGGTACCAGCTGCGCGATCTTCTCGGCGAGGGCGGCATGGCGTCCGTGTACCTGGCCTATGACAGCGCGCTGGACCGGCAGGTCGCCATCAAGACGCTGCACACCGAACTCGGCCGGGAACAGTCGTTCCGCGAGCGGTTCCGCCGCGAGGCCCAGGCCGTCGCCAAGCTGTCGCACACCAACATCGTCTCGGTCTTCGACACCGGCGAGGACACCCTCGACGGCGCCGTCATGCCGTACATCGTCATGGAGTACGTGGAGGGGCAGCCGCTCGGCTCGGTCCTCGCCTCGGATGTGCAGCAGTACGGTGCGATGCCCGCCGACAAGGCGCTCAAGGTGACGGCCGACGTGCTGGCCGCCCTGGAGGTCAGCCACGAGATGGGCCTGGTCCACCGCGACATCAAGCCCGGCAACGTGATGCAGACCAAGCGCGGCGTGGTCAAGGTCATGGACTTCGGCATCGCGCGGGCCATGCAGTCCGGGGTCACCTCGATGACACAGACCGGCATGGTCGTCGGCACCCCCCAGTACCTCTCCCCCGAGCAGGCCCTCGGCCGCGCGGTGGACGCCCGCTCCGACCTCTATTCGGTCGGCATCATGCTCTTCCAGCTGCTGACGGGCCGCCTGCCCTTCGACGCCGACTCCCCTCTCGCCATCGCCTACGCGCACGTGCAGGAGGAGCCGGTCGCGCCGTCCACCGTCAACCGGGCGGTGACCCCGGCGATGGACGCGCTCGTCGCCCGCGCGCTGCGGAAGAACCCGAACGAGCGGTTCCCGAGCGCCGCGGTCATGCGCGACGAGTGCCTCCGGGTGCTCTCGGCCGGTCAGACCGGTGCCCCGATGATCGTCCAGGGCGGTCCGGTCAGCAGCGGCGCCGGCGTCGGCTCGGCGGTCTTCCCGCCCGTCGGCCAGACCCCGCCGCCCACCCCGCACGGGGTGCAGCAGCCGTACCTGCCGCCGGCCCCGCAGCCCGGCCCGTACGGCCCCACGACGCCGGCGCCCGGCCCCTCGTACGGATACCCGCAGCAGGCACCGACTCCGGCGCCGTACGCCGCCGCCCCGACGCCGGCGCCCTACGCCTCCACGCCGACGCCGGCGCCCTACGCCTCCACGCCGACGCCGGCGCCCTACGCCACCGCCCCGTCCCCCGCGCCGTACGCCCCGGCGCCGGCTCCCGCCCCGTCCGGCGGCGGCTCGCGGCGGAACGCCCCGGTGCTGGTGGGCGCGATCGCCGTCGCGCTCCTCGCCATCGGCGGCCTGGTCGTCGCGCTCAGCCTCGACAAGGACGCGGACCCGGAGGCGGGCGGCACCGGCGGCACCGAGACGCAGCAGAGCCAGACGGCGGCCCCCGGCCACAAGGGCCCCGACCTGACCAAGACCATCGACCCGAAGAAGTGCACGCAGCCCTCGGAGTCGAGCGACGACCCCGAGAAGTTCGAGGTCCCCAACTTCACCTACAAGAACATCCAGTCGGTGAAGACATGCGTCCAGGAAGCCGGCTGGAAGATCATGACCGAGACCCCCGTGGACGAGTCCACGTACGGCGAGGGCACGGTCCTGGAGCAGTACCCGCCGGCCGGTGAGGACATCGCCGACAAGGACGCCGAGTTCACCCTCAAGATCTCGACGGGCAACCCGCCGCAGTAGCCGACGCGGCCCCCGCCGTACGCCGCCCGCCGCGTACGCGTACGCCCGCCGCCCCCGCCCGGATGCCGGATGTGTCCCGACATGTGACGCTGAGTTGACTACGTCGGCGGCTCGGCACGGGAGGGGGTCACCCGGTGACTCCAGCACTCCGCAGGGCACGGGCGCGGGTCTTCGGCCCCGCGCTCACCTGCGTGTTCGTCGGTGCGTGCGCCCTGTACGCCGCACCCCTCGCCTACGCGGCGGACCCGCCGCACACGTCGGTGGGCACCACGGCCCCGACGCCCGGTGCCACCGGCACCACCGGCACCACCCCGGTGGCGCCCTCCGCGTCCCCCTCCTCCACCGCGCCCTCCACGACCCCTCCGCCCACCGGCACGGGAACCGCCACGCCGGGGCGCCCGGGGTCCGGCACGCCCGCGTCCCCGGCCCCCGCGCCGACCGGCACGAAACCCGGGACCGGCGCGCCCACGGGCTCCGCGGCCGCGCCGAGCGCCGGTCCTGGTGCGGGGCCGAACGCCGGGCCGAGCGACGAACCGAGCGACGCCCCCACCCCCAGCGACTCCGCCTCCCTGGCGGGCCGGCCGGCCGGCGAGGGACGGCCCCGGCCCGGACGCTCCGAGACCGTCACGCCGAGCGACACGGAGCCGTCGCCCGGGCCCCCTCGTACCGAAACCGCTACAGACTCGGATGGCCACGAGGCCGTCGAGGAGGAGCCCGAGGCGGTACGTGAGGAGGAGGCGGCGGTGCCCGAGGCGGCTCCGGCCAGCCTGCCCGCCGCCGGGGCCAAGATGGCGGCCGAAGCCTCGCCCACCCTCGGCGACCAGCGGATTCCCGTCCTCACCCTGGGCGCGGGGCTGGCTCTGATGGGGCTCGGGATCGGCTTCCTCGGCCTCCGGATGCGCCGCCGCTGAACCCCCTCGGGCCGCCCGGGTCCCCCTTGAGTCGGACCTCCCGCTTCCGTCTCAGGACGGTTGTCCGCGAGGGCATACCCGGTATACATACTGAGTATGTCGATCCGCCACGGGCTCCTCGCCCTCCTCGAACGCGGCCCTCGCTACGGCTCCCAGCTCCGGACGGAGTTCGAGTCCCGCACCGGCTCCACCTGGCCGCTCAACGTCGGCCAGGTCTACACGACCCTCAGCCGTCTGGAGCGCGACGGCATGGTCGCCCAGAGCGGCGAGGACACGGCCGGACACGCGCTCTACGCGATCACCGACGACGGCCGCACCGAGCTGAGGACCTGGTTCGAGAAGCCGGTGGACCGCACCAGCCCCGCCCGTGACGAGCTGGCCATCAAGCTCGCCATGGCCGTGGGCGCGCCGTCCGTCGACATCCGCGACGTCATCCAGTCCCAGCGCCGGCACACCGTGCAGGCCATGCAGGACTACACCCGGCTCAAGGCCCAGGCACTCGCCGCCGTCGAGCGCGGCGGCGCCCGGGAACGGGACGACGTGGCCTGGCTGCTCGTCCTGGAGCAGCTGATCTTCCAGACCGAGGCCGAGGCCCGCTGGCTCGACCACTGCGAGTCCCGGCTGATCCGCCTGTCGGCCACGGCCGCGACGGCCGACACCGCTGCCACGGTCGATACCGCCGCCCCCGCCGTCCCCGCCGGTCCCGGCACCCCGGATGCCCCGGCGGAACCGGCGGCCCCGAGCCCTTCGAGCACCGGTACGCCCAGGGCGCGTTGACCGCACTCCCGCGCCCCGCCCGTACCGCCGACACACCACCGTCCACCGCACACCCCGTGCCCGGCCGACCGCCGCGCACGTCCCAAGGGGGGACCCCTCGATGTCCACACAGCAGCCCGTGCTGCAACTCCAGAACCTGACCCGCGTCCACGGCGCGGGCGCCACCGAGGTGCACGCCCTGCGGGGGATCGACCTCGCCGTGTACCCGGGCGAACTCGTCGCCGTCATGGGCCCGTCCGGCTCCGGAAAGTCCACCCTGCTCACGATCGCGGGCGGCCTCGACACCCCCAGCTCCGGCCGGGTGATCGTCGAGGACACCGACATCACCACCGCCGGCGTCAAGCAGCTCGCGGCCCTGCGCCGCCGCAGCATCGGCTACGTCTTCCAGGACTACAACCTCATCCCGGCCCTCACCGCCGCCGAGAACGTCGCCCTGCCCCGCGAGCTGGACGGGACCTCCGCCCGCAAGGCACGCGTCGAGGCCCTGGCCGCCCTGGAGGAGATGGGGCTCGGCCACCTCGCCGAGCGCTTCCCCGACGAGATGTCGGGCGGCCAGCAGCAGCGGGTCGCGATCGCCCGGGCCCTGGTAGGCGACCGCCGGCTCGTCCTCGCCGACGAGCCGACCGGCGCCCTCGACTCCGAGACCGGCGAATCCGTGCTCGCCCTGCTCCGCTCCCGCTGTGACGCGGGCGCCGCCGGCGTCCTCGTCACCCACGAGCCGCGGTTCGCCGCCTGGGCCGACCGCGTCGTCTTCCTCCGGGACGGCGCCATCGTCGACCAGACCGTGCGCAGCGACGCCGACTCCCTCCTGTCGGGCCAGGTGGCCGAAGCGTGAAGACCTGGTTCCACTCCTGGCGGGCCGCCATCCGCATCGCCCGGCGCGACGCCTGGCGCTCCAAGGGCCGCAGCGCCCTCGTCCTCGCGATGATCGCCCTGCCCATCCTGGGCGTCAGCGCTCTCGATCTGACCATCCGCAGCTCCGAACTCTCCTCCGCCGAGCAGGTGGAGCGGTCGATGGGCGCGGCCGACGCGCGCTTCGCCGACGCCGATGCCGGCGGAGTCCCGATCCTGCAGGATCCGACCGGCGATATGAACACGCCGGCCAAGGACTACAAGAACGAGCCGTGGCCGAGCGGCCCCACCGATGTCACCAGGACGTTCCCGGCGGGCTCCACCGTCCTCACGGACGGCACCGGATCGGCCAAGCTGACGACGGCCCACGGTCTGCTCATGACCGGGGTGCGTGAACTCAAGGCATCGGATCCGATCGCCCGCGGCATCATGCCGCTCCTGGAGGGGCGTTACCCGGAGAAGAGCGACGAGGTCATGGCGACCTCGCACTTCCTGGAGACGAGCGGCCTGTCGGTCGGCTCGACCCTTTCCGCCCGCAACTTCGATCGCACGTACCGGATCGTCGGTGCCTACGAACTTCCCGACTCGCTCGACGTCGACCAGGTCAACGCGCTGCCGGGAGCCTTCCTCGTGCCGTACGCGAAGGCCGTCGAGAAGGCCGGTCTGAACGCGTCCGGCATCTCCCTCTCGTACCTGGTGCGCAAGGACGGTGGTTTCACGTGGAACACCGTCCAGCAGATCAACACCAAGGGCGTGACCGTCGCCTCGCGCATCGTGCTGCTCGACCCGCCGGCCAAGTCCGAGGTCCCGATCTACCAGAAGGAGGGCTGGGGCACCTACGAGGAGAGTTCGGCGGCCGCGGCCGCCGAACTCGCGGCCCTCGGCACCGTCGTGGGCCTGGCGATGCTGGAGATCTGCCTCCTCGCAGGACCTGCCTTCGCCGTCGGCGCCCGCCGCTCGCGCCGCCAGCTCGGTCTGGTCGGGGCCAACGGCGGTGCCCGCAGCCACATCCGGGCCATCGTCCTGAGCGGCGGCCTGGTCATCGGCATCGCGGCCGCCGTCACCGGCATCGCCCTCGCCGTGGTCCTGACGCTGCTGCTGCAGCCGGTCCTGGAGGGTGTCATGGGCCAGCGGTTCGGCGCCTTCGACATCCGGCCGCTCGAACTGCTCGGCATCGCGCTGGTCGCGGTCCTGACCGGTCTGCTCGCCGCGATCGTCCCGGCCGTCACCGCCTCCCGGCAGACCGTGCTCGCCTCGCTCACCGGCCGCCGCGGGATCCGCCGCAGCAGCCGCGTGCTGCCCCTGATCGGCCTCGCGGCGCTGCTGATCGGCGGCGCGATCGCCCTCTTCGGCTCGATCGTCAGCCAGCAGTTCATCATCGTGGCGGGCGGCTCCGCCATCGCCGAGCTGGGTGTCGTCGCCATGACCCCGGCCCTGGTCGGCCTCTTCGGACGGACCGGCCGCTGGCTGCCGCTCTCGCCGCGGCTCGCGCTGCGGGACGCCGTCCGCAACCGGGGCCGTACGGCCCCCGCCGTCGCCGCGGTCCTCGCCGCCGTCGCGGGTACCGTCGCCGTCTCCACGTACATGGCCAGCAACGAGGCCGAGAACCGGGCCGCATACGAGCCCAAGCTGCCGTACGGCGTCGCCTCCGCCTTCGTCACCGACGAGGGGGGCCGGGACGTCCCCGCCGTCCGCGACGCCGTCCAGCGCTCCTACCCCGTCGACGTCCGCGCCGACGTCGAACGTGTCTCGGTCGGCAAGCCCGGCTGCGCGCCCTGGGGCCGCGAGCCCGGCTGCGGCCGCTACGAGGTCGTCATCCCGGCGGCGAACGAGTGCCCGCTGTACGGGACGCTCCCGGGCGGCGGTGACCCCTCCGAGCAGTACACGCCGGAGCAGAAGCGGAAGTTCCTCACCGACGACTGGCGGTGCAAGGACTCCGCGAGCAGCGGGATGTACATCACCGACGGCGGCCTGGTCGTCGGCGACGCCAAGCTGCTGCGGATCCTCGGCGTCGACGACCCCGCGACCGTGAAGGCCCTCGCCGACGGCGAGATCGTCACCTTCAACCGGTCCATGGTCGACAAGAACGGCAACGTCGCGATCAAGCAGATCACCGACCTCGCCGCCGCCGACAAGGCATCCGAGAAGAACCTCCCCGCACCCGGCAAGGTCGCCTCGCTCCACGCCTACCTGGTGCCCGGCGGCAAGAAGTCCTACGGGGTCCAGGCCCTGATGACCCCCGCCACCGCCAAGGCGGCCGGCCTCTCCACCGTGCCGCTGGGCTTGTACGTCAGCACCGACCGGCTCCCGGACAGCGAGCAGCGCCAGAAGCTCGACGGCGAGATCACCAAGCTCGGCAGCGAGGTCCAACTGCACCTGGAGGAGGGCTTCGTCAACGAGTACGGCATCATCCTGCTCGCGCTGGCCGTCTTCGCGGGCCTGGTCACCATCGGCGCCGCCGGCATCGCCACCGGGCTCGCCCAGGCCGACGCCGAGGCCGACCTGAAGACGCTCGCCGCCGTCGGCGCCCCGCCCCGGGTCCGCCGCACGCTCAGCGGGTTCCAGTGCGGAGTCGTCGCCGCGATGGGCGTGGTCCTCGGTTCGGCCGCCGGACTGCTGCCCGCGGTCGGACTCCGGCTGACCGAGGAGCGCGAGCAGATCCGCTTCCACGAGCAGAACATCGCCCAGGGCTGGAGCGCCGAGTCCCCCCTGCCCGACCTGCCGATCGTCGTCCCGTGGGAGACGCTCGCCGGCCTGCTCGTCGCCGTCCCGCTGGGCGCGGCGCTGCTCGCCGCCCTGGTGACCCGCTCGCGCGGCGCGCTGGCCCGGCGCGAGGCGACCTGACGGTCTTCGTTCTCGTCCTGTGCCCCTGTACGAGGGTGGATCACCCTCGTACAGGGGCACACCGTCTGGTGAGGCACGTGTACGAGAGAATGGGCGGCATGGAGATGCCGAGGAATGACAGGTCGCAGGAGAGCCCCCAGGTCCTCATCGTGGGACAGGACGGGATGACTCTCGGCGGCGTTCAGGGCGACGACGAACCCCGCGAGGTCCCGGTGACGGAAATGGTCGAGCAGCCTGCGAAGGTCATGCGGATCGGCAGCATGATCAAGCAGCTCCTGGAGGAAGTACGCGCGGCACCTCTCGACGAGGCCAGCCGCGTCAGGCTCAAGGACATCCACGCCAGCTCCGTGAAGGAGCTGGAGGACGGACTCGCGCCCGAGCTGGTCGAGGAGCTGGAGCGGCTCTCCCTGCCCTTCACGGACGAGGCAATCCCCTCCGAGGCCGAGCTGCGCATCGCGCAGGCGCAGCTGGTGGGCTGGCTGGAGGGCCTCTTCCACGGCATCCAGACCGCGCTGTTCGCCCAGCAGATGGCGGCCCGCGCGCAGCTGGAGCAGATGCGCAGGGCGCTCCCGCCGGGTGCGTCGCACGACGAGGACGACGACGACCGCGGCCACGGCCACGCGGTGCGCTCGGGGCCGTACCTGTAGGTCACGCCCGCGCCGCACGTACCGCGTGTACGGCGTGTACGGCCTGTACGGATGGCGCGGCGCGTACGCCTTGTACGGCTCGTACAGCCTTGTACGGCTCGTACAGCTCGTACAGACGAAGGGGTCCGGCACACACCGTGTGCCGGACCCCTTCGTCGTGGCCGTGAGAGGGGGGCGCGTCAGCCCTGGGGGGCGGCGTCGGCCCTGGGGGCGAGCAGCAGGACCTTGCCGACGTGGCCGCCGGACTCCAGTGCCCGGTGCCCGTCGGCGGCCTCCGGCATCGGCACCGTGCGGTCGACGACCGGCCGGACCGTGCCCGCGCCGATCAGGGGCCAGACGTGCTCCCGGACGGCGGCGACGATCGCCGCCTTCTCCTCCGCGGGCCGGGAGCGCAGGGTGGTCGCCATGACGGCCGCGCGCTTCGCGAGCAGCGCCCCGAGGTTCAGCTCGCCCTTCACCCCGCCCTGGAGGCCGATGATCACCAGCCGGCCGTTCACGGCCAGTGCCTTCACGTTCCGCTCCAGGTACTTGGCGCCGACGATGTCCAGGATGACGTCCGCGCCCGCCCCGTCCGTCGCCTTGGCCAGCTCCTCGACGAAGTCCTGCTCGCGGTAGTCGATGAGGATGTCCGCGCCCAGTTCGGCGCAGCGCGCCAGCTTCGCGGGACCGCCGGCCGTGACCGCGACCCGCGCGCCGATCGCCTTCGCCAGCTGGATCGCCATCGTGCCGATCCCGCTCGCGCCACCGTGCACGAGGACCGTCTCGCCCGGCCGCAGGTGCGCGATCATGAAGATGTTCGACCAGACGGTGCAGGCGACCTCGGGGAGCGCGGCGGCCGTGGCCAGGTCGACGCCCTCGGGCACCGGCAGGAGCTGGCCGGCCGGGACCACGACCTTCTCCGCGTAGCCGCCGCCGGAGAGCAGCGCGCACACCTCGTCGCCGACGGACCAGCCCGCCACCCCGGGGCCGAGGGCGGAGATCCGGCCCGCGCACTCGAGCCCGGGGTACGGGGAGCTGCCCGGCGGCGGGTCGTAGAAGCCCTGGCGCTGGAGCAGATCGGCGCGGTTGACCGCGCTCGCCACCACCTCGACGAGGACCTCGCCCTCGCCGGGTACGGGATCGGGCACCTCGGCCCAGACCAGGGCCTCAGGACCACCGGGTTCCGGAATCGTGATCGCATACATGGCGGCGAGGCTACTCCCGCCGCCCCGGTGATCCCGGGTGATCAGTCCTGCGGCGGTGTGGAGAGCGGGGTCACCGGCGCGGCGCGGACGATGGTGATCACCCGGTCGGTGAGCTGGAGTGGGCTGGCCGCGGGGTCGTCGTATCCGAGCAGCCGGTGGCCGCGGAGCACGCTCACCACCAGGTCCTCGGTCTCCCGCACGCTCTTGCCGACCTCCCTCTTGGTCACCGGGCGTTCGACGAGGTCGAGGCCGGAACCCTGCTGGATCAGGTCCTCCATCACCGTGCCGGCGCTGGGGCTCAGCACCGAGAGGCCGAGCAGGCGCCCGGCGGCGCTGGCGCTGGTGATGACCGCGTCGGCGCCGGACTGGCGGAGCAGCGGCGCGTTCTCCTCCTCACGGACCGCGGCGACGATCTTCGCGCCCCGGTTGAGCTGCCGGGCCGTCAGGGTGACCAGGACGGCCGTGTCGTCGCGCTGGGTGGCGATGACGATCTGACGGGCCCGCTGCACCTCGGCACGGAGCAGCACGTCGCTGCGGGTCGCGTCGCCGATGACCCCGACGAAGCCGTCGGTGTTCGCCGTCTCGATCACCTTGGAGGAGGGGTCGACGATGACGATCTGCTCCTTGCGGAGCCCGGTGGCGCAGAGGGTCTGGATCGCGGACCGCCCCTTCGTCCCGAAGCCGACGATGACGGTGTGGTCGCGCAAGGTGGACCTCCAGCGGTTCAGCCGGAACTCCTCGCGGGTCCGCTCGGTGAGGACCTCGAGAGTGGTGCCGACCAGGATGATCAGGAAGAGCACGCGCAGGGGCGTGACGAGCAGGATGTTGGCGAGCCGCGCCGAGTCGCTGTACGGGACGATGTCGCCGTATCCGGTGGTGGAGAGCGTGACGGTCGCGTAGTAGACGCAATCGAGGAAGTCGAGCGTCTCGTTGGCGTTGTCGTGGTAGCCCGCGCGGTCGACGTAGACGATGAGGACCGTCAGCAGCAGCACGCCGAACGCCATGAGCAGGCGCTTGCCGACCTGACGGAGCGGCTTTTCCACGACCCGGCGGGGCAGCCTGACCCGCGGGCCGGCGATCCTCTCGTCGGCCTGGCGGGCCATCACGTCACGGCTGGGAAGTTTCACGTGAAACACGCTCCTTGGGCCGGGACGGCCCCCGCCGCCGTCGGCCACGGAAGGTCGAGGACGGTCAGCTCCTGGCCGGGCCGTGCGCCGCCGGGCGGGACGACGGCCAGGCCGTCGGCGGCCGCGATGCCCCGGAGCATCGCCGGTCCGTTGTAGCGGAGGGGAACGGCTCGTCCGTCGCGGCGCACGACCGGGACGAGCCGCGTGTCGTGGGGGTGCCCGTGCACTTCGCCCTCCACGGGCACCCCGAAGCCGGGCGTGCCGGAGCCGGGCGTGCCCGGGGCCCGGTACGGGGACGGGGTCCCGGTTCCGGAGAAGGCGGCGAGCAGCGGCTCGGCGAGGGTGAGGAGCCCGGAGATCGCGGCCAGCGGGTTGCCGGGGAGCCCGACGAGGTGGTGGGTGCCCTCGGGGCCGCCGGAGAGGCGGGCGAGGAGCATGGGGTGGCCGGGCCTGACCTTCACGCCGTCGACCAGGAGGGTCGCGCCGGCCCGGTCGAGGACCCCGTGGAGGTGGTCCACGGGCCCGGCGGCGGTACCGCCGGTGGTGACGACCAGATCGGCGGCGGAGCCGGTGACGGCCGCATACAGCTCCTCGGCGTCGTCGCCGATCCGGCGGGTGGCGAGCACCTCGGCGCCGAGCGCCTCCAGCCAGGGACCGAGCATCGGTCCGAGCGCGTCACGGATCAGTCCCTCGTGGGGGAGCCCCGCCGTGAGCAGTTCGTCGCCGAGGACCAGGATCTCCACCCGGGGGCGGGGCCGGACGGGAAGCTCGTCGTAGCCGGCGGCCGCGGCGAGGCCGAGCACGGCGGGGGTCACCGGGATGCCGGCCGGGAGCAGTTCGTCGCCGGAACGGCACTCCTGGCCCCGGGGCCTGATGTCCTGCCCCGGCACGACCTCGCGCAGCGCGTGCAGGACGCGACCGGTGCGGGCGGTGGCCCCTCCGGCCTCCTCGCCGTGCTCGGCGGGTTCCGTCCGGGAGTGTTCGCTGCGGAGGACGGCCGTGGCTCCGGTCGGGACACGGGCGCCGGTGGCGATCCGTACGGCCTCGCCTTCGGCCGGTGCCGCGCCGGGCACGTGCCCGGCGAGAACGGCGCCTTCCTCGCGGACGGTCCAGGGGCCGGGGCCCACGACGGCCCAGCCGTCCATGGCGGAGGTGTCGAAGGACGGCAGATCGGTGAGGGCCGCGAGAGGTGCGGCGAGGACACGTCCGAGCGCCTGCCCCAGCGGGACGCCCAGCGGCTTCCGGTCCTCCCGCGCGGCGCTCCCTGCGCGGACGGCGGCCTCCCGCGCCTCCGGCCAGGCGGTGGCCCGGTGCGGCCGCCCGGCCTTCGCGCCGGAAGCGTCGGGGGCAGTGCCGGAGTCGGGCGCGGCGCCGGAGTCGGTGCCGGCGGAGGACGTGCCGGGGTCGGCGCCGGAGTCGGGATCGGCGGAGGAGGCGGAGGGTTCGGTGCCGGCGGAGGAGGCGGAGGGTTCGGTGCCGGCGGAGGAGGTGCCGGGGGCGGTGCCGGCGGAGGGGGAGGAGGCGGGTTCGGGGGAGGCGGCGACGGCCGAGGCGGGTTCGGCGTCGGGCTTCTCCGCGACGGGGACGGGCTCCTTCGGACTCATCCGGCCTCGTCCTGCTCGGCGGCCCAGCGCTGGGCCAGCGCCGCGGCCTTGCGGGCGGCCTCGGCGACGGCCTCCGGCCCGGCCCCGGGGCCCGCGAGCGCCGCCGCGTACCCGACCAGGAAGGTGGTCAGGGGTGCGGCGGGGCGCGCCACGCCGTGGGCGGCGTCGCGAGCCAGGTCGAGGAGCACGCCGGTGTCGACGTCCAGCTCGATGCCCAGTTCGTTCTTGACTGCGGTGATCCATTCGTCCAGCACGGTCCCATGCTCCCTGATGCGGGACCGGGCCGTGGCGATGTCCTCCCAGGTGTCGCAGTCGAAGGAGGCGAGGGGGCCCGCGGTGACCCGGGTGAGCCGGAGGACCCGGGTGAGCCCGCGCAGCGGCAGATGGGCCAGACCGCGGTGCTCCTCCGTGAGCCGGGCCAGTGCGCGGCGCAGCGGCTCGGCCCGGTAGACGGCGACGAGCGGCTGGTCCCGGCCCTCCGCGTCGGTGAGGAGGGCGGCGTCGGCCCCGGGGGCCGCGGTGAGCGCGTCCAGGAGGGACCGGACGGTGGCGCCGTCGAGGAAGGGGAGGTCGGCGGAGAGGACGAGGAGGACGTCGGACTCCGTCTCCCGCAGCCCGGCGCCGAGGGCGGCGAGCGGGCCGCCGCCGGGCGGGTCCTCCCTCGTCCAGCGGACGGGGCGGAGTGCCGGGCGCGGGTCTCCGACGACCACGGTCCGACCCGCGTCGGGGCAGGCGGCGAGCACCCGGTCGAGGAGGGTCCGGCCTCCGACCCGTACTCCGGGCTTGTCGGAGCCGCCGAGGCGCCGGGCGGCGCCCCCGGCGAGCACGACGGCGTCGTATGCGGTGGTCACCCGAGCAGTATGGGCCGCCGGGTGCCGCGGACGTCCGGCCCGTCCCACGGAGGGAGACGGGCCGGACGGGGTGTCAGACCGTGCGGAGCAGCACCGCGGGCTGTTCGACGCAGTCCGCCACGTACCGCAGGAAGCCGCCCGCCGTGCCGCCGTCGCAGACGCGGTGGTCGAAGGTGAACGACAGCTGCACCACCTGCCGGACGGCCAGTTCGCCCTGGTGCACCCAGGGCTTGGGGATGATCCGGCCGACCCCGAGCATGGCGGCCTCGGGGTGGTTGATGATCGGCGTGGAGCCGTCGACCCCGAACACCCCGTAGTTGTTCAGGGTGAACGTGCCGCCGGTCAGGTCCGCCGGGGTGAGCGCGGACTCCCGGGCGGCCTCGGTCAGCCGGGCGAACTCGGCCGTCAGCGACTCGGCCGTCCGCTGTCCGGCGTCCCTGACCACGGGGACGACCAGGCCGCGCGGGGTCTGGGCGGCGAAGCCGAGGTGCACGGACGGCAGCCGGACGATCTCCCTGGCGGCGGTGTCCACCGTGGAGTTGAGCTCGGGGAACCGGGACAGCGCGTGGACGCAGATCCGGGCGAGGAGCGCGAGCAGCGAGATCTTCGGGCCGCCCGCCGCGTTCATCGCGGCCCGCGCCGCCATCAGTTCGGTGGCGTCGGCGTCGACCCAGCAGGTCGCGTCCGGGATCTCCGTACGGCTCCGCGACAGCTTGTC
The DNA here is from genome assembly GCF_042743475.1 of Streptomyces sp. NPDC059534. Classification (NCBI taxonomy): domain Bacteria; kingdom Bacillati; phylum Actinomycetota; class Actinomycetes; order Kitasatosporales; family Streptomycetaceae; genus Streptomyces; species Streptomyces sp. NPDC059534. The sequence continues at coordinate 156,292 of NZ_JBHWAQ010000011.1, forward strand.
CGCCACCGCGCCCCGGATCCCGCGCAGCGGGATCCGCTCGGCCACCGGAGCGGACGCCGTCCCGGGGACGGGGGCCGCCACGGGGGCCGCGACCGGGGCCGTGCGGGCGGCGAGCGGCCGCTCCAGGGCCGCGAGGGCGAGCTCCACGTCGGCTCGCAGGATCAGGCCCGCCGGGCCCGATCCGCGCACCTCGCGCAGGTCGATCCCCCGGTCCCGGGCCAGTTTCCGTACGAGCGGCGAGATGACGGGCACCGGGCCCGCGTGCACGGCGGGCGCGGGAGCCGCGACGGCCACGGGCGCCGGAGCGGCCACCGGCGCGACGGCGGGCGCGGCGGACGCCTGGGCGGCGGCCGGGGCCGTGTGCCGTACCCGGCGGCGGCGGGCGGCGGGCTCGGCCGTGCCGTATCCGACGAGGACGTTGCCCGAGTACTCCGAGGAGACGGCGTCCCCCGCGGTGGGCGCCGCTTCCGGCGCCGCCTCGGTGAGCTCCTCCGGCGCGCCCGTGCCGCCCACCGCGACCGTCAGGAGCGGTGCTCCGACGGGCAGTTCGGTGCCCTCCTCGCCGTACCGCGCGGTGACGACACCGCCGTACGGGCAGGGCACCTCGACCATGGCCTTGGCGGTCTCGACCTCGACGACCGGCTGATCGATGGCGACGACGTCGCCGACGGCGACCAGCCAGCGCACGATCTCGGCCTCGGTGAGTCCCTCACCGAGGTCCGGCAGCTTGAACTCCAGCACCTGGGCCATCAGCTCCCCGCCTCCCACTGCAGCCGCGCCACCGCGTCCAGGACCCGGTCCACGCCCGGCAGATGGTGCCGTTCCAGCATCGGCGGCGGATACGGGATGTCGAAGCCCGCGACCCGCAGCACCGGTGCCTCCAGGTGGTGGAAGCAGCGCTCGGTCACCCGCGCGGCGATCTCCGCGCCAGGGCCGCCGAAGCCGGTCGACTCGTGCACCACGACCGCGCGGCCGGTCCGCCGCACCGAGGCGCAGACGGTCTCGTCGTCGAACGGCACGAGCGAGCGCAGGTCGAGGACCTCCAGGTCCCAGCCCTCGGCCTGGGCGGCCTCCGCGGCCTCCAGGCAGACCGGCAGCGAGGGGCCGTAGGTGATCAGGGTGGCGCCGGTGCCCTGGCGCCGGACGACGGCCCGGCCGATCGGCTCCACGGGCGCGGGCGCCTCGGGGGACCAGTCGGACTTGGACCAGTAGAGCCGCTTGGGCTCCAGGAAGACCACCGGGTCGTCGGAGGCGATGGCCGCGCGGAGCAGCCCGTAGGCGTCCTCGACGGTGGCGGGGGTGACGACGTGCAGACCCGGGGTGGCGGTGTAGTACGCCTCGGAGGAGTCGCTGTGGTGCTCGACGCCGCCGATCCCGCCGCCGTACGGGACACGGATGACGATCGGCATCGGCATCGCGCCGCGGGTGCGGTTCCGCATCTTCGCCACATGGGAGATCAGCTGCTCGAACGCCGGGTAGGCGAAGGCGTCGAACTGCATCTCGACGACCGGCCGCAGGCCGTACATCGCCATGCCGACGGCCGCGCCGAGGATGCCGGCCTCGGCCAGCGGCGTGTCCGTGCAGCGGTCCTCGCCGAACTCCTTGGCGAGCCCGTCGGTGACCCGGAAGACGCCGCCGAGGGTGCCGACGTCCTCACCCATGACATGGACGGTCGGGTCCTCGGCCATCGCGTCGCGCATGGCGCGCTGGAGCGCCTGCGCCATCGTGGCGGGCTTCGCCTTGCCGGCGGTCCTGCCGGCGGCACCGGCCGCCCGGGCCTTCGCGGGCCCGGTCGGTCCGGTCGTCGCGGTCGTCATCACGCCTCACCCTCACCCTCGGCGTCGAGCTCGGCGCGCAGCTGCGCCGCCTGTTCGCGCAGCTGCGTCGTCTGCTCCGCGTACACGTGGGAGAAGAGGTCCATCGGGTCGAGCACCGGGTCGGCGTTCATCCGTTCGCGCAGCTCCGCGGCCATCGTCTCGGCGGCCTCCGCCGCCGCGCGCCTGCCGTCCTCGTCGAGCAGGCCGCGCTCGGTCAGTTCCCGTTCGAGGAGCAGGATCGGGTCGTGCGCCCGCCAGGTCTCGACCTCGCCGGCCTCCCGGTACCGGGTGGCGTCGTCGGCGTTGGTGTGGGCGTCGATCCGGTAGGTGACGGCCTCGACGAGGGTGGGGCCGCCGCCGCGCCGCGCGCGGGCCACGGCCTCGGTCAGCACCTGGTGGACGGCGACCGCGTCGTTGCCGTCGACGAGCCGGCCCGGCATCCCGTATCCGACGGCCTTGTGGGCGAGGGAGGGGGCGGCGGTCTGCTTGGCGAGCGGCACGGAGATCGCGAAGCCGTTGTTCTGGACGAAGAAGACCACGGGGGCCTGCCAGACGGCCGCGAAGTTCAGGGCCTCGTGGAAGTCGCCCTCGCTGGTGCCGCCGTCGCCGACCATGGCGAGCGCGACCACGTCGTCGCCCTTGAGCCGGGCGGCGTGGGCGAGGCCCACCGCGTGCGGGAGCTGGGTGGCCAGCGGCGTGCAGAGCGGCGCGATGCGGTACTCACGCGGGTCGTACCCGGTGTGCCAGTCGCCGCGCAGCAGGGTGAGCGCCTGCACGGGGTCGAGGCCGCGGGCGACCGCCGCGAGCGTGTCGCGGTACGAGGGGAACAGCCAGTCCCGCTCCTCCAGGGCGAGGGCGGCGGCGATCTCGCACGCCTCCTGGCCGGTGGTGGAGGGGTACACGGCGAGCCGGCCCTGCTTGGTGAGCGCGGTGGCCTGCGTGTTGTACCGGCGGCCGCGGATCAGCTCCGCGTACAGCCGCAGCAGCAGTGCGGGGTCGGCGTCGGCCACGGCGTCCGTGCCGAGCACGCGCAGCGGCTCGGCGTCGGGCAGCAGCGGGGCGGGGTCGGTGCGGGGGCGCCAGGCAGGCGGCGGGGTCGGCCGGTAGTCGTGGACGGCACCGGGCGGCTCTTGGACTGTCGAACTGCGCTGTTGCAACGAGTCCACCTCCTCGTGGGAGCGGGCATAAGACCCGAAGGCGGGTGGCGCGGGTGTGGCGCGCCTCACCTACCGATTGTTCGGTCGTGGAGGCATTTTGGCTACAGGCACCTCCAGCCTGTGGACAAACGGTTCTCCACAGCCTGGGATAGGAGCAGGTCGTCCACCGGAGAGAGGCGGGGGCACATGGCGGATGAACAAATGGCCGTCGACCGGAGCGCGGCTCCGGCCGGCGCCACGGGCGAGGCGACGGGCGAGACGCTCGAAGGGACACGCGGAGGGCCGCTCGGCGCGGCCGAGGGCGAGGTGCCCGGCGAGGCCCTCAGCGCGCCCGTCGGCGTGCCCACGGGCGCGCTGCCGGCCCGCCCGCTGGACGCGATCGACCGCGACATCCTGCGGTTGCTCCAGACGGACGGCCGCGCCTCGGTACGCTCCGTCGCCGAGCGGGTGCACGTCTCCCGGGCCAACGCCTACGCGCGGATCAACCGGCTCATCGACGACGGGGTGATCCGCGGGTTCAGCGCCCGGGTCAACCACGAGCGGGCGGGCCACGGCGCCTCCGCCTACATCACGCTCAAGATCGTCCAGAACTCCTGGCGCACGGTCCGCGAGCAGCTCAGGGCGCTGCCCGGCGCCACGCACATCGCGCTGGTCAGCGGCGACTTCGACGTCCTGCTGCTCGTCCACACCCCGGACAACCGGACGCTGCGCGAGCTGGTGCTCACCCGGCTCCAGTCGATCCCCGAGGTGCTCTCCACCCGCACCCTGCTGGTCTTCGAGGAGACGGACCTCAACACCGACCCCCGCGCCTGAACGCCTGGAGCGGCCGTGGGGGGGGAAAGCCCCCGCCACGGCCGCTCCGCGAGCCGCCTCAGGCCCCCCAGGGGCCGCCTCAGGACCCCGAGGGACTCCCCAGGACCCCCTCAGGACCCTCTGGAACCTCAGCGGGCCGTCCGCAGCCCGTCGAAGGCCAGGTGCGCCACGGTCTCGGCGAGCTGCTCGCGCTCCGCCACCGCGTCCGGATGCGGCCGGTACCACTCGACCAGCGAGTTGATCATGCCGAAGAGGAGCCGGGTGGCGAGCCGTATGTCCACGTCGGCCCGCAGGTCGCCCTCGGCGGCAGCCGCCTTCAGCAGGTCGGCCACCCGGTGGTCGAACTCCCGGCGCCGCTCCATCGCCCACCGCTCGGTCGCGGTGTTGCCCCGCACCCGCAGCAGCAGCGTCACGTACGGCAACTCCGCGATCAGCACCTCGACGGTCCGGCGCGTGACGTACTCGACCCGCTCGACGGCCCGGCCGCGACCCGCCCCCGGCTCGTCGAGCACCGCGAAGAGGCCGTCGAGCGCCCGGCTGACGGCCCGGCGCAGCAGCTCCTCCTTGCCGGACACGTGGTGGTAGATCGACGACTTGGAGATCCCCGCCGCCTTGGACAGGTGCTCCATGGACGTGCCGTCGTAGCCGCGCTCGTTGAAGACCCGCACCGCGACCGAGAGCAGCGTCTCGGGGGTGTAGGTGTCGCGCTTCGCCGTGGTCATCGGGAGTCCTCCCCGCCCTCGGCGGCCGCCCGGCGCACGAGGCCGAGCCCCGGTGCGTACCGGCCGGTCGCGTACCGCCTGTGCAGCTCCCGGAGCAGCCCGCAGGTGCGCCGGTGGCCGATCCTCCCGGTCCACTCCAGCGGTCCGGCCGGGTAGTTGACCCCGAGCCGCATCGCCGTGTCCACGTCCTCGGCGGTCGCGACGCCCCGGTCGACCGCGTCGGCCGCGACGTCGGCCAGCATCGCGACCGTACGGGCCACGATCATGCCCGGCACGTCCCCGATCACGGAGACCTTCTTGCCGAGCGCCTGGAAGAGCCCCACCGCCTCGGCGAGGACGCCCGGGTCGATGTCCTCGCGGGCCGACAGCACGATCCGGCTCGCGGCCGCGTAGTCGTACGCGAGGTCGAAGTAGATGACGGCCTCCTCGTCGTACTCGAAGGAGGTCTCGCCGTCCGCGAGGCTGAGCTCGCCGCCGCCCGGCAGCTCGATGTGCGCGCCGCCCTTCCTGGACAGGACGGTGATTCCGGCCGCCTCGAAGAGCCCCACCAGCGGATCCGCCGGCCCGAGGTCACCGCAGACGGTGATCCACTCGGGCGCCTTCGCGGGCGGCGCCGTGTGCGGTTCGGGCCGCTCGGCGCCCTCCGCGTACGAGAACCAGCCGTGGCCCGTCTTGCGGCCGAGCCGCCCGGACTCGACGAGCCGGCGCTGCGCGAGCGAGGGCGTGAACTTCGGGTCCTGGTAGAAGGACTCCCAGACGGAGCGGGTGACGGCCTCGTTGACGTCCTGGCCGATGAGGTCGGTCAGCTCGAAGGGGCCCATGCGGAAGCCGCCGCACTCGCGCAGGGCGGCGTCGATGGTGGCCGGGTCGGCCCCGCCCTCCTCGAACACCCGGAGCGCCTCCGCATAGAAGGGGCGGGCGACCCGGTTCACGATGAAGCCGGGGGTGTCCGCGCAGCGCACGGGCGTCTTGCCCCAGTCCTTCATCGTCTCGTACGCGCGCGTGGTGACGTCCGGGTCGGTGGCGAAGCCGCTGACGACCTCGACGAGCGGGAGCAGCGGCGCCGGGTTGAAGAAGTGCAGTCCGACGAACCGGCCGGGCAGCCGGAGCCCTCCCGCGATGGCGGTGACGGAGAGCGAGGAGGTGTTGGTGGCGAGGACGGTGTCGTCGCCGACGACCTTCTCCAGGTCGGCGAAGAGCTGCTGCTTGACGGGCAGCAGCTCGACGATCGCCTCGACGACGAGGGCCGCGTCCGCGAGCTCCGCGAGCTCCCGGGCGGCGTGCAGCCGTCCGACGGCCGCCTCCCGCACGACGGCGTCCATGCGCCCCTTCTCGACGAGCCGGTCCAGGCGGGCCGCGAGGGCGGCCACGGCCTCCTCGGCCCGGCCGGGGGCGCTGTCGTAGAGGCGGACGGGGTGGCCGGCGACCAGGGCGACCTGGGCGATCCCCTGGCCCATGGTGCCGGTGCCGACGACGGCGACGGTGCGGTCACGCCCGACGGGCTCCGGCGCCCGCTCGGCCACGGCTTCCCCTGCTTCCACGGCTTCCCCGGCGGCGGCAGGCTCACTGGCGGTCACGTCGTCGCTCCCCCTGACGGTCACGTTGGCGCTCATAGGAGTGATCCTCCCCGATGGGTTTTCCACAGGATCGACGGACCCCCTTGTCCCGACCGATCGTTCGGTTACTCTAACTCCGTACGCGTCTCCCTGCCCAGCTCGACGAGGAGTTGGTCCATCCATGGCCATCGCTCAGCTGACCACCGACCGTCTGGCCGAGAAGCACCGGTCCACGCTCGACCAGGCGCTCGACACCATCCGCACCCGCGCCTACTGGTCGCCGCACCCCGAGCACCCGAAGGCGTACGGCGCGGACGGCTCGCTCGACGCCGCGGCCGGCCTCGCCGCGCACCAGGCCCTGCTGAACACCCGCTTCGAGCTCGACCAGCCCGGCACGGACGGCTGGACCGGTGGCGAGACCTCGCCGTACGGCCCGTCCCTCGGCATCGAGTACCCGCACGCCGACATCGACGTCCTGCTCCCCGCGATGCGCGCGGGCACGGCCGCATGGCGGGACGCCGGGGCCGAGACCCGCGCCCTGGTCTGCCTGGAGATCCTCGCCCGGATCTCCGCCCGCACCCACGAGTTCGCCCACGCCGTCATGCACACCAGCGGCCAGGCGTTCATGATGGCGTTCCAGGCCGGCGGCCCGCACGCCCAGGACCGCGGCCTGGAGGCCGTGGCGTACGCGTACGCGGAGCAGACCCGCACCCCCGCGGGCCGGGCCGGCTGGTCCAAGCCGCAGGGCAAGCGCGACCCCCTGGAGCTGAGCAAGGAGTTCACCCCGGTCGGCCGCGGCATCGCCCTGATGATCGGCTGCAACACCTTCCCCACGTGGAACGGCTACCCGGGCCTGTTCGCCTCGCTCGCCACCGGCAACCCGGTCCTGGTCAAGCCCCACCCGCGCGCGGTGCTGCCGCTCGCGCTGACGGTCCGCGTCGCCCGTGAGGTGCTCGCCGAGGCCGGCTTCGACCCGAACCTGGTGGCGCTCGCCGTCGAGCGTCCGGGCGAGGGCATCGCCAAGACGCTGGCCGTGCGCCCGGAGATCCGGATCATCGACTACACCGGCTCCACCGAGTTCGGCGACTGGCTGGAGGACAACGCCCGCCAGGCCCAGGTCTACACCGAGAAGGCCGGCGTCAACACGGTCGTCGTCGACTCCACGGACGACTACAAGGGGATGCTGTCCAACCTGGCCTTCTCGCTGTCGCTGTACAGCGGCCAGATGTGCACCACCCCGCAGAACCTGCTGATCCCCCGCGACGGCATCGCCACCGACCAGGGCCCCAAGTCGTACGACGAGGTCGTCGCCGACCTCGCGGCGGCGGTCGGCGGCCTGCTCGGCGACGACGCCCGGGCGAACGGCCTGCTCGGCGCCCTGGTCAACCCGGACGTGAAGACGCGTCTGGAGGCCGCCGCCGGTCTCGGCGAGGTGGCGCTCGCCTCCCGCGAGGTGGTCAACCCCGAGTACCCCGACGCCGTGGTCCGCACCCCGGTCATCGTGAAGCTGGACGGCTCCAAGCCCGACGCCCAGGCCGCGTACTTCTCGGAGTGCTTCGGCCCGGTCTCCTTCGCCGTCTCGGTGGACTCCACCGCCGACGCCCTGGAGCTGCTGCGGCGCACGGTCCGCGAGAAGGGTGCGATGACCGTCGGCGCCTACACGACCTCGGCGGACACCGAGCGCGCGGTGGAGGAGGTCTGCCTGGAGGAGTCGGCCCAGCTGTCGCTGAACCTCACGGGCGGGGTGTTCGTGAACCAGACGGCCGCGTTCTCCGACTTCCACGGCTCCGGCGGCAACCCGGCGGCGAACGCGGCGCTGTGCGACGGCGCCTTCGTCTCCAACCGCTTCCGGGTGGTGGAGGTCCGCCGCCAGGTCTGACCCGGCGGCGGTGCGGAGGCCCACCGGGCCTCCGCACCTCCCTCAGGGCGTCTCGATCTCCGCGTACCGCTGCACCCACGCGTGCATGGCGACGGCGGCCGCGGCGCCCGCGTTGATCGACCGGGTCGAGCCGAACTGGGCGATCGAGCAGACCATCTCCACATGGGCGCGGGCCTCCTCGGTGAGCCCCGGCCCCTCCTGCCCGAAGAGCAGCACGCAGCGGCGCGGGAGCACGGTCCGCTCCAGCGGCACGGCGCCCGGCAGGTTGTCGATGCCGATGACGGGCAGGCCCTCGGCCGCCGCCCACGAGGTCAGCGACGTGGTGTCGGGGTGGTGCCGGACGTGCTGGTAGCGGTCGGTGACCATGGCACCGCGCCGGTTCCAGCGGCGGCGGCCCACGATGTGGACCTCCTTCGCCAGGAACGCGTTGGCGGTCCGCACCACCGAGCCGATGTTGAAGTCGTGGCCCCAGTTCTCCACCGCCACGTGGAAGTCGTGGCGCCGGGTGTCGAGGTCGGCGACGACCGCCTCCCGCGTCCAGTACCGGTAGCGGTCCACGACGTTGCGCCGGTCGCCGTCGGCGAGCAGCTCGGGGTCGTAGCGCTCGTCCTCGGGCCACGGCCGCGGGTGCGGCCCGACGCCGATCTCGGGGCCGAACCCCTCGTCGTACTGGACCGGCTCGGCGGCCTCGTCGGGCTCGGCCGCGGCCAGGCCGGCCGGCGCGGTTCCGGGCTTCTGTTCGGTGGTGCTCACCCGACGAGGGTACGGGGACCGGGTTCCTCGTCCGCACGGCGCTGGTCGGGCAGCGTCTGCACCGGCGTCCGCTTCAGCAGCCGGTCCCGGCCCCGCGCCGCCCGGGCGCCGAGTGCCACCAGGAAGGCCGTCGGCAGGAACACGGCGTCGGCGGAGATCATCGCGAGCGAGAAGACCGGCAGTCCGAGGAGCACCGCGATGCCGGCGTGCTCCAGCATCATCGCGACCAGCAGGACGTTCTTGACCTTGCGGTTGAAGAGCGTGAACGGGAAGGCGATCTGGACGATCACGGTGCCGTAGGACAGCACCATCACCATGATCCCGCTGGCGCCGAGGAGCTCGGAGAGGGCCGGCCAGGGCGTGAAGTAGTCGAGGTTGAGCGGGTAGAACAGCGCGGTGCCGTCCTGCCAGCGCGAGCCCTGGATCTTGTACCAGCCGGCGGTGGCGTAGATCAGGCAGACCTCCGCCATGATCACGACGAGGACGGCGTTGTGCGTCAGGTGGGCGAGGGCGTCGAGCAGGGTGCGCGGCTCCCCGGGCGCGTACCGGCACACCACCCACCACAGCGCGTTTCCGAGCCACAGCACCCACAGGAGCACCAGCAGCCACCACTCGCCGGTGACCTCGCTGAACCAGGTGGCGGCGAGGAGGAAGCCGCCGAGAACGGTCCACAGGAGCGGGCCGACGAGATCGCGGCGCGGGGGCTCCCCGGCCTGGGCCGCGCGGGCCTCGCGGGCCGCCCGGCGGGCGTCGAGGGACCACACCTGGCCGCAGCGGGTCAGCACCAGGTAGATCGCCATGAGGTGGAGGACGTTGTCGCCGCCGTCGCCCACGAAGACGGATCGGTTCTGCAGCGAGAGCACCCCGACCATGAACACGACCGACACGGCCCGGGTGCGCCAGCCCACCAGGAGCAGCAGGGCGGAGAGCGCCGCGAGCCCGTAGACCAGCTCGAACCAGAGTCGGCCGTCCGACCACATGAGCACCGTGAAGGCGTGGTTGCCGGACATCAGCCGGCGGGCCATCTCCCAGGACCACGGGCCGTCGGGCCCGTACAGCTCGTGCCGGTGCGGCAGCTCGCGCAGCAGGAAGACCAGCCAGGTCAGCGAGAAGCCGATCCGCACGATCGCGGACTGGTACGGGCCGAGGGAACGGCCGGTGACGGTCTGGACGGCGCGGGCGAGCCGCCGGTCGAAGGGTTCGCCGCCCCGCGCGCGCGTGGCGGCCGGCTTGTGGGTCGGCTCGCCGGCCGGTCCGTTCGCCGGCTCGTTCCTCGGCTCGTTCATCGGCCCGCCTCCGTGCGGCTTCGGTCGGCTCCGGCGGGCCGGTCGGCGTCGGTGACCTTCCACCACGGGAGGTCGCGGTGGGAGGGGGTGGCGTCGTTCTTCTCGGTGCTCCACCCGGGGGCGGCCACGGGCCGGGTGACGGTCCGCAGCTGGACGCGCCGTACGTCGGAGCCGTGCATGGACGGGTCCGCGTCCAGCCGGAGCATCGCGATCCGGCGCATGTACTGCTCCGAGAGGCGGCCGCGCAGCCCGTTGGGGCGGTTGTCGTCGGAGTGCGAGCTCCGGTAGAAGTCCACCGCCCGGCGGAGCTCGTTCTGCTGCGAGTGGCTGGGCATCGGGTTGTAGCGGATCGCGGCGACGTCCTGCGCGGTCAGGTCGATCCAGTCGGTGGTGCGGAGCTCTCCGCCGGTTCCGGCGATCTCGGCGCGCATCTCCACGGAGAGGTTCTGCTGGAGCGGGTTGGGCGCGAAGAGCTTCCAGTTCTGTTCGAACTCGGGATAGATCCACTCGTCGACGGCCTGGCCGTGCCGCTTCGTCAGCGTGTTGGACGGCGCCACGTGCAGGAACACCATCGCCAGATGGACGCAGGCGAAGACGCCGACGACGGCGAGCGCCACGGCGGCCACGACCTGGTAGGGCAGCGACAGGGCCATGATCCCGGTGCCGGAACGCGTCCCGGCGACGTCGGCCGGGGACGGCGTATCCCCAGGCAGGAGCCGGTCGTCGCTCACCTCGACCGCGTCCTCTTCCACGTGCGCGTCCATCCCGCCCCGACCCCCAACAACCCACCTCGGTCATCCACAGGGTTGACACCATACGGGCCGCCGACTCACCATTGAAGTCATTCAACCGAACGATCGGTCGGTAGGGAGTCCGATGACCGCAGTGACGGCAGGGACAGCAGAGACCACGGGCGCGCCCGGCGGCTCGGACACGGCCACGGCGCCGGAGCAGGCCGCCTACGAGGCCGTGTTCGACGCCGCCGTCGCCGCCGACGAGCGGATCGAGCCGCGCGACTGGATGCCCGAGGCGTACCGCGCCTCGCTCGTCCGGCAGATCGCGCAGCACGCCCACTCCGAGATCATCGGCATGCAGCCGGAGGCCAACTGGATCACCCGCGCGCCCTCGCTGCGGCGCAAGGCGATCCTCATGGCCAAGGTCCAGGACGAGGCCGGCCACGGCCTGTACCTGTACAGCGCGGCGGAGACCCTCGGGACCAGCCGCGACGAGCTGCTCGACAAGCTCCACTCGGGCCGCCAGAAGTACTCCTCGATCTTCAACTACCCCACGCTGACCTGGGCCGACGTCGGCGCCATCGGCTGGCTGGTGGACGGCGCCGCGATCACCAACCAGGTGCCGCTCTGCCGCTGCTCCTACGGGCCCTACGCCCGCGCGATGGTCCGCGTCTGCAAGGAGGAGTCCTTCCACCAGCGCCAGGGGTACGAGGCGCTGCTCGCCCTCTCCCGCGGCACCGAGGCCCAGCACGCCATGGCCCAGGACGCGGTGGACCGCTGGTGGTGGCCCTCGCTGATGATGTTCGGCCCCCCGGACGACGAGTCGACCCACACCGCGCAGGCGATGGCCTGGAAGATCAAGCGCCACTCCAACGACGAGCTGCGCCAGCGCTTCGTCGACATCGCCGTACCCCAGGCCGAGGCACTCGGACTGACCCTCCCCGACCCGGACCTCCGGTGGAACGAGGAGCGCGGTCACCACGACTTCGGACCGATCGACTGGACCGAGTTCTGGGACGTCCTCAAGGGGAACGGCCCCTGCAACGACCAGCGGCTGAGCAGGCGGCGCCAGGCCCACGAGGACGGCGCCTGGGTCAGGGAAGCAGCCTCGGCCTACGCGGAGAAGCACACCGGCACGCACGGAGAGGCACAGGCATGACGAGCGACGGTTGGCCGCTGTGGGAGGTGTTCGTGCGCTCCCGCCGCGGACTGTCCCACACCCACGCGGGCAGTCTCCACGCGCCCGACGCGGAGATGGCCCTGCGCAACGCCCGCGACCTGTACACCCGCCGCAGCGAGGGTGTGTCGATCTGGGTCGTCCCCTCCACGGTCATCACCGCCTCCTCGCCGGACGAGAAGGACCCCTTCTTCGAGCCGGCCGCGGACAAGCCCTACCGGCACCCGACCTTCTACGAGATCCCGGACGGGGTGAAGCACCTGTGAGCGCCCCGACCGCGCCGGAGGCCGCCGCGTTCACCGGCGCCGCCCTCGCCCTCGGCGACGACGCCCTGATCCTCTCCCACCGCCTGGGGGAGTGGGCCGGCTCCGCCCCCGTCCTGGAGGAGGAGGTCGCCCTGGCCAACATCGCCCTCGACCTCCTCGGCCAGGCCCGCGTCCTGCTCTCCCTCGCCGGCGACGAGGACGAACTGGCCTACCTCCGCGAGGAGCGGTCCTTCCGCAACGTCCAGCTGGTCGAGCAGCCCAACGGCGACTTCGCCCACACCATCGCCCGGCAGCTCTACTTCTCCACCTACCAGCGCCTCCTCTACGGACAGCTGGCCGCCGGCGACGGTCCCTTCACGGGTCTCGCCGCCAAGGCGGTCAAGGAAGTCGCCTACCACCAGGACCACGCCGAGCACTGGACCCTGCGCCTGGGCGACGGCACCGCCGAGAGCCACGAGCGGATGCAGCGCGCCTGCGACGCCCTGTGGCGCCACACCGGCGAACTCTTCCGGCCCGTCGACGGCCTCGTCCTGGACCACGCCGCCCTGGAGAGCGCCTGGCTGGTCTCGGTCACCGACGTCCTCGGCCGGGCCACGCTCACCGTGCCCTCCGGCCCGCGCACCGGCGCCTGGGCCGCCGGAGCCGGCCGGCAGGGTTTGCACACCGAGTCGTTCGGACGGATGCTCGCCGAGATGCAGCACCTGCACCGCAGCCACCCGGGGGCGACATGGTGACCATGACGGCCCTGGAGGAGGAGCTGAACCGGATCGCCGGCGCCGTCCTCGATCCCGAGCTGCCCGTCCTCACCCTGGGCGAGCTCGGCGTCATGCGCGGCGTCCAGGTCACCGGCCCCGGCCGGGTCGAGGTCGCCCTCACCCCGACCTACACGGGCTGCCCCGCGATCGAGGCCATGTCCTCCGACATCGAGCGCGCGCTCCACGAGCACGGCGTGCCGGAGGTCTCCGTCGTCACCGTCCTCGCCCCCGCGTGGTCCACCGACGACATCAGCGAGGAAGGCCGGCGCAAGCTCGCCGAGTTCGGCATCGCCCCGCCCCGCCCCCAGGGCCCCGCGGGCGGTCCCGTGCCGCTGACCCTCGCGATCCGCTGCCCCCACTGCGGCTCCACCGAGACCGAGCTGCTCAGCCGCTTCTCCTCCACGGCGTGCAAGGCGCTGCGCCGCTGCACCGCCTGCCGTGAACCGTTCGACCACTTCAAGGAGTTGTAGATGGCGACCTCAGGCTCCGGGCGGGCCGGATTCCAGCCGCTCCGGGTGAGCGAGGTCGAGCGGCTCACGGACGACTCCGTGGCCGTCACCTTCGCGGTCCCGCCCGAGCTGCACGAGACGTACCGCCACCTCCCCGGCCAGCACCTCGCCCTGCGGCGCACCGGCGAACAGGGCGAGGAGATCCGGCGTACGTACTCGATCTGCGCCCCCGCCTCCCCGGCCGGCGAGGCCCCCGTCCTGCGCGTCGGCATCCGGCTCGTCGACGGCGGCTCGTTCTCGACGTACGCGCTCAAGGAACTCGCCGTCGGCGACGTCGTCGAGGTCATGGAACCCATGGGCCGCTTCTCGCTCGCCCCGCGCCCCGGCCACTTCGCGGCCGTCGTCGGCGGCAGTGGCATCACGCCGGTCCTGTCGATGGCCGCCACCCTGCTCGCCCGCGAGCCGGAGGCCCGGTTCTGCCTGGTCCGGAGTGATCGCACCGCCGCCTCGACGATGTTCCTCGACGAGGTCGCCGACCTCAAGGACCGCTACCCCGACCGCTTCCAGCTGGTCACCGTCCTCTCCCGGGAGGAGCAGCAGGCGGGCCTGCCGTCCGGCCGCCTCGACCGCGAGCGGCTGACCGGACTGCTGCCCGCGCTGCTGCCGGTCGGCGAGATCGACGGCTGGTTCCTCTGTGGTCCCTTCGGGCTCGTCCAAGGCGCCGAGCAGGCCCTGCGCGGCCTGGGCGTCGACCGCGGCCGGATCCACCAGGAGATCTTCCACGTCGACGACGGCTCGGCCCCCGCGCCGGCCCCCGCGGCCGACGCCCCCGCGCACGCCACCCTGACCGCGACCCTGCACGGCCGGTCCGGGACCTGGCCGGTCGACCGGGGCGAGACGCTGCTCGACACCGTGCTCCGCGCCCGCGCCGACGCCCCGTACGCCTGCAAGGGCGGGGTGTGCGGCACCTGCCGCGCCTTCCTCGTCGGCGGAGAGGTGCGGATGGACCGCAACTTCGCGCTGGAGCCGGAGGAGACCGAGGCCGGATACGTCCTGGCGTGCCAGTCCCATCCCGCCACCCCGGACGTGGAGCTGGACTTCGACCGCTGACGCCGGCCGCACCCGCCGGCCGGTGACTTCGGCCGGTGACTTCGGCCGGTGACTTCGGCCGGTGGGTGCGGCCGCTCACGAAGTCCGGGCGCTGCCCATTCCCTTCCCCTAGAACCTGTTCTATCTTGACGACCCGTCAGGAGCGCGCGCACAGCAGCGGGAACGGCAACGGGAGGGCAGGACAGTGGACTTCACCTTCACCGAAGAGCAGCAGGCGGCCGCCGAGGCGGCCAAGGCGGTCTTCTCCGACGTCGCACCCGACGCGGTGCCCAGCCCCGCACTCACCCCGGGCGCCGTGTCGGACGACTTCGACCGGCCGCTCTGGTCCCGCCTCGCCGCCGCCGACCTGCTCGGCCTCGTGCTGGCCCCCGAGCACGGCGGCGCGGGCCTCGACGCCGTCGCGCTCTGCCTCGTCCTGCGCGAATCCGCCCGCGTCCTCGCCCGGGTCCCGCTCCTGGAGACCAGCGCCGTCGCCATGACCATCGAGCGGTACGCCGACCCGGAGACGGCCGCCGCCCTCCTCCCCCGCGTCGGCCGCGGCGAACTCGTCCTCACCGCCGCCTCCCACGGACGCACCGGCCACGACCCGGCCGACCTCGCCGTCACCGCCCGACCCGACGGCACCGGCTGGCTGCTGGACGGCCTCCAGACCGCCGTTCCCTGGGCCCACGGCGCCGACATCGTCGCCGTCCCCGCCCGCACCCCCGACGGCCGCACCGTCCTCGCCCTGCTGCCCCGTACCCACCAGGGCCTCGGCCTGACGGAGCAGTACTCCACGAACGGCGAACTCCTCGCCGAACTACGGCTCGACGCCGTCCGCCTCGACCGCACCGACGTCATCGACACCGACGGCGTCTGGGCAGGGCTGCGCGACCTCCTCACCACCGGCACCTGCGCGCTCGCCCTCGGCCTCGGCGAGGCCGTGCTCACCATGACGAGCCAGTACACCGGCAAGCGCGAACAGTTCGGCCACCCCGTGGCCACCTTCCAGGCCGTCGCCGTCCAGGCCGCCGACCGCTACATCGACCTGCGCGCCGTGGAGGCGACGCTCTGGCAGGCCGCCTGGCGCGTCGCCACCGGAGCCGACGGGGCGCTCCCCGCCGCCGGGGACATCGCCGTCGCGAAGATCTGGGCGTCCGAAGGGGTACGGCGCGTGGTGCAGACCGCCCAGCACCTGCACGGAGGCTTCGGCGCCGACACCGACTACCCCCTGCACCGCTACCACGCGTGGGCCAAGCACCTCGAACTCTCGCTCGGCCCCGCCGCCGCCCACGAGGAGGCACTGGGCGACCTGCTGGCCACCCACCCCCTCGGCTAGCGTCCCCGCGCGCATCCACCCGCGCGGGGCCGTCCCGCGCGGGTCAGAGGACGAAGGCCGGGCTGCCGTTCGTCGTCACCATCGGGCGGCCGGCGCCGTCCCACGCGAGCATCCCGCCGTCGACGTTCACCGCGTCGAAGCCCTGCTGCGTCAGGTACTGCGTGACCTGCGCCGACCGGCCGCCGACCCGGCACATCACATACGCGCGCCCACGCTCGGCCACGGCCTCGGTCACCTCGCCGAAGCGCGCCACGAAGCCGCTCATCGGCACGTGCAGCGCACCCTCGACGTGACCGGCCTCCCACTCGTCGTCCTCCCTGACGTCCAGCACCAGGGCATCGGCCGGCACGGAAGCCGCGTCCACCGAGGGCAGCGGGGAGAAATTCATGGGAACGGCCTTCTCTCGTCAGTACCGCCCGAACGGACTCGGGCGCACGGAAAACCTACTCCACCAGCCCCGTCAGCTCGGCCTCACGCTCGGAGACCTGCGCGAGCAGCTGCTCCGCGATCTCCTCCAGGAGCCGGTCCGGGTCGTCCGGCGCCATCCGCAGCATCGCGCCGATCGCGCTCTCCTCCAGCTCCCGCGCCAGCGCCGACAGCATGTCCTTGCGCTCCGCGAGCCACTCCAGGCGCGCGTACAGCTCCTCGCTCTCGCTGAGCCGCTCCTCGGCCGGCGCCGGGCCGGCCTCCCATTCGGCGGAGAGCTCGCGCAGCAGCGCCTCGTCGCCCCGGGCGTAGGCGGCGTTCACCCGCGTGATGAACTCCTCGCGCCGCTTGCGCTCGTCCTCCTCGCGGGCCAGGTCGGGGTGGGCCTTGCGCGCCAGCTCGCGGTAGAGCCGACGGGCCTCCTCGCCGGGCCGGACCCGCTTCGGCGACTGCACCGGCCGGCCGGTGAGCATCGCGGCGGCCTCGGCGGAGAGGCCGTCGGAGTCGACCCAGTCGTGGAACAACTCCTCCACGCCCGGCATCGGCAGAACCGCGGCCCGCGCCTCCTGCGCCCGCCGTACGTCCTCCGGATCGCCGGTGCGCGCCGCCAGGGCCTCGGCGATGCGCGCGTCGAGCTCGTCGAGCCGCGCGTACATCGGTCCGAGCCGCTGGTGGTGCAGCCGGGAGAAGTTCTCCACCTCGACCCGGAAGGTCTCCACCGCGATCTCGAACTCGATCAGCGCCTGCTCGGCCACCCGCACGGCACGCTCCAGACGCGCCTCGGGCCGCTCGTCCCCGGGCCCCTCGTTCACACCCTGGTCCACGCTCACGTCCACGCCCGCCCAGTCCTCGTTCCGCCTCGACGCACCCAGCCTACGGTCCTGCGGGGGCTCCTCCGCGCGGCCGGTGTCAGACGCCCGGTTCCGCCGGGGTGCGGCCGGTGCGGATGGCGGTGAGGAGGTCGGCGTGGTCGGCCTCGGTGCGGTCGGCGTAGCCGACGGCGAAGGCGGCGAGAGCGGTGTCCAGCTCCTCGTTCTTGCCGCAGTACCCGGCTATCAGGCGCGGGTCGGCGCTGTGGGCGTGGGCGCGGGCGAGAAGGGCGCCGGTCATGCGGCCGTAGTCGTCGAGCTGGTCGGGGGTGAGGGCGGCGGGGTCGACGCTGCCCTTGCGGTTGCGGAACTGGCGGACCTGGAAGGGGCGCCCCTCGACGGTGGTCCAGCCGAGCAGGATGTCGCTGACGACCTGCATCCGCTTCTGTCCGAGGACCACGCGCCGCCCCTCGTGGCCGGGGTCCGGCACGGTGAAGCCCGCGGCGGGCAGGTGGGGGAGCAGCGCCGACGGCCGGGCCTCCTTGACCTGGAGGACGAGCGGCTCGCCCCGGTGGTCGAGGAGCAGGACGACGTAGGAGCGGGTGCCGACGCTGCCGGTGCCGACGACGCGGAAGGCGACGTCGTGGACGGCGTACCGCGCGAGGAGCGGCAGCCGGTCCTCGGAGACGGTCTCCAGGTAGGCGCCGAGGGAGAGGGCCACCTCGGCGGCCTCGGCGTCGGGGACCCTGCGGAGCACCGGGGGAGCGTCGACGAATCTGCGGCCGCCGCCCTCGGCGTCCGTCACGGCCTCGGTCGACCGGGCGGCGAAGCGGGCGCTGGTGTTGTTGCGGGCTTTGGCGGAGACCCGCTCCAGGGTGCCGAGGAGGTCCCGGGCGTCGGTGTGGGAGACGAGCTCCTCGTCGGCGATCGCGTTCCAGGCGTCGTGGGCGGGGAGCCGGGCGAGCAGCCGCATGGTGCGGCGGTAGGCGCCCGCGGTGTCGAAGGCGGCGGCCCGGCAGGTGTCCTCGTCGGCGCCGACCTCGCGGCCGGCGAGGACGAGGGAGGTGGCGAGCCGCTTGAGGTCCCATTCCCAGGGGCCGACGATGGTCTCGTCGAAGTCGTTGAGGTCCATGACGAGCCGGCCGCGGGCGTCGCCGTACAGGCCGAAGTTGGCGGCGTGGGCGTCGCCGCACAGCTGGGCGGCTATGCCGGTGACGGGGGTGGCGGCGAGGTCGTGGGCCATCAGTCCGGCCGAGCCGCGGAGGAAGGCGAAGGGGCCGGCCGCCATCCTGCCGACGCGTATCGGCGCGAGCTCGGGGACACGGCCCCGGTTGGACTCCTCGACGGCGCGGACGGCGTCGGGGCGGTCGGCGGCGAGGGCGGGCCGGGCGTGTGCGGAGCGGGGGACCCGGTCGCGCAGGCTCTTGCCCCGCGCCTTGGGGGAGGCTCCGGTGTCCGTGCCCCCGCCGACGGCCGCGCGGCGCGCGAACCCCGGCACGTGGGGCACGCGGATGCCGGCGGCCTCTCCGTCCGTGTCGCGCTGTCCCGGCACGACGGTCCGGTTCTCGTCCATGGGACGACCTCCCCCGATGCGATGTTCCAACATCATCCGGCCCCGACCGTACCGCCGTGTCCGAGCGGCCGTCTCCCCCTGTGGACAACGCCCTGTGGACAACGCCCCGGAGGCGAGGCCCCGGGGGAAGGGTCCTGCGGGAAGGCCCCGCGGGAAGGGCTCCGGGAAACCCCGGGAAGCTCAGACCGCGACCGCCTCCTCGACCTCTTCCTCGGCCTCCTCCGCGATCCCGGCCGAGGTCCCGGCCGGGGTCGCGTGCGGGGTGTCCGCGGGCTTGCGGCGGGCTTCGGCGAGGCCGGCGGCGATGACGAGGGCGATTCCGGCGAGGAGCCAGAGGGAGAGCGTGAGGACGTGTCCGCCGAGCGCGTGCCCGTCGAAGTAGACGTGGCCGCGGACGCCCTCGACGAAGCCCGCGCCGTTCCAGAAGGCGTGCAGGGCGCCGAAGAAGCCGGGCTGGAGTTCGGGCCGGTAGATGCCGCCGGAGCTCGTGAAGTTGAGCATCACGAAGAGCACCATGACGCCGAGCGTGGTCCAGCGGCGCAGGAAGGTGTGCAGTCCGACGCCGACGAGCAGGATGCCCGCCGTGTAGAGCCAGGAGAGCGCCCACACCCCGGCGAGTCCCTGGTCGACGAGGTGGAAGAGGGGCCCGGCGAAGAGGGTGCCGACGAGGCTGACGACGAGGGAGGTCGCGGCGGCGAGGAGGACGCGGATCCGCAGGGGCAGGACGGCGCCGGCGCCGCCGACGACGGCGACCGAGGCGTACGCGCCGATGCTGAGGGCGACGAGCAGGAAGAAGACCCCCTGTCCGGTGGGGTCACCGGAGGAGACGGGGGCGACGTCGGTCACCTTGAGCGGGGCGTCCTGTGCGGCCGCGACCTTGGTGAACACCTTCTCCACGGCCATGGCGCTGGTGTCGGAGGAGGCGGAGGCGACGAGCAGCTCGGGCCGCTCGCCGGGGAGGTAGGCGCCGAAGCTGTGCTGCTCGCGCAGGGCGGTGACGGCGGTCTCCCGGTCGGGGACGGTGCGGACGTCGAGGGCGCCGGCGCCCTTGTCATGGAGGGTCTGCGCGAGGACCTGGGTGGCGGGACCGGAGCCGACGACGTCGACGCGCAGGTCGTGGGGGGCGGGGGCGTGGAAGGCGCCGAGGTAGGCGAGTCCCATGCCGACGCACATCAGCAGGGGGGTGAGCAGATGTCCGAGGACATGCCGCAACGCGCCGGTGGTGTTCGGTCCCGCGGCCATCAGACCTCCATGGTTGGCTTTTACAACTAAAGAACCGTTGTACTATACAACCGAAGGGGGACGGCGGGCGACCGGCGCCCCGACCCACGGCACGAGGGAGCGCACCATGACCGACGGCGGCGCACAGCCACCACGCGAGGCGTCCGTGGACGTCATCCAGCGCGAACTGACGGCCTTCGCCCGCCGGGCCCGCGCCGCGGCGGCCCGGGTCCACCCCGAGCTCCCGCTCGTCTCGTACACGCTGCTGGCCCACATCGACGAACAGCGCGGCTGCCGGGCCACCGATCTCGCGGCCCACTACCTGCTGGACAAGTCGACGGTCAGCCGCCAGGTCGCCGGGCTGGAGAAGCTCGGCCTGGTCGAGCGGCGCCCGGCCCCCGACGACCACCGCGTCCACGTCCTGCACCCCACCGAGGCGGGCTCCAAGGTCCTCGCCACGGCCCAGACCAGCCGCCTCGCCGCCTACCAGGAACGCCTCAAGGACTGGTCGGCCGAGGACCTCGCGCACTTCGCCGCGTACCTGCTCCGCTACAACGCCGCGGGCACCGGCGGCCTCCCCTTCGGCCCCCCGCGCTGACGGACCCGTCACCCGGGCGAGGGCTCCCGCGTCACGGCAAGACGCCCGCCTAGAGCCCCGCGTCCCGTGCCAGCAGCGCCGCCTGCACCCGGTTCTCGCAGTGCAGCTTGGCCAGGATCCGGCTGACGTACGTCTTCACCGTGGCCTCGCTCATGTGCAGCCGCTTCCCCGCGTCCGCGTTGGACAGCCCCTCGCCGAGCAGCGCCAGCACGCCGCGTTCCTTCTCGCTCAGCGCCGCCACCCGCCCCCGCGCCTCCTCGGCCCGGGCCGCCTCGCGGCCCGAGGCGAGCCGCTCCACCACGTGCCGGGTGGCCGCCGGCGACAGATACGCGTCGCCCGCCGCGGCCGCCCGCACGGCCCGGATCAGCTCGGCCGGCGCGGTGTCCTTGAGCAGGAACCCGGCGCCCCCGTGCTCCAGCGCCCGCAGGACGTTCTCCCGCTCCCCGAAGGTCGTCAGGACGATCACCCGGGCCGCCGGCGCCGCCCGGCGCAGCTCCGGCAGCGCCGAAAGGCCGTCGAGCACCGGCATCTGGATGTCGAGCAGCACCACGTCGGCGGCGTGTGCCCGCGCCGCCTCGACCGCTTCCCGGCCGTTGGCCGCCTCCGCGACGACGACGATCTCCGGGTCCGAGGTGAGGATCATCCGGATCCCGACCCTGATCAGCGGCTCGTCGTCGGCGATCACGACCCTGATGGGCTGCCCTGCCACAGCTACTCCCCCACGGCTCC
Organism: Streptomyces sp. NPDC059534; assembly: GCF_042743475.1. NCBI lineage: Bacteria > Bacillati > Actinomycetota > Actinomycetes > Kitasatosporales > Streptomycetaceae > Streptomyces > Streptomyces sp. NPDC059534. Next base: position 177,440 of record NZ_JBHWAQ010000011.1, read on the forward strand.
GGTACGGGCGGACGGGCGCTACCGCGCCTTGACCTCGTACGACTTCTTCTCGATCAGCTTGCCGTCCTTGAAGCAGAACCGGAAAACCGGCTCCGCCGCGGCGGTCTCGCTGATCTCCGAGGACATCAGCACCAGGCAGTCGGCGCCGGCCGGCATGGCGGGCCCTTCCTTGGTCAGGCCCATGGTGGTGATCGTGTCGCCGGAGGGCAGCTGCCCGCGGACCTTCTCCTCGGACGTCCCGACCTCCACCGCGTCGTACTGCGCGGGGTCGATCATCCCCTCCTGGAGGGAACCCATCAGGAAGTAGACGCCGAAGCCCGCCGCCACCACGAGCAGGACGAGCGCGGCGAACGCTATCCCGCAGCCGATCGCGATCGCACCCCCCGTGCTGCTGCCCCTGCCCTTGCCCCCGCGCACCGCCATGGCCAACTCCCGCTCCGTGAACGTCCAGTCGGCCGGTCCGACCGCGACCGGACGACCCTCGCCCACCAGCGGTTGCGTGGTCTGCTGCCGGAAGTCGTCGGCGGCGTCGACCAAAGGCGCGGCCTCCGCGACCGGCGCCGCGCCGTACGGCAGCATCCCGGCCACCCGGAACCCGCCGTCGTCGGCCGGACCCGCATGGCACATGCCGCCCACGAGCCGGGCCCGCTCGGCGAGTCCGGCCAGGCCCTGCCCGCCGCTCACCGCGTCCCGCGCCGGTCCGTCCGCCGGCCGCTCGTTGAGGATCTCCACGACGAAGGTGTCCGGCTCGTACCGCAGCTCGACGCCTATCGACGTGCCCGGCGCGTGCTTGTAGGCGTTGGTCAGGGCCTCCTGGACGATGCGGTACGCGGCGTGGTCGGCGGCCGGTGCCAGCGCCCGCTCCTCCCCCAGCCGCCGCAGTCCGACCGCGGTGCCGGCCGCCCGCGCGGCCTCCACGAGCCCCTCGATGCCCGCGATGCCGCGCGCGGCGCGGCTCGTCTCGTCGCCGGCCCGCGCGGGCGCCGCCGGTGTGCCGTCGGGCGCCTCGACGCCGTCGCGGAGTATCCCGACGACCTCCCGCAGTTCGTGCATGGCGGTCACGGACGCGTTCCGCAGGACGCCGACCACCTCGCGCTGCCGCTCGCCCAGGTCCCGGTCGACCTCCAGGGCTCCGGTGTGCACGGCGATCAGCGCCAGCTGGTGGCCGAGGCTGTCGTGCATGTCCTGGGCGATCCGCTGCCGCTCCCGCAGCCGCGCCTGCCAGGCCACCATGGTCCGCTCGCGCAGCAGCTGGGCGTTGCGCTCCTGGAGGGCGTGCAGCAGGGTCCGCCGCTGGGTCCAGTAGCGGTGGGCGAGTCCGGGGGCCAGCGTGGTGCCCAGGTAGTAGAGGGTGGCGACGAAGGCGAGGGCGAGGAGCCGCTGCCGGTCCCAGGACTCCAGGAGCGTGCCCCCGACGTTCAGGACGAAGGCGGCGATGTACGCGGCCAGCGCGTGGCCCGCGCCCGCGATGTACCGGCCGGAGGACCAGCCGACGACCAGCAGCAGCGGCCCCATGCCGGGGGCGAAGGGGGTGAGTCCGGCGGCCAGGACCAGCGTGGCCGCCGGGAGCCGTCGTCTGACCAGCGACAGCACGGCGGCTCCCGCGGCGACGGCGGGCAGCCGCCACCCCTCGCCGCCCAGGATCTCCTCGGTCCCGGCGGCGAGCAGCGCCATGACCACGGCGAGCGCCACCTCACCGGTGGTCCGGCGTCCCGACCACTGCCCGGGCAGCGCGAACCAGGCCCACGCGGCGGCGATTGCGTCCCGGAGGCCGCGCGCGCTCCAGGCCCCCGACTTCGACATAGCGTCCACGGTCGCACCCTAGGCAGCGTCCGGGCCCACGGCGTCACCCTTTCGTCTCGGCCCCCGGCGACGAAGGTCGCTGCTGTCCGTCGAGCCGGGCCAGGAGATGGCCGACGGCGGCGGCGAGCTGCGGATCGGCGGCGGCGTCCGCCGGGCCGGGCGGGACCACCACGACGACATCGGGCTCCACACCGCGGTTCTCCAGCCTGCCGCCGACGCCGTCGAAGACGTACCGGAACTCGGGCTGGGTGGTGACCGTGCCGTCCACCAGGGGCTGCCGCGGCCAGGTGGCGATGACCCCGCCCCAGGTGCGGTGGCCGATCAGCGGGCCGAGGCCGAGCTCCCGGAACGTATGGCTGAAGATCTCCCCGTCGGAACCGGTGTGCTCGTTGACGAGCAGCGCCATCGGCCCGGCCGGCGACTCCGACGGGTAGGGCCGGACGCCGCTCCACCGGCCGTGCTCGGCGCCCAGCCGGTGGCGCGCGAGGCGCTCCAGGAGCAGCGGGGAGATGTGTCCGCCGATGTTGTAGCGCACGTCGAGGACGAGGCCGGGGCGGTCCATCGCGGTGGCGAAGCCCCGTACGAACTCGGTGTATCCGTTGAGGAACATGTCGGGGACGTGGATGTATCCGAGCCGGCCTCCGGACGCCTCGTGGACGTGCCGGCGGTTGTCCTCCACCCAGTCGCGGTACCGCGCGGGCGTCTCGCTCTCGGCGGCCCGCACGCAGATCCGGCGGGGCTCGGCGTCACCGCGCCGTACCGACAGCTCCACCTCGTGGCCGGCGAGCCCCACGAGGAGTTCGCCCGGCCCCTGGGGGCCCACCGGGCGGCCGTTGACGGCCACGACGGTGTCCCCGGGGCGGATGTCGGTGCCCGGACGGTTGCAGGGCGAGGTCGCGGCCGGGTTCCAGGGGTCGCCCTCCAGGACGGCGCCGACGCGCCACGCCTTGGGGTCGGCGGTGTCCCAGTCGATCCCGAGGAAGCCCTGCGCGTGGTGGGGCGGCTCACGGTAGTCGCCGCCGCGCTCGTACGCGTGGGAGGCGCCCAGTTCGCCCTGCGACTCCCATATGAGGTCGGAGAGTTCGGAGCGGGTCGCCACCAGGTCGACCAGCGGCGCGTACCGCTCGTACACCGCGTCCCAGTCGACCCCGGCCATGCCGGCGTGCCAGAAGTTCTCCTTCTGCAGCCGCCACGCCTCGCGGAACATCTGGTGCCACTCCTCGGCGGGCCGCAGCGGCACCCGGATCCGGTCGAGGTCGATCCAGCCGGAGGCGCGGCCCGGCCGGGCCTCCACGGAGTCGTCGTCGTCCTCGATCTCCAGCGGCGCACCGGCCCGCAGCACCCGCAGCCGGCTGCCGCACCGGTACAGCAGGACGTCGTCGTCGGCGCGGACGTGCAGGTCGTCGACCTGCACCAGGCACTCGGTCCGGGTCATCCGCTCCATGTCGACGAGACAGACCTGACCGCCGGTCGCGTCCTCCGGGCGCAGCGGGTCGGCGGCCGTCAGCGGCACGGACCAGAGCAGGGCCTTGCCGGGCAGGCCGAGGACGGCGATGTAGCGGGACTCGGGCACCGGGAACGGCACCACGCGCCGCTCGATGCCCTCCATGTCGATGACGACCGGGGCGGGTTCGCCGTCGGGGCCCTCCGGGGCGTCGTCGTCCTCCGGCCGGGGGACGAACGGCGCCGGGGTGCCCTCCCGCAGGGTGACCGCGTAGGGCAGCGTCCCGAACGGGAAGCCGACCTCGGCCTCGACCTGGTCGTACTCGGGGGTGAGGGCGCGCTGGCCGATGAAGTACAGGTGGCGGCCGTCGGGGTCGAAGGCCGGCTTCATGTCGCGCAGCACCGGCCGGGTGATCCGCCGGGTCGTCCCGGCGGGAACGTCGGCGACCTTGATGGCCGAGGTGCGGGGCGTGTCCGGGTAGGTGTACGCGAGCCAGCGCCCGTCCGGCGACCACGCCAGGTCCTCGATCCGGTCGTGGGCCGTCTCGTCGAGGAGCCGTACGGACGCCGTCGCGACGTCCACGACGTACAGCTTCTGGCGGTTGGTGGCGAAGGCGACCAGGTCCGCGCGGGGCGAGGCGGCCAGTTCGGTCACCTGGCCCACGTCGCCGACGGCGAGGTCGGTCTCGGTCCCGTCGGCGGTGTCGAGCACCACCAGCCGTTCCCGGGGGCCGCTGTCGCCCGCGACGGCGGCCAGGCGGCGGCCGTCACGGAGCCAGTCGAGGTGCTGGTAGCGCACGCCGTCGGGGCGGCCGTGCTGCCGGACCGGCCCCGACCAGGGCGCGAGGGTGAACGCCTTGCCGCGCGAGGCGACGGCGAGCGTGGCGCCGTCGGGGCTGAGCCGCACGGTGTCCAGGCGTTCGGCGGCGCGCAGCAGCCGGCGGCCGCGCTGGGTCCGCGAGCTGGTCAGCTCGATGTCGACGGGACGCGCCTCGGACCCCGGCTCCAGCAGGTGGAGGCGTGCGCCCGCCTGGTACACGAGGCGTACGCCGTCGGTCGCCAGGTGGCGGACGTAGAAGTCCCGGTGGTGGGTGTGGCGGCGGAGGTCCGTGCCGTCCGTCCGGCAGGAGTGGACGTTCCCGGTCGACTCCTGGTCGGAGACGAAGTAGACCCGCTCGCCGACGTGGCAGGGGTGGGCGAGGTTCCCGGGCAGCGAGACCAGCGGGCGGAACCCGCCGGGGCCGACGGCCTCCGCACCGGAAACGCCGGGACCGCCGGGACCGAGCGCGCCGGAACCGGCAACCCCTGATCCGGCAACCCCCGATCCGGGAACGCCCGAGCCGAGAACGCCCGAGCCGGGAGCCCCGCTCCCCCCGGTCTCGATCCACAACTCGCCCGCCGCACCGCCGCGGTAGCGCTTCCAGCGGGCGGGGTCGGTGCCGTTGCGGCAGAGGACGGCCCTGCCGTCGGGGCCCCGGGTGAGCGCGGTGGCCGACCCGTACGGCAGGAGCCGCGGCGGGCCGCCGTCGGGGTGGACGGCGAAGAGGCGGTGGCCGAAGCCGGCCGGCTGGTCGCCGGTGCCGGCGTACAGGATCTCGCCGGTGCGCCGGTCCCAGCCCACGAGGTGGCACTGGGCGGCCTGGTGGGTCAGCCGGCGCGCGGGGCCGCCGTCCAGCGGCATGACGTACACCTCGGTCGGGCCTTCGTCGGCGCCGACGAAGGCCACCTGGGCGCCGTCCGGGGAGATCAGCGGCCGGGCGGCCTCGGCCACGCCCGCGGTGAGGCGCCGGGCGGTTCCGCCCGCCGTGCCGACCGTCCACAGGTCGTCCTCGCAGCAGAAGACGATCGTGTCGCCGGCGATGCTCGGGAAGCGGAGGTATCCCTGGGACACGGACGCCTACACCCCCTCGGCGATCAGCCGGTTGGCGGCCTGGACGCCGGCCTGGAAGCGGCTGGTGGAGTCGAGCGTGCGCAGCAGGGCGGCGATGTGGCGCCGGCAGGTGCGGACGGACATGCCGAGCTTGCGGGCGACGACGTCGTCGGTGAGGCCCTGGGCCATGAGCTTCGCGATGTCCTGCTGGAGGTCGTCCGCCACCTCTGCGTAGCCGGTCTCGCCCGCCAGGAAGGGGGCGGCGCCGTCCCACAGCTGGTCCACCAGGTCGCCCAGGAAGCGGACGACGTTGTCCTCGCGGACCCGCCAGGCGACGGGGTCGCCCTCCTCGGTCTCGCCGAACACGAGGGCCATCTCGCGGTCGAAGACGACGGCGGTCTGGGCGAGCCGGGTGACCGTGCGGACCTCGACGCCGGCGTCGACCAGGCGCAGTGTCCTGGCGCGCGTCGCGAAGTCGGCGCGGCTGCTGTGCGTGCACAGGGTGCGGATGCCGATGCCCCTGCGGGTCAGGCCGCCGCCGGCCTCCAGGAAGTCGTCGAGCGGGTTGTCCCGGGCCTGCCGGGAGCGCAGGACGAGCACCTCGCGCTGGCAGACGTCGGCCATGAGCTTGAGCAGCCCGCGGATCTCGGCCGGTCCGAAGAGCCGGTCGATGGAGCCGACGGGCAGCTGGGCGGGCTGGGGCTCCGGCCCGGCGATGTGGTCGAGCCGGTCGCGGAGCTGGTCGATGAGGTCGCGGCGGGCGAAGATCTCCCGTTCGATCGGGGAGATCAGCAGCGCCGAGGCGCGCCGGGGGTCGACCGGCAGCAGCCGTCCGTCGCCGAACGGGTCGGTCCTGAGCAGGCCCAGCTCGACCAGACAGGCAGCGGCGGCCCCGACGTCGCGGACGTCCATGCCGAGTTCCTCGGCCGCCTGCCGGACCGACTCCAGGCCGCCCTGCTGCACGGTGTGGCAGTAGACGCCGATGACCCGCTCGTCCAGCGCCGATGGCGGTCCGAACCGCGTGTGCACGCTCGCCGTCGTCACCATGGCCTCCCCTCTTCCCGCAAGTCCCGCCCATCCGGATGACGTGCTGCGTGGGCTTGCGGCCATGCTGCCGGGGCGTGCCATCGCCGCCCTGTCGCGCCGCCCATCGCCCCGGCGTGACGACAGGGCCGACAAGGGTCGGGAAACGGGGTGGAAGCGGGGCTTTCCGGTCAGGTGAGGCGATAGATCGTCGATAGAGCCCCGAAAGGGCCGGAGCCTAGTTTTCCTCGATGCGGTGGTAGGCGGGGAGGCGCCGGGTAGCGCCGACCCGCGCACCGCTGACGGAGCAGATCTCTCCCCGAGGTGACATCAATGCCTGCATCAGTACTGATACCGCGCGCGTTCCAGGACATGGTCCGGCCGTTCCTGCCCTACGCCGACGCCGGCGAGCTCGGCGCGTCGGACGAACTGGCCGCGCTGGGCCTGGACTCGATGGGCGTGGTCCAGCTGCTGGCCGCCCTGGAGGAGGGCTACGACCTGGAGTTCGCGGACGAGGCCCTCAACCAGGACACCTTCGCCACCATCGGCTCGCTGTGGCAGACGGTGTCCGAGGCGCTGCCCGCCGGGCAGCACGGCGATGCGTGACACCGCGGGCGGTACGGCGCTGCTGACGGACGCGCCCTCCGACCACGCCCAGGCGCCGGCCGGGCCGCCCGCCGACCACGCCCAGGCTCCGGTGGACGCGCCCGCCGACGGCGTCCGGACGCCGGTGGACCCGCTCGTCACCGGGGTCGCCGGGCTGTGCGGCCGGGGCGCGCCGGACAGTCCCGCCCTGACGTACAAGGACACCACCGTCGACTACGCCGAGCTGCGCCGGCGCGTGGCCGGGACCGCGGCGGGGCTGCGCCGGCTCGGGGTGCGCCGCGGCGACCGGGTCGTCGTCTACATGGAGAAGCGCGTCGAGACCGTCGTCGCGCTGTTCGCCGTCGCGGCGGCCGGCGGCGTGTTCGTCCCGGTGAACCCGGTCTACAAGGCCCCGCAGATCCGGCACATCGTCGACGACTGCGCCGCGAGCGCCGTGATCACCACGGACGAGCGGTACGCGACGGTGCGGGCGGCGGTCGCCGGGTCCCCGTCGGTCACCGAGGTCGTCCTCGTCGGCGAGACCGCCGGCGCACCCGCGGCGCACGACACGGCCGGGGCGCCCGAGGACCCGTGGCGGGTCACCTCCTGGCACGCGCTGCCCGGGGACGACGGTGGAGTGCCGCCGGTCCAGGTGATCGACACCGACCTCGCGGCGATCCTGTACACCTCGGGCAGCACCGGCTCCCCCAAGGGCGTGGTCCTGAGCCACCGCAACCTGATCGCGGGTGCGGAGAGCGTGGCCGGCTACCTGGGCCACGGGCCCGACGACGTGATCCTCGCGGCGCTGCCGCTGAGCTTCGACGCGGGCTTCAGCCAGATCACCACCGCGCTGCACGCCGGGGCGCACGTGGTCCTCGCCAACTACCTGCTCCCGGTGGAGCTGGTGCGGCTGTGCGCCCGGCACCGGGTCACCGGTCTCACCGGGGTGCCGCCGCTGTGGATCCAGCTGACCGGCTGCCGGTGGCCCGCCGAGGCGACCGCGCACCTGCGGTACTTCGCCAACACGGGTGGCCGGATGCCGCGTTCGACGCTGGCCCGGCTGCGCGAGCTGTTCCCCGCCGCCCGCCCGTATCTGATGTACGGGCTGACGGAGGCGTTCCGGGCGACGTATCTGGATCCGGCCGAGGCGGACCGGCGGCCGGACTCGATCGGCAAGGCCATCCCCAACGCGGACGTCGGCGTGGTCCGTCCGGACGGCACCGCGTGCGAGCCCCACGAGCACGGCGAGATCGTGCAGCGGGGGGCGCTGGTGGCGCAGGGGTACTGGAACGATCCGGTGCGCAGCGCCGAGCGCTTCCGCCCGGCTCCCGGGGCCGACGGCACGGTGCGGGCCGAGATCGCGGTGTGGTCGGGTGACCGCGCCTACCGCGACGAGGACGGCTTCCTGTACTTCGTCGGCCGCGACGACGAAATGATCAAGACCTCCGGCTACCGGGTCAGTCCGACCGAGATCGAGGAGGCCGCGTACGCGACCGGGCTCGTCAGCGGCGCGGTGGCCTTCGGACTCCCCGACGAGCGGCTGGGTCAGATCGCCGTCCTCGTCGTGGCCGGTGACACCACCGAAAGTGATCTGCGCAAGGCCATGGAGGACCAGGTGCCGCGCTACATGCTGCCCAAGCGGGTGGTGTTCCTCGACCAGCTGCCCGTGTCGCCCAACGGCAAGTTCGACCGGGTCGAGACCCGCAGGACGGTGACCGCGTGAGCGCCCGTGAGACCGCCGGCGCGCTGTTCGCGCGCCACGAGGACGGCGCCCTGGAGGTCGGCGGCATCCCCGTCGACCGGCTCGCGGCGCGCGTCGGCAGCACGCCGTTCTTCGCGTACGACCGCCGGCTCGTCACCGAGCGGGTCACGGCGGTCAGGAAGGCGCTGCCCGACGACGTGTCGCTGAAGTACGCGGTGAAGGCGAACCCGATGCCGGCGCTGCTGGCGCACATGAGCGAGCTCGTCGACGGGTTCGACGTGGCGTCGGCGCAGGAGATGCGGCACGCCCTCGACACCACGCTGCCGGCGCACCGGGTGAGCTTCGCGGGCCCGGGCAAGTCGGACGCCGAGCTGTCGGCGGCGGTGGCCGCCGGGGTGACCGTCGAGGTGGAGTCCGAGAACGAGCTGGAGCGCATCCGGCGCACCGGCGAGGTCCTCGGCATCCGGCCGCGGGTGGCGCTGCGCGTCAACCCGCCGTTCGCCGTGCGGGGTTCGGGGATGCGCATGGGGGGCGGGCCGCAGCAGTTCGGCGTGGACGCCGAGCGCGTCCCGGCGCTGCTCGCCCGCCTCGGCGACCTGGAGTTCGAGGGCTTCCACGTCTTCGCGGGCTCGCAGAACCTGAACGCGGAGAGCATCTGCGAGGCGCAGCGCCTGACCGTCGACCTGATCCTGGAGCTGGCCGACGCCGCGCCGGGTCCGGTGCGCTATCTCAACCTGGGCGGCGGGTTCGGCATCCCGTACTTCGAGCGGGACCGTCCGGTGGACCTCGGGCGGATCGGCGACAACCTGGAGACGCTGCTGGCCGGGCAGGTGCGGCCGCGGCTGCCCGACGCCCGCGTCCACATCGAGCTGGGCCGCTACCTCGTGGGCGAGGCCGGGGTGTACGTGACCCGGGTCGTGGACCGCAAGGAGTCCCGGGGGACCACGTATCTCGTGGTCGACGGCGGGATGCACCACCAGCTCGCGGCCTCCGGCAACTTCGGCCAGTTCATCCGCCGCAACTACCCGGTCTCGACGGCCCGTCCGGACGCTCCGGCGGCCGGGAAGGCGACCGTGGTCGGCTGCCTGTGCACCCCCCTGGACCTGCTCGGGGACGAGGTGGAGCTGCCGCACGCGGACGTGGGGGACCTGATCGTGGTCTACCAGGCCGGCGCGTACGGGCTGACCGCGAGCCCGACCGCGTTCCTCAGCCATCCCGCACCGGTCGAGGTGCTGGTGTGACCGTCATCCCGCCCGACCCGGGGAGCACCCTGTGCTAGAAGCAACCGAACTCACCAAGCGCTACGGCGACGTGCACGCCCTGGCGGGTTTCAGCCTGACGGTGGAGGCCGGCGAGATCGTCGGGCTCGTCGGCCACAACGGCGCCGGCAAGTCGACGTTCGTCGAGATCGTCTCGGGGCTGATCCGGCCGGACGGCGGCCGGATCACCGTCGGCGGCAAGGACCCGTCGCAGGCCCGGTCCACCATCGGCGTCTCGCCGCAGCACATCGCGCTCTACCGGCCGGTGACGGTCCACGAGCACCTGAAGCTGTACGGCGGGCTCGCGGGCCTGCGCCGGGCGGCGCTGCGCCGGGCGACCGACGAACTCGTCGACGCGCTGCGTCTGACGGAGTTCTGCGACCGCCCGGTGGGGCTGCTCTCCGGCGGCCAGCAGCGGCGCGCGCAGGCCGCGGTGGCGCTGATCCACCGGCCGGGGCTGCTGCTGATGGACGAACCGACCGCGGGTGCCGACCCCGAGACCCGGCAGGCGCTGCTCGACGTGGTCAAGCAGCGGGCCGCGGAGGGTGCGGCGGTCGTCTACACCACGCACTACCTGCCCGAACTGACCGAGCTGGACGCCACGCTGGCGGTCGCCCGGGAGGGCCGGGTCATCGCCCGGGGCACCAGTGCCGAGCTTCTCGACGGACTGCCCGGGGAGGTGCGGGTCACCTTCCAGGACGAGGAGGAGGTCAGCATCTCGACGACCGATCCGAGCACCGCGCTCGTCGGCCTGCTCAGCGGCAACGAGCGGCCGGTGGCGGGTGTGGACGTACGCAAGCCCTCCCTCGACGACCTGTACCGATCCCTGGCGGTGGCCCATGTCTGACGTACTGCTCCGCAGCCGCGTCCTGGTCAAGCACAACGTCATCCTGCGGCTGCGGGACCCCGGCCAGATGATCAGCTATCTGGTGGTGCCGATGGTGCTGATGCTGGTCTTCAAGCCGCTGTACGTGAAGGCCCTCGACGGCAGCACCCTCCAGGCCGTCACCGGTCCGCTGGTGATGTTCTCGGTCTTCGCCCTGTCCATCGTGGGCAACTCGATCCTGCTGGAGCGCGAGTGGCGCACCTGGGACCGGCTGCGGGTGACGCGGGCGACCCAGGCGGAGCTGCTGATCGGCAAGACGGTGCCGGTGTTCGTGGTGCTGGTGGTACAGCAGCTGGTGCTGCTGGTGTACGGCTCCTTCATCATCGGTCTCGAGGTGACCGGCGCCCTGCCGCTGATCGCGCTGGCGATCATGGTGTGGGGTTTCACGCTGCTCGCCATCGGCTCGGCGCTCGCCACCGTCGTCCGCAGCCGCGGCGACCTGCATCTGGCGACCGACCTCGGGTCGATCGTCGTCAGCTCCCTGGGCGGGGCGGTCGTGCCGGTCAGCCTGATGCCGTCCTGGGCCGCGTCGCTGGCCCATGTCTCCCCGGGCTACTGGGGTCTGACGATGATCCAGTCCGCCGTCGTCGGCGATCTCGACGGCACGCTGCGCTCCGCGGGCGTGTGTCTCGCCGTGGGCGCCGCGTTCGGCGCCTTCGCGGTGTACCGGCTGTCCCGCGGCTGGGGCCGCAGCCGCCTGCTCTGAACCGAACCCCCTGACCAAAGAGGTCCAAAGTGACGGAGACCGACTACTCATCCGCGGTCGCGATCATCGGCATGTCGGGGCGGTTCCCCGGCGCGTCCGGTGTGACCGAGCTGTGGCAGCACCTGCTCGACGGAACACCGGGACTGCGCGAGATCACCGACGAGGAACTCCGCGCCGCGGGCGTCGACCCCGAGCGCCCCGGGCCCGGATACGTCCGGGTCGGCGGCCCGGTGGACGGCATCGACCGCTTCGACGCCGCCGTGTTCGGGTTCAGCCCGCGCGAGGCGGAGACGATGGAGCCGCAGCACCGGCTCTTCCTCGAATGCGCCTGGGAGGCCCTGGAGAGCGCCGGGCACTGCCCGACCTCCCACGACGTCCCGGTCGGCGTGTTCGCCGGCTGCGGCTACCCCGACTACATGCGCGACAACCTCGCCGGCCTCGGCGACGAGCCCGGCGGCCATCTGCTGCTGGCGGCGGGCAGCGAGCGGGACTCGCTGACCTCCCTGGTGGCCTACAAGCTGGGGCTGCGCGGCCCCAGCGTCACCGTGCAGACCTTCTGCTCGACCTCGCTGGTCGCGGTGCACATGGCGTGCCAGAGCCTGCTCACCTTCGAGTGCGACACCGCCCTCGCCGGCGGGGTCGCCCTGCCGCTGCCGCAGCCGGCCGGCTACCGCTACGAGCAGGGCGGCATCCTGTCGCCCGACGGCGCGGTCCGCAGCTTCGACGCCGGCGCCAACGGCAGCGTCATGGGCAGCGGCGTCGGCGTGGTCGCCCTCAAGCGCATGACCGACGCCCTCGCCGACGGCGACGTCGTCCACGCCGTGATCCTCGGCTCGGCGGTGAACAACGACGGCCGCGAACGGGTCGGCTACACGGCGCCGGGCGTCGAGGGCCAGGCCGGGGTGATCGAGGCGGCGCTGGCCGTCGCCGACGTGAAGCCCGAGAGCGTCGGCTACGTGGAGTGCCACGCCACCGGCACCAACCTCGGCGACGCGATCGAACTGACGGCGATGAGCAAGGTGTTCCCCGGCGGCCGGGAGACCCCGTGCGTGCTCGGCTCGCTCAAGCCCAGCGTCGGCCACCTGGACCGCGCCTCGGGCGTCACCGGGCTGATCCGCGCCACCCTGGCCGTACGCGAGCGCGTGCTGCCCGGCACGCCCGGCTTCGAGCGGCCCAACACGGCGCTGGCCGCGGCCGGCGACCGCTTCGCCGTCCACGGGGAGGCCCGGCCCTGGCCGGCCGGGACGCACCCGCGCCGCGCCGGTGTCAGCTCCTTCGGCCTCGGCGGCACCAACGCCCACGTGGTCCTGGAGGAGGCGCCCCGCCCGGCCGAACCGGCCCGGCGGCCCGGCCCGCAGGTACTGGCGTTCTCCGCGGCCGACCGGTCCGCGCTGGACGCCCTCACCGAGCGGCTGCGCGACCACCTGGCCGCGCACCCCGAACTCGACCTGGCGGACGTGGCGTACACGCTGCAGCGGTCGCGCGGGCAGTTCGCGCTGCGCCGCGCCGTGGTCTGCGAGGACCGCGCGGACGCGCTGGCCGCGCTGGCCGACCCGTCCCGCCCGGTCGACGGCGAGACGGAGCGGCAGGACGCGGCGGTGCGGCTGGTCGCCGGCCCCGGCGTGCCGGACGCGTGGTGGGCGGAGCTCGCCGCCGCGCTCGGCGCGGCGCCCGGCACCGACCGGGACGGGCTGCTCGCCCTGACCGGCGAGGCGCTCACCCGGCTCGGTGTCCGCGTGGTCCGCGACGCGGCCCCCGACGCCGTCGAGGTCCGCCTCGGCGAGGGGTCCGCCGCGCACTGGCCGACGGCCGTGACGGCCCGGCTCTGGACGGCCGGCGTCCGCGTCGACTGGGCGGCGCTGCACCGCGCCCCCGGCGGCGCCCGCACGGCCCGGCTCGTCGAGCTGCCCACGTATCCCTTCCAGCGTCGCCGCTACTGGGTGGAGGCCGGGCCCGCCGAGCCGGCCCGGAACGAGCGGGCGGCCGGGAAGGCGGAGGACGTCCAGGAGTGGACGTACCTCCCGACCTGGCGTCAGCGGCTGTTCCCCGCCGAGGACCTGGACGCCCGGCTGCGGGCCGCGGGACCCTGGCTGGTGCTGTCCGGGGACGCGCGCGGCGAGGCCCTGGTCGAGCGGCTGCACGCGGCCGGCGCCGAGACCACCGCCGTGCGCCTCGGCGACGGCTTCGACATGGACGAGGCCGGCGACCTGACGGTCGGCCCGGTCCCGGCGGACGACGTGCCCGAGGTGCTGCGTTCGCTGATGGTCGCGCCGCGGACGATCGTGCACGCCTGGAGCCTGGCGGCGCCGGACGGCGCTCCGGCCGCCTCCTCGGCCGGGTCCGCCGCCGACGCCGTGGCGGCGTTCGAGGCGGCGCAGGAGCTCGGCTTCCACAGCGCGCTCGCCCTGGCCGGCGCGCTCGCGGAGGACGCGGCGGGCGCCGAGACCGAGCTGGTCCTGCTGACCTCCGGGGCCGCGGGGGTGACCGTGGCCGAGCTGGGCCGCCCCGAGCACGCCTCGCTCGCCGCGCTGGCGCCCTCGCTGGCGCAGGAGAACCCGGCCCTCGGCTGCCGCTCCGTCGACGTGGACGCGGTGTCCGCGGGCCTGGAGTCCGCCCTGGTCAGGCTGGCGGGCACCGTCCTCACCGCCGCCGTGGCCCCGCACGAGGGACCGGTGGCCGTGCGCGCCGGGGAGACCTGGCTGCGGGGGTACGAGCCGCTGCGCCTGGACCGGCCGCGCGAGCCGCTGTTCCGGGAGGGCGAGACCGTCCTGATCACCGGCGGCCTCGGCGACGTGGGCCTCACCCTGGCCCGTCGTCTCGCCGGGACGTACCGCTGCCGGCTGGTGCTGACCACCCGTGCCACGCTGCCGCCCCGCGAGGAGTGGCCGCGTTACGAGCTCGGCGCGCCGGACGGCGGGGAGCGGGTCGCCCGGCACGTGCGCAACGTCCTCGACCTGGAGCGGCGCGGCGCCGAGGTGCTGGCCGTGTCGGCCGACGTCGGCGACCTCGGGCAGATGCGCTCGGCGGTCGCGGAGGCCGTGGCGCGGTTCGGCGGGATCGACGTGGCGGTCCACGGCGCGGGCGTCCAGGACCCTCGTTTCTTCCGCGAGGCCCACCTGTCGGACCGGGAGACCCGCGCCGCGCACTTCGGTGCCAAGGTCGGCGGCTTCCACGTCCTGCAGGAGGTGCTCCGGGGGCAGTGCCCGGACCGGCGGATCACGCTGTCGTCGATCGCCGCGGTCCTGGGCGGCATCGCCCTCGGCCCGTACGCCGCCGCCAACGCCGCCCTCGACGCCTATGCGAGGGTCGCGCGGCGCGACGGCACCGGCAACTGGACGACCGTCGACTGGGACACCTGGGGCATCGACCCGGAGCGCTTCGACGGCGAGCTGGTGATGACCCCGGAGGAGGGCGTCGACGTCTTCGAGCGGGCCCTCGGGGCCGTCGACCGGATCGCGCACATCGCCGTGTCGACGGGCTCCCTGGAGGCGCGGCTCGACCGGTGGGTCACCGGCGGTACTCCGGAGGCGGAGGCCGTCGACACCCGCGAGCGCCACCCGCGCCCGCTGCTGAACACGCCGTACGCGGAGCCCGCCGACGACCTGGAGGCGACGCTCGCCGAGGTCTGGGCGGCCGTCCTGGGCATCGACCGGGTCGGCGTGGACGACAACTTCTTCGAGCTGGGCGGCCACTCGCTGCTCGCGATCCAGGTCGCCAACCGCGTCCGGGCCGAGGTCCGCACCCCGATGGCGGTCACCGCCATCGTCGAGCACCCCACGGTCCGTGAACTGGCCGAGGTGGTGAGGGCCGGCTGACGGTCCGCGTCCGACACGAACGCCGGTGGGGGGGGGTGGCGGCGGGAGGGGGGCGCGACCCCCCCCCGGCGAGGGCCGGTCGCGAAGCGCACCCCCCCCACCCGCCCCCCCCCCCCCAGCAAGAT